>JAUCGE010000022.1 GCA_030377965.1 Desulfobacterales bacterium HSG16
ATGCCCAAAGCTTTTTTAAAATATTTCTGTGAAACATGAACCATCCCCCTTTATTGATTTTGTAACAAAGTCAGGGCAATTTTATTGATAATTTGTAACAGAGTCAAGGCATTTACTCAAAAACGGAATAACAAACAGAATGAAGTTCGTGAAAAGCTTGAAAAACAGTGATACAGATCAAAAACATTGACATGAATGGATGGAATCGATAAATGAAAATTTTCCCGGTGAAACGAAAGCGGGTCCATATGCTTAAAGATCAAGCGGCTGAAAAATAAAAAGAAACCTGCAATCCGAATTCAACAGGTAACAGTTGAGGATAATAAAAGTATGGAATCATCCTGGCAATACAGCAAAATACACAACTGCATCTGCAAAGTAATTGAAGAGCAGAGCCTGTGGGGGCAAAAAGTTTATCGTGTCTGGCTTCCGTCAAGTGATTCCGTTGTGAAAATTCCGGAATCGGCTCTCGATCCGGTCAGTGAAAAATTTGATCCGGAAACAAAACGGCATCATATATCTTACCTGGCCGCAGCCGCAAAGGTTGCCGATGTTCTCGAAGGAAGCGTCAACGCTGATGGGGGGCATGTATTTCTGGCTCCGATGGAATCGAATGTCATCGCTCTGCCCCATCAGATTACAGCCCTTTCCAGAGCTATGGCAGGAGATCGGATTCGTTATCTTTTTGCCGATGAAGTCGGTCTTGGAAAAACCATCGAAGCTGGACTGGTCTTGAGTGAACTCAAGTTGCGCGGTCTTGTACGCCGTATTCTCATAGTGGCTCCCAAAGGGATTGCGACCCAGTGGATTTCCGAAATGCGGATTCATTTCAATGAAGAATTTCAGTTGATCCTGGGTGAAGATTTAAAAACTCTCGGCAGGGTTACATCAGGAAAATCATCGACACCCTGGACAATGTTCGATCAGGTGATTGTATCCCTCGATTCGGTCAAGCCGCTGGAAAAACGTCGAGGGTGGTCAAAGGAGCGCATTGCCGAATATAATAAAAGCCGGTTTGAAGATCTTGTGGCAGCAAATTGGGATCTGATCATCGTGGATGAGGCGCATCGTCTTGGGGGAAGTACCGATCAGGTTGCCCGCCACAGGCTGGGAAGGGGACTTGCCGAGGCAGCTCCTTGCCTGTTGCTGCTTTCTGCAACGCCTCACCAGGGAAAGACTGACGCTTTCCATAGATTGATCAGCCTTCTGGATTACAGAGCCTTTCCCGATATCGAAAGTATTACACGGGATCGGGTTGCGCCCTATGTTGTCCGGACTGAAAAACGAAAGGCCGTTAATGCGGATGGGCAGCCGCTGTTCAAGCCAAGACGGACGGAAATGGCTCAAGTTCGCTGGCAGAATCATCACAGGCTTCAGAAATTTCTATATGAGTCAGTGACCGAGTATGTGCGGGAAGGTTATAATCAGGCGATAAAAGAGAGAAAACATCATATCGGTTTTCTGATGATTCTCATGCAGCGGCTGGTGGTATCGAGTACAAAGGCTATTCGGACAACGCTTGAGAGACGAATTGCGGCGATAAAAGATCAGAAGCGGTCCATAAGCGAAAGACTCGATGATATCGAGAGTCTTGAATCCGAGTTCGAATCTATTTACGACATGGATGGACAGGAACTTCTCGACGAGCTTTTACAATTCCATGTTGCAGCTCTCGAACACGAAGTGGCTCAGGTGGAAGCTCTTTTGAATATAGCAATCGAGTGCGAGCAGACCGGCCCTGATGCAAAAGCTGAATGCCTTCTCGACTGGATTTATCGCTTACAGTCCGAAGAAAACGACTCTGACTTGAAAATTCTGATTTTTACCGAGTTTGTGCCGACCCAGGAAATGTTGAAATCATTCCTTGAGGCCAGGGGGATGTCGGTTGTCTGCCTCAACGGGTCGTTGGGCATGGAAGAGCGCAGGCTGGTTCAGGATTCCTTCCGAGCTGAAACCCGTGTATTGATTTCCACGGATGCCGGTGGAGAAGGGCTGAATCTTCAATTTTGTCATATCATCATAAATTATGATATTCCCTGGAATCCCATGAGGCTCGAACAGCGGATAGGAAGGATAGATCGAATTGGCCAGCCGGAGACTGTTCGTGCAATCAACTTTGTGTTCGAGGAATCAGTCGAATACAGGGTTCGTGAAGTTTTAGAGGAAAAACTCTCGGTAATTTTTGAAGAATTTGGAATCGACAAGACAGGTGATGTCCTCGATTCCGCGCAGGCTGGAGAGATATTTGAGGGAATGTTTGCCACGGCTGTCCTGAATCCTGACGAAGTTGAAAAAGCCGCACAGAAAACCACAGATCGAATAGAGCAGGAAATAAGTGAGGCAAGAAAAAGTTCGGTCATCTATGGAATTTCGGATAATCCGGATCTACAGGCCGCAGAACGGCTTCGATCCCATCCTCTGCCTTACTGGCTGGAACGAATGACCGTCTCCTACCTGAAATCTCATGGAGGATCGGCATCAGCTGAACAATCATGGTGGAATTTAATCTGGCCTGACGGCAAACATCACAAAAAGACGGTTTTCAACTCCCGTGATGCAGAATTTTGCAGCGCCAGACTTGTAAATCTGGAAAATCCCCGCGTCAGAGAACTGGCTGAAAACCTGCCCCAGGTCATGGAAGGAGAGTCGATTTTTCTGGTTCATATAAAAGATTTACCTGAAAACATTACCGGTTATTGGGGATTATTTGAAATCAGTATTTCAGCAAGTAGTCTTCAAACAGAATCATCATTGAAAATTCCTTCTGTCAGACGACGGTTTTTAAGTGTATTTTCCAACGAAGACGGCAAAGTATTTCTGCCGACAGCAAATCACATATGGGATAAAATCAATGATTCAAAATTGTCTGTTATCCAGACTCTGTCAATGGAAGATTCAAGAAATGCTTACGAATGGCTGTGGGAAGTTGCCGAAGATTCGGGAAAATATCTATTCGATGAATTGATGCGTGAACATACAGCTTCTTTGAATAAAGAGTCTGAGAGAGCCGAATACGCTTTTGAATATCGCAGAAAAGCCAATGCAAAAACAGGACTTGACGAAGTGCGAAACTACCGGGAAAAACAACTGAAAGATGAAATATCCGTATGGGTCAAAGAAATAGAGTCAGCCAGACAGGTTATTCCGGAAGTCAGGGCGCTTATTGTTACAAAAATCGGGGGAAGATCGAAATGAGCGGTTGGAGGGATACAATTTCTCCAAATCTGCAAAGGCATGGCAGGTCTGCCTCCTGAAAATTTGCTTTTCAAAATGCCCTTTTTCGGGTACAATTTTTCACAACTGTAAACTGGCAAAGGAAGAAAGCCCGTATTCTTTAAAATTCAAATTGAAAGATAATTATGACAGAATTAATAATAAATACAATTCAGGGACTTAGAAGAATATTATGGGATCAGTATGATTTTCACTCTATCTTGAAAGAACTGATTCAGAATGCCGATGATGCAGGTGCCACTCAGTTTCATGTGGGGTGGATGGATAATTGGCCTCAAGGACTCCATCCTTTGCTTTGTTCTCCTGCCATCGTTTTTCTTAATAATGGTGAGTTTACCTCAACCAATGAAAAAGCCATAGGTTACATGGATGTTGGAACGAAAGGTGGTGATCTTAGTTCCATTGGCAAATTCGGGCTTGGTATGAAAAGTGTGTTTCATCTTTGCGAAGCATTTTTTTTTCTTGCATCATCGAACCAGCCAGCAGCAAAAGATAATGGGTTCAAAGGTGAACTGCTTAATCCATGGTCAGGCGGTATGAACATACATGATGATTGGAATGATAGCCGTGATGCATGCTCTTTTCTGAACAAACAAATTGAAACCTGGAATCACGGTTGCGAACGATGGTTTTGTTTAGTTGTTCCATTACGGACAGAACAGCAGTTAAATGGAAAAGCCGCGATTGTAGAAGAAAGAAGCTGGGATATCAGCAAGTTCTTTGTCCCTGAACTGCCTCAAAAGGTTGCAGTTTTGATGCCCTTGTTACGATTTCTTAATTCGATAACGATTTGGACATGGGAAAAAGAAAAATTCATGAGGGAATCGACAATAAAAAATGCCCCAACTGCTTTAAAATGTAGATTTCCTGATATTGTTCCTGCTTCCAAGGAAGAACCCATTCGAGGGGAAATTTCATTTTCCTCAGACAAGCTTGTTTCTAAGAAAAAAATTGGGCTATCAATGGAATTTGCAGGAAAAGAAAAGTTGCTTTCTGATCCAGTATTTACAAAGTTAAAAAATGATGAAAGCTGGCCTATAACTGCTACTTTAGATAATGAGACTGGTGCTTCTAAGGATGAACCTGAAAAAGCAGAGCCTCATTGTGCGGTAGTGTTTTCCATACTTCGAATCGGAAACCAACAAGAAAATCTTAATCTTCAAATTCGCCGTGCATTTTTTCTTCCGCTTGCAAAGATAGTTTCGGAGTCAAAGAATCAGGGGAATATGGATGTTCAGGTCTTGCTCCACGGACATTTTTTTTTGGACGCTGGAAGGAAAGATATTTATTCACGCGGCATGGAAAATGAAAGTGTTAAAGATCAATGGAATAAACAATTAATGGACAAAGGTCTATATCCATTAGTGTTGCCAGCTTTATATGAGTTTGTCCATAATTCAAATTTGACATCAAAACAAGTCAGTAACCTCACGCGTACAATATCCGAAACTGATTTTTATAAAAATAATGAATCAAAATTATGCAATAAAGATAAGTGGTTCTATCGTCTTTCAGGAAAGGATGGAGATAAAGATAAAAAAGGTTGGTGTCTGATCAAATCGAACGAAATAATATTAAAACTGCCTGTTCCATCCGATAATTTTACAGATAGGCCATTCAAGGTTTTTCCCATTTTATCAGAACTATGCAAAAAGGAGTTTGTCACATACGAAAATTATCCTTGTTTATCTTCAAAAAGCCCGCTTCGATGGCGAGAGCAAGAGCATTTGTTTGATAAGATGCTTAATTCCATTGAAAATATGACTTTTGCTGATAAAAATAGACTTACTTACCTTGCTGATTTTCTTAGCAATGAGCGGCCTTTGCCACCAACTGCATCGGAGCTATTGAGCAAAAAAATAAAAGAATTTATAAAATCTTGCGGTTTGGAAAAACTCAAGAATCTCGCCGATCAACTTAAGACTATTATTAAATTGATCGACAAAAAGTATTGGGTTTCATTTCCGGTGAAAGGTCTTGACAAGTATGCAAGCAGAGTTTTTAATGATTTATTCAAAGAAAATGTAAGTTGTTTAATTTTACCAGATGATTTGACAGATGATCACGGCGGTAAGTTATCGATTAAAGATTCTGTTGAAATTTTCAAATATTTAACCCGTGAAGATGATATCCCTCTGCCCAAAAAATCAGTATTTGCATTAAGAGTAATTGATAAAACAAGCGGATCTGTCGATCAGAAAAGATTGAATTTAGGGAGATACCCTCTGTTTTTATGTAGATTTTATACAAATGAGAAAGAACAGCTATTCTGTTGGAATGATCTGGAAGAGTTTGAACTCAGCCAGCAGTTATTTGCTGGCGGATCTTCTTATGCAGCTCCGTTGCAGAACGCTTTACAGGATAAAGTATATTATCGGCTTGTTGAATCATCAGACTTAAAACCTTTTCAAATACTTTTTAGCCGTGAAAGCCCCCCGAACTGTGGAAAAAAAACATGCTTCGAAATTTTGGAAAAAAGACCCCGATTAAATAGACCTGAAAAACGTAAGGATATTCTGAATCGACTTCAAGAAAAACCAGGAGATATTTCAACAGATAAATATCTCAAAGTTATACGTTATCTGTTGCATGGGACTGATGTGAATTTTAATGATATTCAAACAGCTCTATTAAGAGAACCCCAGGTTGAATATGCGAGCCTGCTGGATAAGATAGCGCATTCGACTATGCAAAAACTTGGAGAAGAATGGCGATGGCTCAATAAAGAGCTATCAGATGTAATCAGCCCCCAACGAGCAGAACAATTGAGAATTCGGCATATAGATTTCAATACTGTTGAAAAGCTATTACAAGATATCCTAAAGAAAGAAGGGGTTGAATGGTTGTCAGATCTTGATTTGAGTCGGAATGAACGAAATGAACTTCTGAAAAGGATTCAAGATGATAAGTTATGGTGTCAACTTCCACTCCACGAAACAGTTAGTGGGTTACTTGTAAACGTTATCAGATTGGATTATTATGAAGTTGAAAAAAATCTATCAGTTCCATCCGCAATGAAAAATCGTCTAAGAGTGATCAAAAAAACGAGTGATATATCATTAGATAAAAGATATAGAAATAGTTTAAAGCTTGGGAATGATAAAGCAATTTTAAATATTATATGTGATCAAGAAAAACCAGATCGATTTTGCATGGAAATTTTAAATGCTTTGCACAGAATTCGGAAACAAAATACAAGGCTTGAATCTGACATATTAAAAAAGTTAAAAGAAAGCAAATGGCTTCCGATTTCTAAGGTTGCAATCGCCCCTAAAGATATTATTTATCTGCCTCAAATTGAAGATGAAATCGTTCGTCTTTTATCCGATCCAGATTTGGAAGGGGCATTCTTTTGTATTAAACATTTAAATCAAGATGTTAGAGATCACGAAGCCTTTGTCTTTATGAAAGAAACACTATTTCTTTCAACGGACGAATCATTAGAAGCACTTGGTCTCTGTCTAAATGATTTTGGAAAATATCATGTCGGTAAACTGAATCAGCTAGAAATAAATCCTTCAAAGTTAGAATATCTTTTGAAGGCATTTGACGATGCCCAACCTGACTTACTTCCGGCAATCAGCATATTACGAACATTGAGCAATGAAGAAAGAAGGCTGTCGGTTGAGCGTCACTTTCTACCTAATCTGATAAAAAAGATAGATATCAAGAGAATCATTTCTTGTCTTAAATTCTTGACTCAAAAGCATAAGCAAGTTGATAGCCGGGAGAAGAAGGACATACTGGAGATATTTAACTGGTACCTTGATTCATTTATTAAAAGTGACAATTTTAAAATTGAATTCCTGAAAAAAATAAAACTGCTCAATAGAATAGGAGAATGGGTGTCAACCCACTTTCTTAGCTTTGAATATCAAGGAATCGATGAAAAATTTCTCTTAAACTCAACTCAATGTATAATAATGAGAAAACTTAATAAAAATCAACCAGCGAGCGAGAAGATAAAGAAAAGAAACTCCACTCGTGATATAAGTTTAAAAAAATATTTTCAGGAATTAGAGAATCGTGTACCAAGTCAGGTTGTCGGTGGATTTATTTCACTTCTTGGGGATGACAAGGATATAAAAAAATTGGCTGAAGAGTACCTGCTTCCTTGGAGTATAGAGGGCTTTAGAGGTGTGATCGACTGGGACCCCCTCGAAAATCTTTATGGGAGCGGGGCAAATGAAAGTATTCATGATGCAATGGAGAAACAGCGATTCCATATATATTTTCATCCAATGGAGAATGATGAACATAATATTTCGAATTTGATGGGGGAACTTTTTTCCGCCAAAGTCAATGACACTTATACAAATATCTTCATTGGTAATTTTCGATTCTGTCATATAAAAAATTACCGATGCTACATAGTCACCTTCCGTCATATTGATCCTTCATCGCTTACCAAACAAGAATTAATAGAAGTTTTTTACGAATCCGCCCGAATTTTGATAGATAAAGTGTATTGTAGAAAACCGAACAATCTAAAAAAGCTGTGGGATGACCTTTCCCAAAGTGGTCAATTAGATCTTAAAATTGTCCAACATCAGATTCTGGAAAATGCATTTCTTTATTTTAAACAACTTGGCAGTGTCCGTATTCCTAAGCTTCGGGAAATTATAGAAAATTGGAACAAACTTCGACGCAAACTGGTAGAGGTAGAACATACCACATATTATAGTCAACATATTGATAATAAATCCATAAAAGAGGAAATAGAAAATACAAAGAAAAAATTACGAAAAACTATTGAAAACGATCCTGAAATAAAGCGGGAAAGTCTTGAGGCTGTCCGACATAAAATGGAAAAAGAATTTCAATATACACAAACTTCTATCACGTTTGAATTATTTCAAAACTCGGATGACGCGGCTCTTGAACTTTCAGAAATGCTCAACGACTCTACGTCTTCACCTTTTTTAGATCATGTGAAGATCAAATGGGATGAAAAAAAGCTTGTTTGGATGCATTGGGGAAGACAAATTAATGAATTCCGCCGAGGGGGTTTTTCCATTGAAATGGGAAAAAAACGATGCTATGATGCCGATCTGGAAAACATGTTATTTCTTTCATCTTCTGACAAAGGGAGCAGAGAAAAGAACGTCACCGGAAAATATGGACTTGGGTTTAAGAGTGTATTTCTCTTGACAGATAAACCAAAAATTTTGAGTGGTCAGTTAGGTTTCGAAGTAGTAGGTGGTTTTTTTCCAAAAGCCTTGAAGCCCGAAGACGTCAAAAAAAAGCTGCAAAGGCAATTGAATGAATACAACGAATCAGGAAATACAGGCACTATCTTTGAACTGAAAGCAAGAGACAATAAACCTGAATTAATCTCTGAGGTAGTAGCCCCGTTTAGAAAATACATTCCTTTATTGCTCATTTTTTCACGTAAAATCAAGAATTGTGAGTTACGAGATAATCAGAAAAATTCCAAACATATTGCATGGCATGAAAAATCATTAATGGATTGTCAGCATATTTTTACCGGAAAGATACAACTTTCTCTTGAATGTGAAGAGATTACAAATTTTGTCATATTTCGAGGTAAAGAATCCAATGCTCTTCTGATGGCCATAGGAACAACCAGTATTGAGAAACTTCCGGATTATTTCCCTACGTTTTGGGTTACTGCCCCCACCAAAGAGAAGATTAAAGCCGGATTTGCTGTTAATGGCCGTTTTGCCCTCGATATTGGAAGAGCACAGCTCGCAAGTGATGTTGATGCAAACACCAAAGTAGCATTAGAGTTTGGTTTCGAATTAGGCCAGGCATTAAGTGACTTATTTAAAGCTTCTAATGACGATTGGGCAAAATTTTGTGATACATTGGGCATGATAAAACAAAATACATCTTTATATCAGTTTTGGGAATCAGTATGGAGTGTTTTCGGAAAAGATATTTACAAATTGAGTGATTATCAAAGTTCAAGTAAGTTGATTAAAATATTTCTCTGGAACGAAGATTGCGGGATGGCGTACTTATTGAAAACTATGAAAGCCCTGCCAACCGGACTCAAGGGCAATTACCAATGTCTAACTAACCAAAGGAACGTTCGTTATAATGCTAAGGGAATTATCGATATCAGACCAGATGTTTTCCATGAGATATCAAAATGGGAGCCTTTTTTTGAAAGAGTGAAACCCGGAGAGATCGTATCCTATTCCTGTGTCGGCTCAATCATGGGGAAATTGTTTCCAACTGGCTGGAAGCGTGAACCTCTTGAACTGAAAAGAATTATGGAGTGGCATCTCAACGATGAAGAGACTATTTCTCCAGAGACAGCAAATTGTTTTGGAAAGATAGTCACGCGGGATTTTTTTGATGAACTTGAAAAAGGACGCTCTGAAATATGTCATGAAGGCAAGGAGTTAAAAGATTTTTTGAAAACGATTCTTTTTAAATCAAAAAACGGAACTTACCAAACTGCAAGAGTTCTATTGGTAATAAAGAACGAAGATGAAGAAGCAATGCGGGCACGATTTGCACCGGACGATAGAGTATTACATGAGGATTATCAGGATAATTCCATTTTATTTTTCAAGGCTTGTCGTCCCCAAATGGAAGCGCAGTCCAGGGTTTTGGCTCAGTGGATCAGAAGCTCAGGAAATAAAGAAAAGAGAACTCATGCTCTCTATTATTTATTACATGGAGAACTCGGTAGAAAAGTAGGAATAATTTTACAAGATGAAAAGTTGCCGGATTGGATTCGAACTAATGTTGATGCGATGCGAGATAGGCGTTCATCTGCCTATTTTGACAAACTCAAAGGGCATGAACAACTTGAGCTTATAGGAAAACTGGGATATTCAAAAGAATCTTTAAATTACGAACATGAAAGTATCTCCACTCAACATATAAGGAAAGATCCTTCTTCTATCCTCAACAGGATATTCGACTGGTGGAAAGGAAACAGAAAAAAAGAAATACGAAAATACGAAAAACGACTTTATGTGGGAGGGAAATTTTATAAAATTGGAAAAAATGGGCTTGAAAATGAAAAAGATCGAGTGGAATGGTTAACATTGTTTTTAACTGGCGTTTTACAAACGATTGGAAGGAGTGGAATTGACGCAAATCGCGAATTTATTAAATTTTGTATAAAGCGTAATTGGCTTTCCCGTCTTGCGAGGGCAGACAGACAACCCCATGAATGGTTAAAAACTTTTGAGGAATACATAGATGCGCAAAGTCAGGATATTGAATATTTCCATTGGATGAAACAATTGATCGGCATGTTCATAATTTCCCGATGGCTGGATGATTACGTCGATGCATTTCTTGCAGTCAATAACCTCCAAGAATCTTTTTCTTTAGATCAGATAACAGCACCAAGAGCAAGTGAACATTTTCAAGGCGGAGGCCCTGATGCGCCGCCAATATCAAAAGTTTTAGGCATCGGTGCATTGTTCATTATGCGTGAGCTTATCAGAAATGGCATTTTAAAGAATAAAAATGCTTACAGGCATTGTTATGTCCCGGTCAAGCGGGTACGAAATCTTATTGAACAACTTGGATGTCCTTCCCTTGAAAATTCAAAAAGAGAGGTTCAATCAATTCAGATTTATGAGTTTTTAGTAAAACACCTGGGTGATGAAAAAGCGGATTTTTTGAAATCATTTGATATTCCGCTACTACTGATTGCTGGAGATGATGCTTTGTGGAACAAATTTTTTAATGAATCACGTCCGGATATGCAAGAGGAAGAGGAATTATCATGAACCAATTTGAAAAAGATGACATTGTACGTCATTCTAAACTTGGAACCGGCAATGTCATTACAGACATGGGTGCTACGGTTATTGTAAGGTTTGTTCAAAATATTGAGGAATGTGCAAAAGAAGACTTGAAATTATGTCCGTCTCTGACACAACGCCTGGAACGAGATGAGTGGGATATTCCATTGGAAGTAATAAACAGAGTTCAGGCCGAGGCAATTTGTTCCATAAATGATATGTGGGGTGTATTTGCTCGTTCTCAAATTCAATTATTTCCCCATCAGCTATGGGTTTGTCGTCAAGTAAATAAAGAATGGCCAATGCATTGGCTCGTAGCGGATGATGTTGGCTTGGGAAAAACAATAGAGGCTGGTCTTATATTGACACCGCTTATTGCCAGCGGGAAGGTTAAACGTTTACTTATTATGTGTCCTGCTTCATTGGTTTCACAATGGCAGATACGATTAAAAGAGATGTTTGACATTCGGGCTGCAAATTATGTCACGGCAGCGGATACAAAAAACTCTTCTTTTTGGGAAACCCATAACCAGGTTATTGCATCCCTTCATACCTTGAAACTTGACAAAAATGATCGCCACCAGCGTCTTCTTGAAAGTGAACCCTGGGATTTATTAATAGTGGACGAAGGACATCATCTGAATGCAGACGAGCATCAGGGCCTGACTTTGGGGTATCAACTGGTCAGGCAGCTTCGAGAAAACAATTGCATCCAGTCGATGATTTTTTTTACCGGCACACCTCATCGGGGAAAGGATTATGGATTCGTTTCACTTCTTCAATTACTGCGACCGGATCTATTTGATAACAACCGCCCCATTTCTGAACAACTGAATTCTCTAAAAGAAGTGATGATACGTAACAATAAATATAATGTTACGTATTTGGACGGTAAACGTATTTTTCAAGAACCTGTTGTCAATTCGGAAACATATTTTTATTCCGAATATGAACAGCGATTCTATGACATGCTCAGTGAATTTATTGTGGAAGGCAGGGCATATGCCTCAAACTTATCTGAAACTATGAGTAATGCTGCCATGCTGGTTCTGATTTCAATGCAAAAACTTGCATCCAGTTCTGTCGCAGCGATCCGCCGTGCTATAAGAGGCCGTCTGGAAAGAATCCGTGAGAGCCGGGAAAAATTGCAAAACTATCAGAAAAAGATGCGAAGCTATCAGGATTTGGAGGAAAATGAACTTGACAATGAAGTCGCTCAGGACAAAATGGCTCAGATTGAAGAGGAGATTATGCTCATCACCTCGCAACTTCATCTGGTTGTAAACGAGGAATCAGCGCTTCAGGAACTTCTTGAAGCCTCCGAGATCATCAGCGAAGAAACCAAAATTAACAGAGCGCTGGAAGTGCTTAAAAACCAATTCAAAGATCGTTCTGTTCTTTTTTTTACAGAATATAAAGCCACTCAATCCCTGCTCATGTCCGCTTTAATCAAACAGTTTGGTGATGATTGTGTAACCTTTATAAATGGAGATAGAAGAGCGGATGAGGTAATTTGTTCCGATGGGGATATGGTTTCTCTCACTAAATCTAAGAAAGAAGCTGCTGAAGATTTTAACTCAGGAAAGGTCAGATTTTTGGTTGCAACCGAGGCAGGCGGCGAGGGAATAGATCTTCAGGAAAATTGTTATACCCTGGTTCATGTGGATATGCCTTGGAATCCAATGCGAATGCATCAACGTGTCGGCAGATTGGTTAGAATTGGTCAGAACCGACAGGTAGAGGTTTTGATTCTTCGAAACCCGGATACAGTTGAAACTCGAATATGGGATAAATTGAATGACAAAATTGATCGTATCAATAGTGCATTCAGAGAGGTAATGCCTGAACCAGAGGATATGTTTCAACTCGTACTTGGAATGACATCACCATCATTCTTTCGTGATATCTTTGTTGAAGCGAATCAGACTGAACCTGAAGATATTTCAAACTGGTTTGATCAAAAAGCAGCAACTTTTGGTGGTAAAGACGTATTGGAAACTGTCCGCGATCTGATTGGCAATGTGAATAAATTCGATTTCAAGAAGGTTTCTGATCAAATCCCCAGAGCTGACTTGCCCGATCTGCGCCCGTTTTTCGAATCAGCTCTATCTTTAAATGGTCGAAGAATCACAGCAGGTGAAGAAGGCAGCCTTACATTCAAGACGCCGGATGTCTGGAAAACTGGTCCGGCTATCCGGCCTCGATATACGAACATGACATTTGACCGGAGCGACAGATCTCAGGATGCAAGGAATCGATTGTTGGGTGTAGGCCATAAAATAGTGGATAAAGCCCTTGAACAGACAAAGACTATAGATAGTGCATTTGCAACGATTCCTGAAAATATCCTATCGAAAGCGATAATTATTTTCCGAGTGATTGATCGAGTCACAGAGGGAGCATTTAAGCCTGATGTAATTGTTGCCGTGAAAATTCAAAGTGAAGATAATTTTGAAATGATGAGAGACTGGGAATTGTTGAAATATCTGAACAAACTGCCTGTTCGCAAAGATGTCATGCGTGATAAATCACGAAAACCTGAAGATGTTCAGGAAGAAATAAACAGAGCAAATTCATTTCTCAGTAAAAATTTAAAAAAATTGGACCTTGATTTCAGGGTTCCGGATATTGAGGTTTTATCTATATTATGGCCGGGTAAATCTGATATGGAATGATTGATGAGCATACTTCAAGCTTGATTTTTCAATGCACAGTTTTTACGCATTTTACTTTTTTTATCTGCCTGATGATTGGGAGGAAAGCTAATGATTGATGCACGAAAAGGAAACCGCAAGGAAGAAGTCCGCTTCCAGAGACAATATGTTTTTTTTGCTGAGAGTGCCTGTAAAATTCAGAAACTGTTCATGCGGTACGACCAGACGATAACAAGAAAGGAAGGCGAGTGATGGCAAGAGCGGATCTTATAGTTCGCCTTGTTCAGTCCGGGATGCGGAGTGACAAGGCCACATTCAGAAAGGTTGTCGAGGCGATCATTGCCGAAGAACGATCAAAACAGCATAAAGTTCTGGCTGCAAAACTTGAAGAATTGCTGAATACCGCACCAGTTGAACGTCCTGATGCCAAAGGTGGGTATATGCTTGATCATCGCAATGAAAATCTGTTTCATGAGATCATGCCGCAGCGAAAATTGTCTGATCTGATCCTGCCAGAGGAAGTGATGAGGGTTTGCCAGAGTCTGATTCAGGAACACCATAGGGCCGATCTTCTCAGATCCTACAATCTGGAACCGCGTAACCGTCTGCTGCTCATTGGCCCACCCGGTAATGGCAAGACTTCACTTGCCGAGGCGCTGGCAGAGGCACTCGTTGTGCCGTTGTTGGTGGTTCGTTACGAAAGTGTTGTTGGTACATACCTTGGAGAAACTGCTGTTCGCCTGAAGAAGCTGTTTGAATATGTATCCACCAGGCAATGTGTTCTATTTTTCGATGAGTTCGAAACACTTGGCAAAGAGCGAGGTGATCTTCACGAGACTGGCGAAATCAAAAGGGTTGTCAGTTCGTTGCTGCTTCAGATCGATAATCTGCCAAGCCATGTTATGGTCATCGGCGCAACTAACCACCCTGAATTGCTGGATCGAGCGGTGTGGCGCAGATTTCAGGTTCGTATGAATCTGCCTCGCCCGACTCGTACCCGCCTGGCCGAATGGTTCGACAAATTCAAACACCGAATCGATATGTCTTTAGGCTATACTTCCGGTACTCTTGCTAAACGTTTGACAGGATACAATTTCGCTGAAGTCGAAGAGTTCAGCACCATGATTTTCAGGCAATATGTTTTGGAACAGCCGAATGCAAATATGAAGGATATAGTATCCAAAACCCTCCGACACTGGTCTGCAATGTCCGTGAAAGTGGCTCACCAGGAAAGTAAGGAGATCAAGAATGCCTGAACTCCCGCTATTGTTTTTCCCCACACCTGAAGCAGCATCCCGATCTTCTCTTGGCGGTGGAAGAGGAGATGTTCACCTGCCATCCCACCAGCGACAGGGAAAAAGGCTTTCTCCTATTTTCGACCGACTTCAAAAGGCATTCAATGCACGTCGAGTCGAGATCATGCAAAACATGGCGGGTATCGATTCTGAACAGGTTCTTGTTATTGAGACGGTTGGATCTGTCGATAATTTTGCAAATGCGGTGAAGCGTATCGATGGCCTTGAATGGATGGGTGAACTTGAGATTGACGAAATCGTTCCGGATCAGGATTTCTATGATGAAAAAAAAATGGACAAAGAACTGAGTGGCCGTTTCTATCTCGTCATGACCAATCAAAGAGCATTGGATGAAATGTTGTCTTTGTGGCGACGTTATCAAGCCGATTCCGGTATGCAGTTCGAACGTGGTCTGACCAAATTTCGAGATATATTTCTTCATCTCAAAGACATACGTCGATGGGATATTCAAGACAGGCTTTTTGAAACGGGATTGATCGATATCTGGGTTGAAACCCTTGAATATGACAGGGATCGAATTGTCAGGTTCGAGGCGGAACTCTGGTTTCGCGAAAATGAGAAAATTCGAGAGTCAAGCGCTGGGCAGGTTATGGCTCTCGTGCAACAATCAGGCGGTCGCGTCCTGGGTCAATCCATCATTGAAGGCATTGCCTATCATGGTCTGCTGGCTGAACTGCCAGCAAACGCCATCCGATCTATCGTGGAAAATCCCGGCACAGAATTGGTCAAGTGCGAAAGTATCATGTTTTTCCGGCCAGTTGGTCAGGTGGTTACAGGTGACAAACCACAGGAAGGCAAAGTGGAAATCTCTGATTTTGAAGATATGCCTTCACCTGGAGGACACCCGGTAATTGCACTTCTGGATGGGCTGCCTCTGGCTAACCATCGGTTATTGGCAGGGCGAATTCAAATAGACGATCCTGATGACTGGGAGACGGATTATGCAGCGATAGAACGCAGGCATGGAACATCGATGGCATCACTTATCGTTCATGGTGATCTGGATGGAGGAACAATACCGCTGGCCAGCCCCATTTATATTCGCCCAATAATGAAACCGATTCCGTGGTCGAGTACACCCCGCCCCGAAGGAATTCCGGAAAATTGTCTTGCCGTTGACCTTATTCATAGATCTGTTAAAAGGATTTTTGAAGGAGACCAGGGGGAAAAACCCGTTGCCCCGCAAGTCAAAATCATCAATTTGTCCGTTGGTGATCGAAGCAGACAGTTCACGCACTCAATGAGTCCTATGGCAAGGCTGATAGACTGGTTGAGTGTCAAGTATGGTGTTCTATTTATCGTCAGTGCCGGAAATCATCCGACATCAATTTCCATAGGATGTTCTCAAGATGATTTTGAAATTTTACAGCCAGGTGAACTGGAAGCTGAAACGGTCAAGGCCATTTACAAGGATGCACGATACAGAAGGTTGCTCTCTCCGGCAGAATCCATTAACGGACTTACGGTCGGTGCTGTCCATTGTGATGCATCTGAAGTAGGCATCCTGGGAGCCAGATTAGATCCTTTTGAACGAGTTCTTCCAAGCCCTGTGTCTTCATTCGGAGGAGGATATCGCCGAGCGGTAAAGCCCGACGTAATGTTCAATGGTGGTAAACAATTGTATCGATTGTCGTTGAGACCAACGGAACAAGTCACTATCGAACCGGTCATATCGCTGTCGAGTCCCGGAAACAAGGTTGCATCTCCGAGCAGTCTGGCTGGTGAACGGAATGCAACTTCATACTGCTGTGGTACAAGTAATGCCACTGCATTGATCAGCCGTGCAGCAGGAATTTGCTATGACTCACTGCAACAAATTTTCAGCGAACAGGCATATGCAGCAGACCACACACTCTTCGAAGTACCTCTGCTGAAGGCGCTGCTGGTACATGGCTGTTGTTGGGGCGATATTGGCAATCGAATTTCAGACGTGCTTCGCAACCCTGAGAATAGCAGCCAGCTTCAAAGCCTTGTAAGTCGATGGACGGGCTATGGCGTACCTCGATTGGATCGAGTTCAGACTTGCACTGATCAAAGAGCGACGTTGCTGGGCTTTGGGCAACTTTCGGATGGAAACGCTCACATTTTTCGTCTGCCGCTCCCCCCAGCTCTTGGCTCCAGTCGAGAGTGGAGACGTTTGACGGTAACTTTAGCCTGGCTGTCTCCGATTGCAGCCAATACGCAGAAATACCGAATCTCAAGTTTATGGTTTGAAGTCAGTGGAGTATCCCTCGCTACAAATAGAAAAGAAGGGTGCGGCGGAACAACCGGATGGCGTGCTGTAAGACGAGGAACCGTTCAGCATGAAATTTTTGAAGGCCAGAAAGCAGAGCCGTTCATGGATGGCGAGGTGATTGAGATCAAAGTGAATTGCCGAAAAGATGCAGGAAAAATTCAGAACCCGATTGCCTATGGCCTGGCAGTTTCACTGGAAGTGAGTGAAGGTGTAGATATTGCAGTTTACAACGAAATTAGAACTCGCATCGTACCTGCAATTCGGATTCAACAAATGGCAGAGACAATTTAAGGATAATTAGAGTATGGAATCATCCTGGCAATACAGCAAAATTCACAACTGCATCTGCAAGGTAATTGAAGAGCAGAACAAAAACAGGACTTGACGAAGTGCGAAACTACCGGGAAAAACAACTGAAAGATGAAATATCCGTATGGGTCAAAGAAATAGAGTCAGCCAGACAGGTTATTCCGGAAGTCAGGGCGCTTATTGTTACAAAAATCGGGGGAAGATCGAAATGAGCGGTTGGAGGGATACAATTTTGAAAGAGTTTGTCCCGAACATCAGCAGATTAACCATAGTATCCGATCCTGATGGTCTGCTGACCGAAGAAAAACTCGCTGTGGCATTGAGAAAACGCGGCTTTGATCTGATAGAATTTAGTGATTCCATTGAATTTCGTTATGCGTATGAATCCACTTACAGAACTGTATGGGATAGGGGTAAACATACTGATCTTGTTGTCGTATTGAGATTGCAGGACGCTGAAGTTGAAAACCTGCCATTTGATTTGTTGAAAGCCGAACGAAAGCTGGCCTTTGATCTTGGTTCGATTTTCCCCAATTTAAGTTATCCGGTGATAGAAAACCTGGATCGCAGTTTGCTGGATGCACTTTTTGATGCTCAGGCAAAATATTTACCAGGTCGTATAGGAGATAATGCGACAAAAGACTTTGTATTAAGTCATGTGTTCGGCATTACAACGGAATTGATAACAGGCGACGTGGAACTGTTAAATACTCTTTTGCGTATTCACTGCAACTTGTTTGAGATACCTGAGAGGCTTACTGAGCGACTCGTCCAAATTTTTGCCGGACAGAATCAATTTGCCGGATGGCCGCTTTCTGAAATAATTGTCGATGGAAAAGTTTTTTTAGATTTTTTACAGGAGCGCTGGCCTGTTTTTCTTTCCAGCCTGTCTGCATGTGGTCAGGTAAAAGAAAGACAGGAAGACTATAGACTCAAATATCAAGGGCCAGACCATCTTCCTTTTGATCATCGGGATATTCGAGTTTATGTGGATAACCTGTTTATAGAAGGCCGACTCACACCAGCCAGTGTTGATGATTCCGGCTTTGACATGAGCATCCTGGAAAGTGATTCGTGGATAAAAAACGGCATTGTCGATCCGGGTAAAAATACAGAGATGAGAATCACCCGGTTATTTGATTTGATAGAGGAGCAGAAGTTAGCTGATGATATGCGCTATTCTGACTGGATTTCTTTTGCCTTGAAATGGGCAGAATCATCGGCACTTATGCATACTAATACAGATTCGACAGAAGAAAATATGCAGCGTTTTCTCAAGCTTGGAGACGGTCTCAATGAAACTTTCGCTTCCTGGCTGAACATTTGCTATGCCGGGCTTATCAACCTTCCTCCAACCAGCCCGGTGATGCTCCACCATGTTGTACGAAAAATGTCCAGAGAATCGGAGGATTGCCAAAATGGCAGTTTAGCTCTGATTGTACTCGACGGGCTGGCACTCGACCAGTGGATTACTTTAAAAAAGGTAATCTGTGAGCAGACAACGGATATAATTTTTCGCGAATCTGCCATATTTGCCTGGATTCCGACCTTGACCTCGGTATCCAGACAAGCTCTGTTTTCAGGCAGAATACCACTTTATTTCCCAAACTCGATCAACACTACGAACAATGAACGAGGGCTATGGCGAAAATTTTGGGAATCTGCCGGTTTGTCCCGTCACGATATTTCCTACCAACGCGGGCTGGGTGATGGAGATCCTGTTGAAGACCTTGAGTCTGTTTTCAATCCGGGCAGAACAAAGGCCATTGGTCTGGTCGTCGATAAAGTCGATAAAATAATGCATGGAATGCAGCTAGGTGCTGCTGGAATGCACAATCAGATCAGGCAATGGGCCAGCCAGGGATATTTGAATCTACTGATAAAATATTTGCTTGATCACAATTGTAAAATATGGCTTACATCCGATCACGGAAATATCGAATGCAGGGGAAAAGGACGGCTTTCGGAAGGATCGATTGCCGAGACGCGAGGTGAGCGTGTTCGGGTTTATCCGACTGCAGATCTGCGTTCAAAAGTTTTAAATGATTGCGGATTTGCCAGAGAATGGAAACCGGTTGGGCTGCCAGCGGATTATTACCCTCTGACAGCCGCAAAAAGAGACGCATTTATAAAAAAAGATGACACTATCGTAGGACACGGAGGGATATCGATTGAGGAAGTCATTGTGCCATTTGTGAAAATTGAACGGAGATCAGGATAATATGGTCAGCAGACATGAAAAAATCGGAATGAAGCAGGTAATTCGTATAGAATGGATGAACAAGGTGACATCCATGCTGCTGTCAGATATGCCCGAAGCCGGGATACGGCAGGAACTTGATGAATATCTTTCAACTCAAAAGCCAAGTGGTGGACAGGGAACACGCGGTAAAATAACATATAAAATGGCAATCGGCATTCTTTCCTCCTGGTTTTCTCCTGATCAAGAACTTGTCGATTTCAGAAATGATGCTTTAAAACTGGCCAGAAAGCTTCCGGAAGATAAATGGCTCCCGCTTCACTGGGCGGTTATTTCTGCTCAATATCCTTTCTGGTTCAATGCGGCAAAACAGGTTGGCAGGCTTTTAAACCTTCAGGAAAAGATCACTCAAAAGCAGATATTCAACAGATTAAAGGCGCAATACGGCGACAGGGAGACGGTTGCAAGAAACGCCCGTTATGCCATACGTTCATTTGTCGCATGGGGTGTTATTAAAGATTCGAGCAGAAGAGGATGTTATGAAAAAGGGGAAATTTTTTCAATAGAAGACCGTGAGATGATCACAACACTTCTGGAAGGCGGCCTGCTTGCTGCTGAAGAAGGCAAGGGTTATGCCAGCGTCCTTTTCAATTCCCCGGGCTTTTTTCCGTTTGACATGCTGACCATGACCGGGGCGGTTATAGCGCAGCATTCTTCGCGTATTGATGTTGTCCGTTTTGGTATTGATGATGAGCTTTTGAAACTCAAGCACAAAGATTAATTTTCGGTTGTCATAACAAAAATTTTCATTGAGTTAAAAATTGTACGCACCTTAAAATCCCGCTCTGCCAGGCTTTTAATACTGCTCATAAACCCACGACTTGCGAGGAGGAAAAAGAATATCCATCAAAAGACCGGTTTTATTTGACGAAAGGGCGAGATCCGGCATTACATATTGAGGTGCGGGGAAAATATCCGGCCTGATACTCTGTAACTCCTGCCAGGATCTGTGGCCCAGACAGAAAGCCGGGAAGAGATCGGAATTTATGCAGAAAGTATTGTCACACTCTTTATTGTTTCCAGGCTCGATAGATTCGAGCTTGCCGCTGTTCCATATCATATCCGCTTGTGAATCGAAAAAATCGAGTCTGATGGTTCCGGAAAAGTTATCGAACTGACTTTCTTTCATGCGTTTATCAAAAATGGGAGCTAATTTTTTCAATAGCTTAAAGCTATTCTGAATTTTGATCTGCCATGCGTAAGGCTTTCCTTTTTCAGCGTTCATTGAAAGAGCTTTCTTCCCTGCACTTGAATTATCATGAAGATTGAGCCTTATATAAGGTTTTTCTCTTTCGATGGATAGCTGCCTGCAAAAAATCAAAAGATTGTCCAGCGCTTCATCATCAATATTATCACTGATCTCACTGACAATAAGCCCTTTACCAAACCCGTATCCCGGAATTCTGCAATAAAACTTGCATCTTTTATCTGATTTATCTTCCATGATCCAGTATTCTGACCCATATTCGGTCGTCAGGCTGTGAGTCAGCAGATATTCCCAGTTGGCTGCATCCCGGAACACAGAAATAAAATTAGAATCTCTATAAATTTTGTCTTCCTGCATCAGCCAGGGAATATCTTTTTTTTCGGCAAGGCGAAAAGAATATTTTTTCTGTATCGCCTGGATTGAATCCAGAGGAATATTTATATGATTTTCCAGAGGGATGGAATAATAGTAGCCGAACTTATGATAAAAACCGGGGATACCCTGAATAACTGCAAAGTCGAAATTTTCCTCTTCAAGAGTCCTGTCGAACTCTTTGTTCAGAATGTGCATGATTCCCTGTTTCCGGTATTTTTCCAGGGTTCCCACTATGCCCATTTCTGCGACCTTCAGCTTCATCCCGTCCATTTCCCATGTCCAGGGAATGAGAGCAAAAGCCGACGCAATGGTTTCAGTTGCTTTTTCTTCCGCTATGAACCAGTATTTTTTTTTCATTCGTGGAAGGTGCTTGAATATTGTCTCTGCCAGTATTCCTACCGGTTCAGGATAAAAAATTTTTGAAAAAAGTGCATTCAACCTTTTCCCGTCATCAGAAGATTCAGCCCGTCTGATATTGTATTTATCACTCATTTTTTTCATTAACCTTTCATTCTCCGTTTTCGCCATCTTTCTTTCTCACAATATGAACAATTACAATCACATGAATATTCTGTTGTCATTGGCTATAATCACCTGATCTCGGCCATTGGCTTTAGCCTGATACAGGGCTGTATCCGCAGCCTTGATTATATCCTCAACTGTTTCACCGTGATCTGGATATTCTGCCACACCCATTGAAATGGTTATGCTGTGAATTCTGCCGTTGTAATCAATTTTGAGTTTGTTTCTGACATAGGAACATATCTCCTCTGCTTTTTCATGGGTTTTTTCCAATGACCGGTCAAGCAGGATTAACATGAATTCCTCGCCTCCATAACGGCAGGCAATATCCTTATCTCCGGTTTTTTTCTTCAGATATGTGCCGAATGAATGAAGAACCGCATCACCTCCGGTATGTCCGTAAGTATCATTGAAATTTTTGAAATTATCTATATCAATCATAATGATTCCCATAGAAGATTTTTTATCTTTTATGCATGTAAATTTTGTTTCCAGGGTTTTTCTTAAATAGTGGCGATTGTACAGTCCAGTCAGTTGATCCTGCATGGACTGAATAAGAAGAGATTCACGGAGTTCAAGGTTGGTCTGGGCAAGGGCAAGGTGTTCGGCTATGGTAATCAGTATGTGTTGTTTCATTGCCTTACTCTGCATGGTCTGTTTTGTTGGTATATCTGATTTTTCGGCTGAAAACTGAAGATATATCAGTCCTGCGCCTTTACCGGGAGCTATCATGGGAACACAGAAGTATCCAGAAGATGGTGTCTGGGAAATATGAGTGCAGCAAAGAGAGTTGTCTGAATCATTCACCAGATATGGTTTGCCCTGTCGCAATGCCCAGCAGTCATTTTTTGTAAAGGCTTTATGATTCATGAGCGGATCGCCCCAGGAAAGCGCTGGATTGAGTGTAGTCATATTCCTGCTGAATTTGAATATTATACCGGAATCGTCCGGGAAAAACTTACTGATATATTTTTCTATTATGGTGTAAGTTTCCTGTATATTCTGACATGCCTGGAGCATTTCACTGAAATTGCGAAGAAGATTGGCCTGGATATTGTGCTGTTCCAGTTCTTTTACTCTGGCGGATAATTCGGCAGTTCGTTCCTTGATCTTTTGCTCCAGTTCTGTGTGAGACTTCATCATGGCATCTTCCATCTGTTTTCGTTCGGTGATGTCTGTCATAAATCCTTCAATATAAGCGATATCCTCCATATCGTCCCTTACTGCCCTTGCATTTAGACAAACCCAGACAATTTTTTTGTTCTTATTATAAAGTCTTGTTTCAAAGCTGGTAATTACGTTATGTTTTTCCAATGAACGAATAAAAATATCTCTGTCAGTCGGATCTACGTAAAGTGTTTTTGCGATATCCGAGTGGTTTCTAATCAGTTCACCAGGCGTTGAATAGCCTAACAATAAAGCACCTGACGGGTTCGAACTGATGAATTTTCCTTTTGGGCTGCTTCGAAAAATTCCTTCTACGGCGTTTTCGAAAATACTCCTGTAATTTTTCTCTGATTCGATGAGTTTATTGTTATAATCTTCGAGTCTGCACATAAATTTATTGTAATAATCAGCCAGCATTCCTATTTCTCCGCCAATAGGAGACATATCCAGGCGTTTTGAGAAATTTCCTTCAATACCCGAAGAAAATCCGTTCATCACTTTTTGTAAAGGCTGGATTATTGACAGGCTGATCCACCATGTCAGGGGAAATACCAGACAGAGCATGAGGCAGAAGATGGCAACAATTGTATATTTAATGATTTTCAAAGGGGCATGAATTTCCTCAAGGTAGCTTGAAGATGCTACTATCCAGTCCAGTTCTTTGATATAATTGAAGATAACCAGTTTTTCGCGGGGCGAGACTTCTCCTGGGTTTTTCCACGGATAAATTATTTTACCGGTTTTCTTCTCACAGATTTCTTTTATGAACATTCGTCCATTGGCATCTTTTGATTCATATATATTTGTATTGAGTTTGGGATGGATTACGAGATTGCCTTTTGAGTCAATGACATAGGAATAACCTGTTTTTCCAAAGGTGATGGAAAGAATACTCTGTTGAAAATCCTTAACATCGAAAAGATGTCTGAATTCATTCCGGTATGAGGAAGCGGAAATAATCCAGTCCCAGGGGCCAAAATAGCTCATATACAGAGCTTTGGGCCTTTTGATTTTTTCGCCTGGATTGGCCCAGTCATATTCGATATAGCCTTCCTTACTTTTCATCTGGTGTTGAATGAAATCATATTTGGACAGATTGGAATCATGAAGATCTCTGGACGGATGAACCTTGATTATTCCTTTTGAATCAATGATATATATGTAACCGGTTTTTCCGATTTTCTGGCTTAAAAGGATGTCTTCTGCTTTTTCTTTTGCCTCTGCTTCGGATATAATTCCTTTTTTATATTTATTATGGAGATTATATATTATTTCATGGTTTTTTTCCGCCACGGCCCGGAGGCGGTTTTTTATGGATGCGTCAGTAACTGTTTTGACCATGTTGAGAATCGAATCTGTGGATTTAGTCAATTCGCTTTCGATGCTGGATTCAATGGTGCGGCGGACGAGTGTGAAAATTACCAGACCGCCTATGAGAATTGCCAGAAAAAATGCCGAAGAATAACCGATGATGAGCTTATTGCGGATAGACAATTTATGAAATTGATCAGTTAACCTGGTCATATTGTCAAATTTCCTCCAGATGATTATCAGGGACCCTTAACTCCCATTTCCTCATATGACAGAGTAAGAGTTTCATTATAATTTTCAGATGATTTTGATTCTTTAGCATCAGCCTGATGCAGTGTCATTTGGGTAAAGGGGATAACCCACCCATAGTAATTACAAGCATCCGTAGCCATTCTCTGCAATAATCTGGACAGACGATTGTAATATCTGGCAGCTTTGCCGGAAAAATCAGCCAGTATTTCCATATCCAGAGAAGATGCGCCTGCCTGAATGAATTCTACTCTTAATTTTTTTACATAGCCGCCATATCCTTCATCTTTCAACTGCCCCCTGATAAATTTTGTCATTTTTTTTGGGATGACGTTCGTACTCTGGGCCTGATGGGCATAATCTATGCCGAAAAGAATTCTCAGCCTGAAATTGACAGACAGGTTTTCCGGATTGAGAGACAGAAAATCGAGGGTGTTATAGGTCTTGATGCTTCCTCCGATCTGTTTGACCTGAACCATATCTGGAGTTTGTGCCACCACCTGTCCGAAAATATCATCTGATAAAATAATCCAGTCGTACAGTTTGCAGGGAAACCAGGGATCGTTCTGCATACAGGGCCTTGAGGCAAGATCTACCAGATCTCTGAGAGGCAGTCGGATATGTCCGATTTGCAGGGCCGGGTTTTCCAGATGGCTGTAAAGGTTCAATGAGATTACCTTCCAGGGGATACCATTATATATAAGGCGCTCGTCTTCCCTGACAGTACCCAGATTCAACAATAGTTTGATCTGTTCCCAGAAACGTGCCAGTCCCTGCCTTGCAGTCCACCCGACACCAAGAAGAAAAATAATCGAAATACTTAAAAGTACCCAGTCACCGGAAACATAGAGAACTATCAAAGATGTACCGAAAGCTCCGAAAGCGGTCAAAAAATGGTAGAACACATCGGCCAGCCGTACATAAAAAGAGCGCCGCCCCTGTCTATGGAGAGGGCTGAATCTGTAAATAAGTCTGTAGAAAATACGAAGGGCCAGGAAAACAGAAAAAAAAGTTATGATTGCAAAAAAAAGATTTCTGCCCCGGCTTTTAAAAAATATACGCACTACGTTCTGGGTCGATTCAATGATAGATTTTTTTTCTTTGGCTTTTTCATCAAGCTGATATTTTACAATTGTTAACTGATTTTCAATCTGGCCAGATCTTATTTCCCAGTCATTTTTAGTGACTTTTAACTGGTTTCGTATTTTTTTGTCATCTGTTTTGCGGATTAGCATTTTGAGGTTGGTCAGGGCTTTTGTGATAATTTTCAGCTGATTTCTATAGTAATCTGCCAGGCTTCTGAGTTTTTCGATCTGGCGGGGGCGCGCGGTCATTGTCTTGAGTTCCTGAAGCACAGGCCCCAGAAGATCCAGAACCTCCTGCTGCCAGTCAAATTCTTCCCCCGGACCGCTTTCAAAAATTTCCGGATCGACACCCGTGGCTATTCTCTCAAAATCTTTTTTATGTGAACCTATCTGCCTGTGAATTTTTTTCATTTTTGAAAGGATAGCGGCTTTCTGTTCATCCGTTCTGGCCTGACGAAGATTCCGCTTTTCTTTTTTTCGCCTGCTCTCCAGCTCATTAATGCCCGATATGATGGAATCCAGGGTGTGGAACGTACTCTGTTCGGAAAATTCATCGCTTGTTTTTTTTTGTACATCTTCCTTATTTTTTTCGTTTGAAGCAGGCGGCTTCTGGGCCATAGCATTAAAATCCATAATATGAAAGCATGTGATAAAAAGAAGAATTAATGTCGAATATACAATTGGTGATGATTTCATATTCATAATCCTTTATGGTTCATAGGTGAAAATTTGTTCAACATATATGTTTTATTTTTAAAATTCAAGTTCATATATTAAATCAAATTTGGAGCAGACTGGTGTAAAAGCAAGCTTTTTGAATTCTTGTGTTGAAAAAATGATTCGGGAAAGCTATGTCTATAATTTATGTTTTTTAACAATAACCTTCGAAAGCTACGGGAAAACAAATGAGTTATTCAATTCTTGACGCGATCGGCAACACTCCTTTGATCGAAATCAGAAAACTCAACCCGAATCCTGATGTCAGGATCTTTGCCAAACTGGAATATATGAATCCAGGCGGATCGATAAAGGACAGACCTGCTGTGTATATGATTGAGCAGGGAGAAAAAAGCGGTGAGTTGACAAAGGATAAGACCGTGATAGAGGCTACGAGCGGCAATACCGGCATTGGGCTTGCTATGGTATGTTCTGTGAAAGGTTACAAGCTGCTTCTTGCCATGTCGGAGGCAGCAAGTGTCGAAAGAAGAAAGATTCTTCGTGCAAGAGGTGCCGATATCCTGCTGACTCCCGGTCATATGGGTACGGACGGTGCCATTGAGGAAGTTTATCGCCTTGTAAGGGAAAATCCAGATGAGTACTTTATGGCTGATCAGTATAACAATGATGCCAACTGGAAAGCCCATTATCATGGCACGGGAGAGGAAATATGGAAACAGACCAAAGGGTCTGCCACCATGCTTGTTGCCACTCTCGGCACATCAGGAACCCTCATGGGGCTTTCCCGCAGATTAAAGGAATATAACCCCGGAATCTGTATAACAGGTGTGGAACCTTATCTTGGTCATAAGATTCAGGGGCTGAAAAACATGAAAGAAGCCTATTGCCCTGAGCTTTTTGAAAAAAACAGGCTGGATAAAAAAATCAATATTGATGATGAGGATGCATTTGAAACCACGCGAAGGCTTGCTAAAGAAGAGGGGCTTTTTGTAGGCATGAGCAGTGGCGCTGCCATGTTCGTTGCTATGAGGGAGGCTGAAAAGCTCGATAAAGGAACCATCGTGGTCATTTTCCCTGACAGCGGGGAAAGATATCTGAGTACGTCTCTTTTCACAGTACGGGAAAATGTTGAAATAAAACTTTTCAATACCATGACGCACAAAAAAGAAAGTTTTGTTCCCCTGGTTCCAGGAAAGGTATCCATATATACCACAGGTCCGACCCCTTATACCAGGCTCAACCCTGGTGATTGCAGGCGATTTGTTTTTTCGGATCTGTTGTGCCGCTATATGGAATTTCGAGATTATGCCGTTCGGCATATAATAAATATTACAGATATTGACGACAAGACAATCAGTGGTTCGGAAAAAGCCGGAACAGATCTTGAATCGTTTACCGAAAAACATATACAATCTTTTCACAATGATCTTCAGGCACTTGGAATCAGGCCGGCTGATTCATACCCGAAAACGAGCGATCATCTGGACGATATGGTGGCAGTTGCCGAAAAACTGGTCAACAAAGGATATGCCTATGAAAAACTCAGATCCCTTTATTTCGATATTTCCAGGTTTTCCGAGTATGGCCGGCTGTCGGGCATAAATCTCGATAAGATCCGGCTTGGAGCCACAGTCGATCTGGATGAATATGAAAAGCATAATCCAAGAGATTTTACCTTGTTTAAAAGATCCCGGCTTGCAGAACTCAAAAGAGGGATTTATACTAAAACAGTATGGGGCAATGTAAGACCCTCATGGCATATTCAGTGTGCGGCAGTTTCAATGAAATACTTTGGAGAGAGTTTCGATATTCAAGCCGGAGGCCGTGAGCTTATTTTTCCTCATAACGAAAATGAGATTGCCATAGCGATGGCTGTCAACTCACAACCTTCAGCCAGATTCTGGGTTCATTGTGACAGGGTATTGAAAGATGGCAGGAAAATGGATGAGACCAAAGATCTGCCTAATCTTCAAGATTTGATGGATATGGGATATTCAGGCAGAGAAATACGTTTCTGGCTGTTATCGACTCACTACGCAAAACCCGTGGCATTTTCGACAGAGCGGCTTGATTATGCGAGAAATACACTTAAAAGACTTGATACATGCATTAATTCGCTTATGAATCACAAAGAAGGTGATTCATACCCGGAAATCGATCAGCTTCTCTATGACACACGACATGGATTTATAGAGGCAATGGATGATGATCTCAATATTTCCGCAGCAATGGCATCCTTGTTCAAGATAGTCAGGCGAGTCAATATTCTGGTACTTGAAAGAAAGCTTGATACCAGTGATGCTGATAAAATGGTGGATGCCTTTAAATCAATAAATGAAGTGTTCAATATCTTTGATTTTAACCTGAAGAAAACAGATTCAGAGGTTGAAAAATTGATCGGAGAAAGAGAGACCGCCCGGAAGAATCGTGAGTTTGAACTGGCTGATAAAATTAGAGATCAGCTCGTTAAAATGGGAATAAATGTCAGAGATTCCAGCTTATAAAATTGGACATCCTTAAAGAATAAAAAAAGGAAGCAACACATGAAACCAGTATATTTTCCGTTTACCCTGATTGAGGAATCAACGGCACTGGCTATCAAGAAAAATTTTGGATCTGCATGTCTGATTTATCAGGCATCTGAAACACATGTACCGAAATCTTTGAAAAAAGTGGAAGAAAATGGCCTGATCGAAATATGTACACCTGAATCCGCTGATGATCAAAGGCTTGATGCTGTCTTGAGAGAATATCGGCAGATAGCTGACCTGCACGGAATTGGTGGACTTTCTTTTTTAAAAACCCGAAAGGACGAGATTCCGTTTTTCAATGATTCGTCAAAGTCTCAGATTCGTGCCAATATTTTAAGAAAATCAAGTGCGGGAAATTCGGAAGATGAACAGCATCGTCCATCTCAACAAAAGACAGATCCTTTGTTTGCTGCCCGTATTTTTCTGCTCATGGCACAGGAATTCGATATCGAGCAGCAGGATACGGAAAGCAGACTGAACGATTTTGCGGATATGGAAAAGGATTTGATGAAAAATCTTACGGGCGGTGATGAACCTGAGTCTGGTTTTATCGTGGCCGGAAAGAATGAAATGAGACAAGATGATACTGCCGCGTATATGACAGCGGAACGTATCAGCGCCTGGACCCGGCTTTTATGTCTCTGCCCTCCTCCTCCTGAAGATAAATCTTTTTATATCACTGACAGCCGGGTCATAGTCGATTATGTCCTTGACCGATGTGAAGATGCCTTTATGGCTGCAACCATCAAGATAGATAATTCGGCTGACAGCGATGCAGACCAAGTGGAAAACCGGGCGGAAATGATTTCCGGCTACATCAATGCACTTGCAGACGATGCAAAGGCTGAAATTCCAGAGGCTCTTGCTGATGAAACAGGTGGCAGCGGCCCTTTTGAACCAGTCTTTTTTTCAGTTCATGTTATACCGGAAAGGCAGCCAGAATCTGTTTTCAGTGATATTACCGACCTGGATTTTAAGATGGATCAAGGTAAAAAATCGAAGATTTTTTTAAAGAACACTGTAATTGTATTGGCTGAAAATTAGTGGGATATTGGCGGTAATACATTGAAATTAAAGCTTAAAAAGCAAAAAATGGGCTGTTCTGATGTTTTCTGTGAATAAATATAAGAAAGCTTGACTCCCAATAACAAGTGGTGTAAGGCATTTTTTCCAATGTTGGAAAAAATGGGCGAAAGCCTGAAAGTAAGATTATTTTAACAAAATATTTTAATTGAGGAAAAGGAGAATTACCTAATGGCTTTTAATCCAATCATTGATATTGAAAAGTGTGCAGGATGTGAAGAATGTGTGGATGTATGTCCTGTAGAAGTTTTTGAAATGAAGGATGAGAAATCCGTAGCAGTGAACGCAGAAGAATGTCTCGGCTGTGAAAGCTGTGTGGAAGTTTGTGAAGAAGGTGCTATTACAATCGAGGAAACCTAAAAAACCGTTTCTCTGTTATTTGTAAAAGTTCATATTTTAAAGCTTTCCGGGCTTCTTTGTGAAAAACGACAAAGATGGCCGGAAAGTTCATAGATTTCCTCTGATTCCTGTATCAGTCTTTTTCTCCAAAATACTCTGCCTTATAGACCATGACCTGGGTTTCTTCGTTTTTCCAGCAATCCTGGCCCATGCCGCCCTTTACACAAAGATGTTCCAGAAAAGTTTCAGTATCCGGTAACTGATCCCAGACCTGTGGCAGGAACGTCGATCTGTGCCAGTCTGAAGACAGGATCACACCATGAATTTTTGGTTCTAGTTTTTCCAGCAGGTCGTCAGTACCCGAATACTCCAGTACTTCGGGAATAGTCAGGACGCTTATTTCAATATCTGCATCCGCTAGTTCCTCTGCATTGAGAGGCGGGAACCTGGGGTCTTTGAATGCCGCGTTTATAGCGTTTTCCCTTATCCCGTCTATTAAAGGGGTAACTGGCTCTATGGTTCCGATACAACCCCTCAGATTGCCATGCAGGTGAATGGTGACAAAGCAGCCGCGTTTTTCCAGCATGGTTTTTGAAGTGGGAGCCAAATCTTCATTTCCAGAATCTATCCCAAGCTTTGACTGAATCGTTGTCCTGGCCATTTTCAAAAGATATTTTTTTTCTTCATCAAGAAGGCCAGATTCAGATATCTGCTGTCCATTGATATTATTATGCATTTTATTTGTCGGCCTTCAGAAAAAAAAGCCAGACTACATAATATAGAAATGCGCTGCATGAAATGACAGCAAGAATATTGGCTTTCCAGTTGATGGGTTTTTCGGCTATTCCATGCTCATTGATTGCGCCTACTTTTTTATGACATGAAAAGCACTCTGTGTCTGTGATCATAAGCGTGACAGAACAATATGGACATTTTTTTGTTGTGATCGACATATATCACCTCTGTTAATTTTTTATCCATCGTCTTATCCCCAGGGAAAAGACGATGGATAAAAAAGTTAAGAAAAAACTTTTTTAGTTATCAAGATCAATAAGAATCTGGACATGGCTTTTTTCCCTTGCCTGAGTCAGCCATTTTTCAAATGTATTAGCACGCTTCAGTCTGAGCAGTTGTTCCTTTGTGCCTTCCTTCTCTTTGTCAAATTCTTTGGATTCGGGTAATTTCTTTTCATTCAAGCGGATATAAAAATATCCCTTTGAACCCTTTGCAGTTTTTTCCGGGACAGGTTTTGCCTTTGACAGAGTAAATGCTGTCTCCGAAAGGCCGCGATCATATCCTATGTCCGGAATGGAGCCTGATCTGTCAAAAAATGCAGTGGTTTTAAGTTCCGCATTATATTTTTTTGCTTCCTCTTCGGGCAAAGCGCCTTTTTTTATGGCAGCCATCAAAGCGTCGGCATCCTGTTTGGCCTTTTCATCTTGTTTTTCCTTGATATAATCGTTTTTCACCTTTTGTTTGACTCCATCAAATTCTGCTGGTTTGCTTTCAAGAGTATCAATGACTTCGATTATATAATAGGCATCGTTGAGATCTTCAACATTACTGATCTGGTCTTTTGAAAGACCGAATGCTACAGATGAGAATTTTGAGCTGTTTTTGACATCTTTTATACTGTCTCTGCGGGAAAAGAAATCAGTTGTTTTGATTTCAATTTTTTCCTGGGTCGCTGCTTTTTCAATACTACTCTGATCAAGAGCTATTGATAAAAAATCATCCGCTTTCTCAGATGCAATGACCTTTGTCTTCTCTTTGGTGAGCTTTTCATTGATGGATGCTTTTGCATCTTCCAGTGATGTCACTGTTTCTTCATTGATTTTTTCCACTTTGATGATGTGCCACCCAAAGGAAGTCTCAACTGGTTCGCTGACTTCACCCGGTTTCATTGAGAATGCTTTATCAGCAAAAGGTTTTACCATTGCGTTCCTTTTGAACTCTCCAAGGTCTCCACCTTTTTTTGCACTCGGCCCTTCTGAATGTTTTTTGGCAAGTTCTGCAAAATCATCTCCCTTGTTAGCCAGTTCCATGATTTCAAGGGCTTTTTTCCGTTTTTCCTCTTTCTCTTCGTCTTTCATGTCTGAACTGGTTTTAAAAAGTATATGGCGAGCAGAGACCGTTTTTTCTTTTGTAAACTCAGCAAGATGAGTGTCATAATAATCTTTGATCTCATCGTCTTTGATCTCAACATCTTTCTTATATATATCAGAGTCAAAGCGGACATACTTTGCCTTGACCTCTGGGTCTGTCTTATAGTTTGCACGTTTTGATTCAAACCAGGTTTTAAGCTCATCATCTGAAGGGTTTATGTCTTTATAATTTTTAGGTTCTATCATGACATAATCAATTTTTATCTTTGCTTTATTCCAGTTATACCATTGCAGAGCTTCGTCATCAGATACCTTGAAGCTGTCTGTAATAAAATTTCTGAGCTTTCTGGTTAAAAGCATCTCTTTCTGGCTCTGTTCAAAAGACTCCGGGGTCATACGATAACGTTTAAGAATGTTGATATAGGCTTTTTTATTAAATTTGCCGTTTGTCTTGAACGCGTCAAATTGCAAAATGGACTGCTCCAGTTCCATATCGGAAACTTTGAAATTGAGTTTTATGGCTTCATGGAGAATGATTTTTTCATCTACAAGGCTGTCCATAGCCTTCTGTTTGAGTTTCAACTGCCGGATCATATCATCATCAAGACGGTCTTTATAGCTCTGGCGGTAATATTCGACTGTTCGGTTATAAACACTGTTAAACTCTTCCATTGTAACAGGCTCGTCATTGATGACAGCAGCCTCAATGCCTTCCCGTTTACCGAAGTTGCCTGCTCCCCACAGCACAAAGACGATAATGATTACGACCAACAGAAATTTGATAACCAGACTGCCTGCATGTTTCCTCATAAATTTGAGCACGACGATTCACCTCATATCCTTTGGTTTAAATTTTTAAGGTACATATTGAAAACGTATAAGGTTTATATCTCCTTCAAGATATATAAATCCACTATATTATTTTTCATTTCATGTTTTGTCAACAATTTATGGCTTTTTGATAAACTAAATAAAATGTTTTAAAAAATAGTGTTGACATGCATAAATGGTTCTGTTAGATATTTTCCCGTTTGTGGGGCTGTAGCTCAGTTGGGAGAGCGCATGACTGGCAGTCATGAGGTCAGGGGTTCGACCCCCCTCAGCTCCACCACATATAAAAAATGTAGATTTGATTGAATATAAAAAAGGGTAGTCATTTATTTGACTGACCCTTTTTTTATTGGAAAAGATAGCTTGAAATAAACATGCCAGAAGTTTATATTGTGATGTTGACAGGCTCGAACAAAAAGTCTGAATGATGACAGTATTATTACATGAGGTTTTACACGTATGATTCAAATTCTGAAAACCTGGCTTCAGAAATATTTTTCAGATCCCCAGGTTGTAATTCTGGGTTTTTTATTACTATTCGGGTTCCTGCTGATCTGGAAATTCGGTAATATGCTGGCACCGGTTTTTGCCAGCATGGTAATTGCTTATCTGCTTGATGGGATGGTGTGCTGGCTTCAGCGATTAAAGATGCCCCGCTTGACATCAGTAGCTGTTGTATTCGTTTTTTTCATGGCGTGCCTGTTTATAGCATTTATCGGGCTGTTTCCCATGCTGTCCAGTCAGATAGGCCAGTTGCTTTCGGATCTGCCAGCATGGCTTGCCACTGCACAGGCAGAATCAATGAGATTGCCTGAAAAGTATCCTGAGATTATTTCCGAAGAACAGATAAAATTGTTGACCGGTCAATTAAATGCCGAGCTTACAAGGCTTGGGCAGTATCTTCTCGCGTTTTTTCCCGATTTTGTTCGCGGATCGATTTCGATTCTGATTTATTTGATCCTTGTTCCTTTGATGGTTTTTTTCTTTTTAAAAGATAAGAGTATGATAATCGAATGGGGCAAGGGATTTCTGCCTGAAGAACGCGGCCTTACCACTGAAGTCTGGAATGAGGTAAATCAGCAGGTTGCAAATTATGTACGAGGGAAAATGTGGGAAATATGTATCGTATGGTTTTGCAGCTACGTAACCTTTAAGTTTCTGGGCTTGAAATTCACAATGCTTATTTCAGTTTTCGTGGGGTTGTCTGTTATTGTTCCATATTTAGGCGCTACAATGATGACCATTCCGGTGGTACTCATCGCCTGGTTTCAATGGGGGTGGGGACCTGATTTTGCCTATGCCGTCATTGCCTATGCCGTGATCCAGGCTCTGGATGGCAACCTGCTGGTGCCTCTTCTTTTATCTGGTGTCGTGAATCTTCATCCTATAGCGATTATTGTTGCTGTGCTTTTATTCGGTGGGTTATGGGGAATATGGGGGCTGTTTTTTGCCATACCTCTGGCTACCCTCGTTCATTCTGTAATAAAAGCATGGTTTAATAAGCGGGCGCATGTACATAGAGAGGATGAAAGTGCAGCAGAGTGCGTTGTGTAACTATTTCTTTCCGTCTTCCCTCCCCATTTTATCTGCCTGAAATTCTATGCTTTACATGAATAATATTCTTGACATTATCTATATCTAAGAATTATATTGGATAAAAAAGGCTGAATTAAGAATATTCAGATCTAAGAATCTATATGACCTGAAATATTTTTATTCGGGTATAACCATAGAAAGGGCGGATAAATGATCAAGATCAATGAAAATTATCTGAAACTACAGGCATCTTACCTGTTTGCGGATATTGCAAGACGTGTTGAGGTATTTCAAAAGGAAAATCCAGCCAGGGAAATTATCAAGCTGGGAATAGGTGATGTAACACGCTCCCTTCCTCCTGCATGTATTGAGGCATTTCATAAAGGCGTGGATGAAATGGCCGATGATAACACTTTCAAAGGATACGGGCCGGAACAAGGATATATCTTTTTAAGGGAGAAGATCGCCATACAAGATTTTCAGCAAAGAGGCGCTGATATTTCACCTGATGAAATTTTTATAAGCGATGGCGCAAAATGCGATACTGGAAATATTCTGGATATCTTTGCAGATGATATTAAGATCGCCATCCCTGATCCTGTTTACCCGGTATATGTGGATACAAATGTCATGGCTGGCCGGACAAACGAATACAGAGATGGCAGATATGGGAAGGTTCATTATATGGAAGGCAACCGGGAAAACGGTTTTATCCCCGGCCTGCCGGAAGAACCAGTGGATCTCATATATATGTGCTATCCTAACAATCCGACCGGAGCTACTATAACAAAGGATGAGCTTACAAAATGGGTCGATTATGCTCGTGAGACAAAGGCACTGATTCTTTATGACGCAGCATATGAATCTTTTATCCGTGATGAATCGATTCCCCATTCCATTTTTGAAATCAAGGGCGCTGAAGAAGTTGCCATAGAATTCAGAAGTTTTTCAAAAACCGCCGGGTTTACTGGAACAAGATGTGCTTTTACGGTTATTCCCAAAGCTTGCACTGCCTATGACAGCAAAGGGGAAAAACATTCTCTTCATGCTTTATGGAACAGACGGCATACAACCAAATTTAATGGTGTGTCCTACCCGGTTCAACGGGCTGCCGAAGCTGCCTATAGTGAGGAGGGCAGGGTACAGGTCAAAGAGCTTATCGATTATTACATGAAAAATGCGGCCTTTATTCGTGATGAAGTCAAGAGTCTCGATTTTTTCTGTATCGGAGGTGAGAATTCACCTTATATATGGGCAGGTGCAGATATCGACTCCTGGGAATTTTTTGACATGCTGCTCAACAAGGCTGGTGTGGTCTGCACTCCTGGAAGCGGGTTCGGAAAATGTGGTAATGGGTTTATCAGAATAAGTGCGTTTAACACATGGGAGAATGTTCAAAAGGCAATGACCAGGAT
>JAUCGE010000156.1 GCA_030377965.1 Desulfobacterales bacterium HSG16
AGAAGATAATCCGGTTCGGCATAGTAAATTCAAATTATTCCAGACGAATAAAATTTTTTTTTTATGATTTTCCAGAAACCCTTTTACTGCATCATTGAGCCAGTCCTGATTCAAGCTGTTTTTTTCCGCAATTTGCCTTGCCGCGTCCCTGATGATGCGTGAAGGTTCAAAAACCGCATCCACATCTTTTGTGCTGGGGCGGGCATTGAAAACAATACACATTACCGCTCCGCCATAAAGACATATTTCACCTTTCGCATTCCTATCGGCAAGTTTATGATTCAACTGTTCAAGATAATTTTCAATTTCTGTTTTCGTCATTCAATCCGTCCTTTTTCAGAAAATCAGTTTTCATTAAGTTGAATAACACTGATATTGATATATTTTAAAGGTTAAATTCGATTATCATCTTTTTCAAATGAATTACCGCTTTGGCATCCAACAAAAAATCCATTCCGACAATTCCGTTGATTTCAAATCCATAATCCATGCCTCCGATTTCGATCTCAAAATTTGTCAACCGATGTTTTCCTATTTTTAAATAATCCACACACCGCACAAAAACGGCTTCGGTTCCGCCGACACCGCGAATCGTGTAGATCATGTCGTTTTCTAAAGGGACAATGCCTATTTGAGCAACGATATCCGCTGCAAATATTGTCCTGCCTGAACCGGTATCAATGAGAACATGGGGAATATCGATAGCATTTCCCTGATAACCGACTGTAATGCTTGTAAAGGGAAGATTTTGTTTTAGCTCAATCGGTATCATGCCGTCCGAATTCCTATCCAGCGCCGTTCCCGAATATTTGGTTCTTCATTGCCGGTATGAATGAAATAAAACTCTCTGAGCGAGTGCTGCTGATGAAACCGGCGGTATGTTTTCATAGCAGATGCACCGTCAGAGCAGATTTGAATGACGGCAATCTCATCAAGTTTGCGTAAATTATCCAGAGTTGTATGAGCATGGATGGCTTCGATGACAAGCCATTGATTTGGATATGATTTGCGTATTTCCGACCATTGCATTTGCAACCTCCTTTTTCATACCTATCCTTCCGAATAACTCCCATGACCTGACAGTTAAGTACCCGACCAATAATTTTTCAATATTTTTGTAGGGGCAATCCCTTGTGGTTGCCCTGCTTGAAAACGGAACATTTTGTAGTTTCAGCAAAGGGCAACCACAAGGGATTGCCCCTACGGATTGTTACATAATATATGATCAGGTACTTACAACCAACAAAGTTTACTCCCTTCGCGATTTGGGAAACAAACTCATTCGTCATTTTCAAAGAGAATTTTAGTTGCTTTTAAGTTCTCTTTTGATTTAAGCATGAATTCTTCTTTGTACCCCATTATTCCGTCACCTTAATCACCACCCGTCGATTTTTCGCATAATCTTCGGAAGAATCGCCATAAGCCACAGGTTGTTTCGAGCCGATACCCTTGGACTCTATTCGATATCGAGATACGCCCAACCGAACCAGATAATCGGCAATGGTTTTTGCCCTGTCACTGGCAAGCTCCATGTTCAATTGAACGCTTTCTTCTCGCGAATGCTTTTTGAATGGTTGCTTGTCCGTATGACCGCTGATTTTGATCTTTCCACCAATTTCCTTTAATGCAGATCCGATTTCCTCCAACTGGAGGATGGATTCATCCTGTATCTTTGCTGAACCCACATTGAACTGAAGGTTACGGAAGGTGATTTCAGGAACCACGCTTGCACGGAATCCACAACCCGAAATCATTTTGGTGATATTCTCCCGTCTTTTTTTATCGAAGAGCAGAAGCAGGCTTTCCTTGTCCATGATTTCACCAGCTTCACTCACCCTGAAGCGATTATTATCCAGCAAGTTCAGAATTCGATTGCGTGCATCAGAATTTTCATGACAGGCATTGAGATAGGCTTCCAGCGCAAGCGGGAAGCGGTTTGTCTTTGAATAGATTTCTCCCAATCCGAACCATGCGATGGCAAAGCCGGGTTTTGCAAGGACAGCCGCCTGGTAATGGGAAAGTGCCTGGTCATATTGTGCTTCCATTTCAAAAATGGAAGCCAGATTATTGCGGGCTTCGGAATGGTTGGGACATAGCGCCAGAGCCTGTTTAAGCATTGCTTTCTTCTTCTCCCGCACTTGCGGTTGTGGCGTTTGCCCGAGGTCAAATGCCTGAATGACGATGTCCGTAGCACGGGTGCAGTCATCAGTGCCATAGACCATCAAGGGTATCAGCAATAGAGCTATTGTAATCAAAAATCTCATGGATTCACCTCCACACGTATGGAATCAGTTCCCCAGAATCGTGAACGGATTATACCTCTTTTCAAATTTTTTGTAAACTTTCTTCCCGCGTTCCCTTTAAATGAAGCCCGGAATTGACCAGCATTGATGTTTCTCCAATCCACTGGTTCAGATGTTACAATTCCTTTAAAATATTCCTGTCCTTCAGCCAGTCGGATACGTAAGTCCACAACCACGTTTTGTTCCGATGAAAGAGGTTGTTTTTTGGGGATAGAATGAATTTTTCCTGGTTCAACCGGTGCGTTGATGAATTGTTTATCGCCCGGACCGGTATAAAAATCGGATTTTCCAGGATACAGAATGGATACAAATCCATCTGGAGCCACATTTATCAATGTGAAAAAAGCATTGCGGTTTCCGGGAAGTTGATTGACACGGTAATACAGCGTTACGCGATCCTTTGTGCTGAACTGTTGTTTGCCTGGGGAATCAATCCACATTTCAACTGAAAAGGGAGTTTTGGGATTTTCCATCATGGCCAGTTCCCGAACGATATATTCGCTTTCCAGTTTTTTTATGACATCAACAACACAATTCCTTCCATTTTGGACAACAGCGATTCGTTTACCGGTCGCATGATATATTTCCGCCCGGTCGTCAAACACCTTAATGATGGAATACGGTTCGATTTCCGAAATCTTGGCAAAATCGTATTGACTGATTGCTTCAATCAGGTCGGATCGAACTCGGTTATCCAATCCTGTTACCCATACGGTCAATTTATCCAAATTCGGAATCTGTGGCGTTTCGCCTTCGGAAATCAATGAATCGGGAACAGAGAGCAACATAAAAGGCATGTCTTTTGCTTCATTCGGTCCAATAAACAACGGGGATTGCAAGGATTCGGAAATGCCCGCCTTGTTGCGGATAAAAGTTTGTGCATAATTAAGTAATTGCTGATTGGTCAATTTCGCCTTTGGATTGGCTCGGAGAATATCCAACACCGATCTGGTGAATGCACCATTTTTTCCATTGTGAACAGGATACTCGTAGGCGGATTGAAAATATCGAACTGCTGCAAAAAAGGAATATTCGGGATTCCACTTGATTTGGCCGTTTTTTCGGTGTCTTACAATACCTCGATGTGGCAAAGCATTGTTTGCCGGAGCGATTGTCTGACTTTCCCATAGCTTCCAGGGAAATTTCAGAAATCTTGTCACGGCTTTGGTTTGTTTAAAATCACGGGTAATACCGCCTGAATGGCAGCAGTCCAAAAACAAAGTCACTTTTCTGCCTGAAAGCTGTTTCAATAAATCGTGCAACTCTGTATCATAGATCAGTTGCCTGATCTCTTTATGTTTTTCATGGATTTCCGTGTCATAAGGCACAAATGCTTCAGCCAGTTCAATGTCTCTGGATTTGCCTTTTTTTAAAGGATCGTACGCTTGCGTATTGAATGGATCGGGAACTTGAGTGCCATGACCTGCATATTGAAAAAATACAAGATCTCCAGGTTCAGTTCCTTTAATGAGCCATGCCTGAAATGTTTTCAAAATGGCATCACGGGTTGCCTGTTTTTCGATCAAAGTCTTAATGCTCAGAGGATCTATTCCCAAAGTCTTTGTCATCAAGTCATACATTTCGTTGACATCATTGACTGCACCGCCAAGTCTGGGAATCATAGAATTTGCGTCGTGATAATCAATGCCCACCAGCAGCGCCCGGAATTTTGCCTGTGCATCAAGTATCCCCATATATAGGATGATAGTCGTAATTAGTATGATTGTTTTTAAGTATTGGCACATTGTAATAAATTCATTGGGTTGCGAGAATTTAAAGTCTGCCTTCTTCAATCCCGTGGCAGGCGATCAATGATCCTGTATCCGCTTCTGTCAAAGCAGGTATCTCGTTTCTGCACCGGTCTTCTGCATAGATGCATCTTCCGTGGAACACGCAGCCTGTGGGAAGATTTATGGGGGTGGGGACTTCGCCTTTTATCTGGATATGATCCGCTTTTTTCCTGCCGATCTTGGGGATTGCGGAAAACAATGCTCTTGTGTAGGGATGTCCTGGAGATTCAAATACCATTTCAGCAGTTGCCAGCTCGCATAGATTTCCGAGATACATGACTGCCACGCGGGAACTGACATGGGCTACTACGGACAAGTCGTGGGTAATTATCATGTAGGTCAGGCCCCGTTCTTCACGGGCATCCATCAGCAGGTTCAATATCTGAGCCTGGATTGATACATCCAGTGCCGAAATTGGCTCGTCGGCTATTATAAACTCAGGATCTACCATTAATGCACGGGCTATGCTTATTCTCTGCCTCTGGCCTCCGGAAAACTCGTGGGGATATCGGTCTGCCCATAGAGGGTCTACACCAACTTGCAGCATGACTTCTGCGACCCTGTCTTTTATTTCCGAGTCTGATATGTTCTTCTTATGAAAGCGAACTGGTTCTTCGAGGGTCTGACGGACTGCCATCCTGGGGTTTAAGGATGCATAAGGGTCCTGGAATATCATCTGCATCTTCGAACGAAAAGGCAGCATTTTTCTGGCACTCAGGTTGTCTATCCTCTCGCCGCGATAATATACCTCGCCGCTGTTGGGCGGATACAGACCGATACAGGTTCTGGCAAGAGTCGATTTGCCGCATCCGCTTTCTCCTACCACGCTGAAAATTTCACCAGGGTAAATAGTGAAACTGACGTTGTTAACGGCTTTGACAACGACCTCTTTTCGCCTGATTCTTCCCTGGTCAAAGGTCAATTGTTCCAGCAGACCGCCGGAGATATCAAAATGTTTTACCAGATTATCTACTTTTAAAATTCCCGCTTTATCGATCATGATATTTATTTTTTCCTAAAAACCGATTCGGCCCTGCCGATAATTTCCGTCTGTTTTGTTTCGTTCGTCATCCGATTGGCCGTTTTACAGGCATCAAGATATTTATTTATCTTGAAAAGCCTGAGAATTTCCATTTTAGTCGTCCTGCATATGCGGCTTGTAGCAGGCCACTTGAGTATTGCCTCTGTCGGAACTTACAAGGCATGGTGATTCTTCTTTACATCTGTCTTCCATGTTGTAACAGCGGGGGTGAAAGGCACATCCTTTGGGGATATTTGTAAGAGTAGGCATCATGCCTGTAATCTGGTTGAGCCGTTTCCCGCGTTTCATGCTTTCCGGCAGAGCATCAATCAGGCCTCTTGTGTAAGGATGTCCGGGATTGTTTACTATCGATTCCGTAGATCCGATTTCCACTATTTTGCCTGCGTACATGACTGCTATTTTTTCCGTTACCTGGGATACGACAGCCAGGTCATGGGTGATCAGTATAAGGCCCATTCGCTCGGTTTCACATAGTTCGAGCAAAAGATCCATAATTTCAGCCTGTATGGTTACATCCAGTGCAGTTGTAGGTTCGTCTGCTATCATCAGAGACGGATCACTCAACATCGCTATGGCAATCACTATTCTCTGGCGCATACCGCCTGAAAATTCGTGAGGGTATTGCTTTAACCTCTGTTCGGGAGAAGATATATGCACCTTTCTTAATTTCTCAAGAGCTATGGCTTCGGCATCTTCTTTTGAGATGTTTCTGTGAGCCTTAAGAGTTTCCACCATCTGGGTGCCGATGGACAATACAGGGTTTAACGTCATCATGGGATCTTGAAAGATCATACTGATCCGGTTTCCCCTGATAGTCCGCATGGCATCTCCTGACATACCAGCCAGATCTTTTCCTTCAAACAATATACTGCCTGAAGAAATATAGCCTGGCTTGCTTATCAGGTTGATTATGGAAAAACCAGTGACTGATTTACCGGCCCCGCTTTCTCCGACAATTCCGAGTCGTTCTCCTTTGTTTAATGTGAAGCTGATCCCGTTGATGGCTGTAAGATCACCGAACCTCAACGCGAATTTTACTTCAAGATCTTTTACTTCGAGTATTTGCTCCATTTTATCACCAGAAATCGCGTTTTAGCCTTTATAAAGTTTCGGATTGAGTACATCACGGAGCCAGTCTCCTAAGAGATTAACCACGAGAACGAATATGACCAGCACAATACCGGGGAAAAGTGTAATCCACCATGAACCGCTGAATATATACTCGAAGCCTGAATTGATCAAAGCCCCCAGCGAGGGTTTTGTAACGGGCATACCCAGGCCGAGAAACGAAAGAGCAGCCTCGCTCATCACAGCATTTGCAACCTGGACAGTTGATATTACAAGAACAGGTGACAGGGTATTGGGCAGGATATGTCTGAGCATGATTCTTGCCGGGTTTAAACCTATAACCCTTGCTGCTTCCACATATTCCTTGTTTTTTTCTCCAAGTACCGAAGCTCGGACTGTTCTGGCGTACTGGGGCCATTCTGCAAGTCCTATGGTGACGATAAGAAGGGGGATTGCCATTTCTTCGTATCTGCTCACACCGAACGCAAGCTGGAAAATAGCGCTGATCAGTATAGCCACCATAAGGGTGGAAAAAGATAGCTGGACATCGGCCATTCTCATAAGAACTGCATCCACCTTACCGCCCGAATATCCTGCAATCAAGCCGATCAGGACTCCTAAAAATGCCTGGAGCATGACTGCACCGCATCCGATCATGACAGACAGCCGCATGCCATAGAGCAGGGTACTTGTCATGTCCCTTCCCTGAATGTCCGTTCCGAGCAGGAATCTGCTGTCGCCTTCGCCTGTCCAGACAGGAGGCAGTTCAGCATCCATTATATCAATGCTTCCAGAATCGAAAGGGTTGTAGGGTGCAATCAACGGTGCGAATATGCTCAACATTATAAGAATAAAAAATATTGCAAAGCTTGTCACAGCGATGGGGTCCTGCTTAAAACTGAACCAGAAATATGATCTGATAAAACGTCTGTATAATGATCGTTTCATTTTCTACCTGTAATTCGTACTGTAGGATTGACCAGTCCGTAAATTAGATCTACTACGGTATTGACGAGGACAAATATCACGCCGACAAAGATCATGTAAGCCACAATCAGGGATGTGTCGGATCTTTCGACCGCTTCCAGAAACATGAAACCCATCCCCTGCCATTGAAAAACCGTTTCTGTGAGGATGGTATAGGCAAGCATTATTCCAAGCTGAACACCGCCCACTGTGATGACCGGAAGCAGAGTATTCTTGAAGGCATGCACAAGCCAGATGCGTAAGGGAAAAAGACCTTTTGCCCAGGCAAATTTGATATACTCGCTTTCAAGTACCTCCATCATCTCGGAACGAATCAGCCGGATGAAAAGGGGCAGCATTATGGAAGAAAGAGCAATACTTGGCAATATTAAATGTTTTAATCCGCTGATTGTAAGAAATCCTGTCTGCCACCCTCCTATATTTACCGTTTCACCGCGACCGAAGGACGGCAGCCAGTGAAGCTCTACTGAAAATACATAGATCAGGATGATAGCCGTCAAAAATACCGGGATGGAAACGCCGATGATACTCGTACCCATCGTAAAGCGGGTAAACCAGTTTTTCGGGTAAATAGCCGAAAATATACCAAGAGGAATCGACATGAAGATTATGATAATGCTTGAAACCAACACAAGTTCGATAGTAGCCGGAGCCTTTGACAGGATAACGTCCATGGCCGGTTTTTTAAAGAAAAAAGAATGTCCCAGGTCTCCGTGTAAAGAGTTTTTAAGGAAGCGAAAGTACTGGTAGAGAAAAGGATCGTTAAGTCCCAGACTTTCTGTTATTATATTTCTTTCTTCCACTGACACGGCAACCCCGACTATATCCCTGACCGGGTCACCTATCTGGTGTTTGATGGAAAATCCGATAAGACCAATGATCAGCATTACGAACAGGGCCTGAATAATACGGCGAATGGCAAAAGCAAACATAGGTTATTATTTTTCCAGGATAATTGCAAAAAAATGTTGAGGGCGCAATAAATTGCCCGGCTATCAGATA
>JAUCGE010000157.1 GCA_030377965.1 Desulfobacterales bacterium HSG16
GCCTGTTACGGGTTTATCGATATTTTATGCCAAAAGGAATGAAACATATATGGTTTTGAATTTTTTAACCAAGGTTTTCGGAAGTAAAAATGAGCGGGAAATTAAACGGATGCAGCCGCTTGTCGATCAAATCAACAATCTTGAGCCTCAAATGCAGGCACTTGACGATGATGAACTGAAAAACCAGACAAATATTTTGAGAAAGCGTTATGCAGAAGGCGAAACTCTGGATGATCTGCTGCCCGAAGCATTTGCTACCGTGAGAGAAGCCTCTGTCCGCACATTGGAGATGCGTCATTATGACGTGCAGTTGATCGGCGGCATCGTGCTTCATAACGGAAAAATTTCGGAAATGAAGACCGGTGAAGGAAAGACTCTGGTATCGACTCTGCCCGCTTATTTGAACGCGCTCACGGGCAAAGGCGTTCATATCGTTACAGTTAATGATTACCTGGCTACCAGGGATACCGAATGGATGGGCCAGCTATATCGTTTTTTAGGCATGTCGGTTGGAACCATCGTTCATGGTCTTGATGATGATGAAAGAAAACTGGCATATGGTTCTGATATCACATATGGCACGAACAACGAGTTCGGATTCGATTATCTCCGAGATAATATGAAATTTGAAAAAGAATCCCTCGTTCAGGGCGATCTTTATTATTCAATTGTTGATGAAGTTGACAGTATCCTTATAGATGAGGCCCGGACTCCACTGATCATATCTGGGCCGGCTGAAAAATCGACTGATCGATATTATTTTGTCAACAGGATTATCCCCAACCTTAAAAAAGAGGATGATTACACTGTAGATGAAAAGGTCAGGTCAGTGACCTTGACAGAAGACGGTGTGGCACGGGTTGAGGGATTGTTGAAAGTGGATAACCTGTATGACCACAAGAATATGGAGCTTCTGCATCATGTTAACCAGGGACTCAAAGCCCATGTGCTGTTCAAAAGGGATGTTGATTATATCGTCAAAAACGGCGAGGTGATCATAGTTGATGAATTCACAGGCCGTCTCATGCCGGGGCGAAGGTACAGCGAAGGACTGCATCAGGCTCTGGAAGCCAAGGAAAACGTAAAGATAGAAAACGAAAATCAGACCCTTGCATCGATAACCTTTCAGAATTATTTCAGAATGTACGATAAACTTTCAGGCATGACTGGAACAGCAGAAACCGAATCTGTCGAGTTTAAAAAAATCTACAATCTGGATGTAATGGTTATTCCCACGAATATGGAAATGATCCGACTCGATCATCCGGATGTCATTTACAAGACACGGAGGGAAAAATTCGATGCCGTTATTGATGAAATTGTGGAATTGAACAAAGCCGGTCAACCAGTTCTTGTCGGAACCATTTCAATCGACATCTCGGAAGCCTTGAGCAAAAAGTTGAAAAAAAAGGGCGTTCCACATACAGTTCTCAATGCAAAACATCATGAAAAAGAGGCTGAAATCGTTTCCGAGGCAGGCCGGAAAAATGGTGTGACAATTTCTACCAACATGGCAGGCCGTGGTACTGATATCGTGCTGGGCGAAGGAGTCAAGGATCTTGGAGGGCTTCATATAATTGGCACTGAGCGCCATGAAAGTCGGCGGATCGACAACCAGTTACGAGGTCGATCAGGCCGCCAGGGCGATCCTGGTTCTTCCCGTTTCTATCTTGCTCTCGAAGATGATCTGTTAAGGATCTTTGGCGGGGAACGCATGAAAAATATCATGGATAAAATCGGGATGGAAGAAGGTGAACCGATAGAACACGGCATGATTTCTAAATCCATCGAACGCGCCCAGGGCAAGGTTGAAGCCAGAAACTTCGATATGAGAAAGCACATCCTCGAATATGATGATGTGATGAATCAACAGAGAAACAGTATATATACCCAGCGCCGCGATATATTGAGTGGAGAGGATTTAAAAGATTATATCGACCAGATAATTTTTGATCTGGCGGAAAAAATTGCGGATGAATTCGCGGACGACACTCTGCCTGCTGATGACTGGAATCTTGACGGGATCAAGGAAGCTGTGTTCGGACAATTCAATATTGGCATCGAATTTAACGATGACACATTGGATGGTTTGAATGATGAGGGGCTGGCACAGCACATATATGACCGGGCTATGGAAGAGTATGGGAAAAAAGAAAAAGAAATTGGTAAAAAAGAGTTCAGGAGCCTTGAACACTATGTAATGCTGAGAAGTATTGACAGTCTCTGGAAAGACCATCTTTTAAATATGGATCATCTCAAGGAAGGTATCGGATTGGTAGGTTATGCCCAGCAAAATCCTTTGGTTGTCTATAAAAAAGAAGGGTTTGAGATGTTTCAGAATATGGTCTGGCGGATCAAGGAGGAAACAGCCGAGGTTTTATTCAAAGTACAATTTGAAAAAGAACCTTCGGACTCTTTTGATTTTAATGGGCCGGACCAGCAGGACCTCGTATTTTCAGGCGGTGATGACAACAGCCTTGGAAAGCAGCCTGTAAAAAGAAAAGAGAAGAAAATCGGAAGAAACGCTCCATGCCCATGCGGCAGCGGTAAAAAATATAAGAAGTGTTGTGGCAGATAACTTTTTTTCATCCACGGCCCTAATATAATAATCGTAAAAGGATAGTACGGAGAATCTAAGATGGGTTTTCAAAGTCCAGATCTGGAAGAAGATGTTATCTCCGAGAGCAGAGAGGACATCAAGGAACCTTCTATGTACAAGGTGCTTCTTCACAATGACCATTATACAACTATGGATTTTGTTGTTGAAGTTCTTATGGGCGTTTTTCATAAAGCTCTGGAAGAAGCCACGCGAATCATGCTCGACGTTCACAAGAACGGAATCGGAGTCTGTGGAGTTTATACATATGAAGTGGCTGAAACCAAAGTGGCAATTGTTGGATCTTCGGCCAGGGAAAGAGGATTTCCACTTAAATGCACCATGGAGGAAGATTGATCATGATAAGCAAGGAACTAACTGCTACATTGAGTCATGCTGTCAAGGAAGCCAAAAGGCGGCGACATGATCATGTGTGCGTGGAACATGTATTGTTTGCTATTCTGCATGATGGTTTTGGCGTTGAAATCATTGAAAACTGCGGAGGTAATGTCGATAACCTCAAAAATGCCCTGGATATTTTTTTCCGGGACAGAATGGAACAGGTACCTGATGGCGCTGAATATGTATTTCAACAGACTACAGCCTTTCAGCGTGTGATACAGAGGGCTGTCAACCAGGCTCGTTCCGCTGAGAAGCACGAAGTTGACGTTGGTGATATCCTGGCTTCCATTTTTCTTGAAAAAGATTCTCATGCCGCTTATTTCCTGTCGATGGAAGGTCTGTCCCGCCTTGATGTCCTGAGTTACGTTTCTCATGAAGTGGCAAGAGCCGGTTATCAGGAAGAAGATGGGCCTGCTGCAAAAACTGGAAAAGGCAAGAAGAAAAAAGTCAGTCCTCTCAAAGCCTTTACCGTGGATCTTGTAGAAAGTGCGAAAAAGGGCAAGCTTGATCCGCTCATAGGCCGTGAGAATGAACTGGAACGTACATTGCAGGTTCTGTGCCGCAGAAGAAAGAACAATCCGGTGTTCGTGGGTGAGCCGGGTGTGGGTAAGACTGCTATGGCCGAAGGGCTGGCAAGCATGGTTCATGAAGGCCGGGTTCCGGATATACTTGAAAATGTTCGTATCTATTCTCTGGATATGGGAGCATTGCTGGCAGGAACTAAATTCAGAGGAGATTTTGAACAGCGGCTCAAAGGGGTTCTTGCTGCCTTGAAAAAAATTCCTGACGCGATTTTATTCATTGATGAGATTCATACCATCGTGGGAGCCGGGGCCACAAGCAGCGGATCATTGGACGCGTCCAACATCATGAAACCGTTTCTGGCTGCTGGTGATGTACGCTGTATAGGTTCCACAACTTACGAGGAATATAAAAATCATCTGGAGAAAGACCGGGCTCTGTCCCGCAGATTCGAGAAAATCGAGATTCCCGAACCTTCGGTTGAGGAATCATTTCAGATTTTAAAAGGACTTAAATCTTATTATGAAGAACATCACGGCCTGCTTTATTCGGAATCCGCTCTTCACTGTGCATGTGAGCTGGCGGCAAAATATTTGAATGACCGGTTTATGCCGGACAAGGCGATTGATGTAATAGATGAAGCAGGGGCATATATCCGTCTTACCGGAAATGCCCGGCGGAAGAAGATACATCCTTCCGATATTGAGAAAATCGTGTCAAAAATGGCAAGAATCCCGGCACAGAGTGTCTCTTCATCTGACAAAGATAAGCTGGAACACCTTGAAAGCAGCTTGAAAACTGTGGTATTCGGGCAGAATGACGCTATTTCCGCACTTGTGACATCCATCAAACGCTCACGAGCGGGCCTTGGAATTCCCGAACATCCTATTGGTTCGTTTCTTTTTACAGGACCCACAGGAGTCGGTAAGACCGAAGTGGCCAAACAGATAGCCGTTAATCTCGGAATCCGTTTTCTTCGCTTCGATATGAGCGAATATATGGAAAAACACACTGTAGCTCGCCTGATTGGCGCACCTCCCGGATATATAGGCTTCGACCAGGGCGGACTTCTTACCGACGGAATCAGAAAAAATCCTCATTCCGTGCTTCTTCTTGATGAGATAGAAAAAGCCCATCCTGACATTTACAATATCCTGCTTCAGGTGCTGGATCATGCTACCTTGACGGATAATAACGGGAAACAGGCTGATTTCAGGAACGTGATAGTGATCATGACTTCCAATGCTGGTGCAAGAGAGATGAGTGCATACTCCATTGGTTTTGGTTCATCTGAGTTCGATGCGGAAGGCAAGGGGAAAAAAGCTATTGAACTATTTTTCAGCCCTGAATTCAGAAACAGGCTCGACTCTATAATCACCTTTAAATCATTGTCCGTGGAAATCATGAAAAAGGTTGTAGATAAGTTCATTGTTGAACTCAACGAGCAACTGGCCGCTAAAAAAATCATGCTGACGCTCTCAGATAAAGCAAGAGCATATCTGGCTAAAAAAGGACATGACCCAAGATTCGGGGCGCGTCCTCTTGGGCGTGTCATCCAGACCGAGATCAAGGATATTCTTTCGGATGAAATTCTTTTCGGTCAGCTTGAAAAAGGTGGTACAGTTCGAGTTGGAGTAAGCGCTGATAAGTTGATATTTAAGTATAAATAGCCAGACACCTTGGCGTATGCCTGTTTCTCGTTCCCACAGAACTCGGGAGCGAGCCACTCCTGGCTGGTTCCATAATTTTCCGGTTTAACAGGTATTTTATTTATTGGAAATTTCTGAGTGTTTATGCAAAAAAATATGTATAAATACTTAAATTTTAACTATTTGCCTGGCAGTGAACAAATAAAAATGACAATTTTCCGCCTGTCCGATGAAATAGCATTTCCGCCTCCACAGCTTGCCAGGGAAGATGGCCTTCTGGCTTTTGGCGGTGATTTGAGTATTGACCGCCTGACTCTGGCATACAGCATGGGAATTTTTCCCTGGTATTCCGAAGGTGAACCTATTATCTGGTGGTCTCCTGACCCCCGCCTGGTTTTGTTCCCGCAAAAGTTCCGATTATCGAAAAGCCTTAAAAAGGTCATTAAAAGAAAAAAATTTAATGTCACTATAGACGAAAGTTTCGAACAGGTAATCAGATCGTGCGCTGGCACAAGGACTGATGCCGGAGATCAGACCTGGATTGTTGAGGAGATGATTGACGCATATTGCAGGCTCCACAAAGCTGGATTCGCCCACTCCGTGGAAACCTGGCAGGACGGCGAGCTTGTCGGTGGTCTTTATGGTGTGTCTCTGGGAAAATCGTTTTTTGGTGAATCCATGTTTCATACACAGAGCAATGCCTCCAAGGTGGCTGTAGCCGCCCTGGTCGATTATGCCCAAAAAGCGGAATTCGACTTTATAGACTGTCAGGTGAAAACCAAGCATATGGTCAGTCTCGGCGCTGTTGAAATTTCAAGGGAACTGTTCCTTGCCATTTTGAAAAAAGCCCTGAAATTTCAAACGATAAAAGGGCGCTGGCGCATTGATGATCAAGATCGGCAATTAATCTTCTGAAAAATATTGATCCAACTTTGGAATTTCCCCTATGTCGTTTTTTATAAACACCTGTGAAAGAGAGATCTGTGATGGAAAAAGAGTGTATTTTTTGTGATATAGCTCATGGCAAAGCACCTTGTGACCTTCTGTTTGAAAATGAGCGTATAGTGGTGTTCAAAGATATCAAACCCCACTGCCCGACTCACCTTCTGATCGTTCCCAAAAAACACATAAGAAGTGTCAATGATCTTGCTGAAGAAGATTCGGGTTTATTGGCTGAGTTGTTTTATGTTGCAAAGGAAATGGCCGAAAAAGTCGGAGTTGACAAAAAAGGGTACAAGCTTCTGTTCAATGTGGAAAAGGGCGGGGGGCAGGTGATTTTTCACCTTCATCTTCACCTGCTGGCAAAATAATAAGGGTTGTCAGAGAAAATAAAAATGTCATGGAATTTCTGCACAGGTATTTATCTGTGCAATCTGTGCAAAGACCTCCGAGATTTTCATATTTCATACAGAAACCGCCTCGGAGGCCTATTCATCCATAAAATCCTTAATCAGTCGGATACATAGAGTCTATTTTTTCTTTGTGGTGTACCATAGCCACATTCTTTTTTACTTTCATCGTTGGAGTCATGAGGCTGTTTTCGACTGTAAATTCAGGCACAAGGACTATTTTCTTGATGGTTTCAAATGAAGCGAATTCCTTATTTTTCTCGGTAACTTCACCTTCGATCAATGCCTGTATCTCTTCTTTTTGAATCAAATCTTCGATTTCATTGAATGGAATGTCTTTTGCCTTTGCATAATCGCAGATATTGTCGGCATCTACTGTCACAAGGGCAGTCAGATATTTTCTTCTGTCGCCTATGACGCATACCTGGTTGATATACTTGGAGGTTGCTATCACGCCTTCGATAGCGGCAGGCGCGATATTTTTACCCCCGGCAGTTATAATAAGATCTTTTTTACGGCCTGTTATTCTCAAGAAATCTTCAGAATCGATTTCTCCGATATCACCGGTCAGAAGCCATCCATCCTCGTTTATGTCATTGGCGGTTTCTGTGGGCATTTTGTAATATTCCTTCATTACATTTCTGCCCCGCAGCATTACCTCTCCATCTTCGGAGATTTTCTGCTCAATTCCAGGTCCTGGCTGACCAACCCACCCGAACCGATAGTTGTCAAATCGATTGACATGGGAAAAGGATGTGTTTTCCGTCATTCCGATTCCTTCCAAAATCAATATCCCTGCTGCATGAAAGAATTTGGCTATGTCTGGATTTATGGGAGCAGCGCCGCTTATGCACCATCTGACCCGGCCTCCAAGTGCTGCCTGAAGTTTGGAAAAAACCAGTTTGGTCGCTATGGCATTCTGGATGCTGGTAAATATGGGAACCGGTTTTTTGTTCAGTTTATATTCGCTGACCTTTTCGCCCACACCGCATGCCCATCTGAATATTTTAAGAGCGATCCCGCCTTTGGCTTCGGCTCCGCTTACAACCTTAGAATAGACTTTTTCGAAAATACGCGGTACGGATACGAACCAGTGGGGCCTTGCAAGTTTGAAATCATCAATCAAAGTGTCCAGGCTTCTGGCAAATGTAGTGGTTCCGCCTCCCATGATCGTGGTATACAGGCATGTTCTGGCGAAAACATGGGCCAGAGGGAGAAATAAAAAGACCTCATCCCCTTCTTCCCATTGGCCACACGCGGTAATAGCACCTGCAGTAAAAGTAATGTTGTCATGCGTCAGAACAGCGCCTTTTGGCACACCTGTCGTACCTGACGTATATACAATTCCGGCTGTATCTGTTGGTTTGATAGCTTCGGCTCGTTTTTCAAAATCCTCATCACTTACATCAGCTCCGAGTTCAAGAAACTGCTCGAATGTAATTACCCAGTCATCCTCGCATTCGTAACTGCCATTGAACAGGACAACCTTGCGAATATTGCTTATATTATCTCTGATTTCTAACAATTTGTTCAATTGGGATTCATTCTCGGCAAATATAACGACAGCATCGGAATGATTGATGATGTATTCACAGTCTTTTTGCAGATTTGACTGCTCACTGCCGACTGTACAGGCTCCTGTTGATGTTATTCCTCTGTCACCCAGCGCCCA
>JAUCGE010000158.1 GCA_030377965.1 Desulfobacterales bacterium HSG16
CAATATTTTATTTTGACTTGTTTCGCTGATAATTGTGGTTTAATATAGATTATATTTGTTTGGTATGGTAACGGAAATTTTGCGTCGAAACCGGGATGTTGGATATAACCGGGATGTTGGATATTTTTTTGAATGAAAGGGTAACAGAGCAATGACCAGAGCGAATGACCATTCCGATTATAAAGGAACAAAACTCACTTTTCAGAATCTGGAATTGTCGAGACAACTGTTTGGAGAGCATAACAACCACCTCCAGCAAATAGCCCGATCCTTGAAGGTGGATATCAATGCCCGTGGAAACACCGTGATGATTGCTGGAGATCAGTTAGCATCCAGCCTTGCTGAAAAGATACTCAAACAATTATACGGTCTGCTCAAAGCCAAGTACCCGGTTTATCCGCCAGATATCGATTATGCCATAAGATTGTTGAGCAAGGATGACACTGCCCAACTCAAGGATATTTTTCTGGATACTGTCTTTGTCACTGCCAAAAAGAGAATCATCACTCCCAAAAGCCGTTCCCAGAAAGATTATATCGACGCAATGAGAAACAATGATATAGTCTTTGGAGTAGGGCCTGCCGGTACAGGCAAGACCTATCTTGCAATGGCAATGGCGGTTTCTGCTTTAACAAAAGGGGAGGTGAACAGAATTGTTCTGGCCAGGCCGGCAGTTGAAGCAGGCGAAGCTCTTGGGTTTCTGCCTGGTGATCTTGCAGAGAAGGTCGATCCGTATTTGAGACCTCTGTATGATGCCCTGCACGACATGATGCGATATGAAAAAGTATCCGGCCTTATGAATCAGGGCATCATTGAAGTGGCTCCCCTTGCCTTTATGCGGGGTCGGACATTGAATGATTCTTTTATCATTCTGGATGAAGCGCAGAACACGACTTCAGAGCAGATGAAAATGTTTCTGACCAGAATGGGATTCAGTTCCAAGGCTGTAATTACAGGCGATATTACTCAGATTGATCTGCCCAGCGGCAAGAAATCAGGACTGATAGAAACCAAAAAAATTCTTATGGGAATAAAAGGAATCGAGTTTGTCCTTTTTTCAAAAACAGATGTTGTAAGGCACAGGCTGGTGCAGGATATTATCAAGGCTTACGAAGATCTGGAGGAATCTAAAAACAAAAAGACAGATTCAGATTTTCAATCATGAACCTGAAATAATGAAGTGAAAATATGAAAAAGGACAGTAAGAGAGAATCTATTCAGAATTTTTTTGGCTCAAATGTTTGTATAAAGGCCATAATTCTGCTCGCAGTAATGACCGTGTTTACCATTGCCCTGTATCCTAATCTCTTTGTCACTACCCACAGTTATAAAGTAGGAGATATTGCAGATCGTGATATCAAGGCATCAAGGAATTTTCTGATTAAAAACGAGGAAGATACCCTTGAAAAGCGAAAAAAGGCTGCCGAATTAATTTTAACGGTCTATGATCATGATAATGGACTGGCAGGCAGGATAAAAAAACAGGTTGAATCAGCTTTTGAGCATATCCAGAGTGTCATAAAAGAAGAACTGGCCAGTCTGGCTGGTTCGGATGAAAAAGACTCGGTCAAAAAAAATTCCATTCGTGACCATATCTGGAAGGAAAAGGAAGAGTTTGAAAAGAAACTTGGCGTGAGTGTCAGCAAAGAGAATTTCAAGATATTGGAAAAAGAGGCATTTTCAAAAGATGTTTCTGATTTGATTGTCAAAATTACGGCACAGGTTTCAAACAAAGGTATTGTAGCAAATAAGGATGTACTTTTAAAAGAAATTAAAAAAGGGATTGTTTTAAGAACCCTTGGAGAGAAAAAAGAAAAAAAAGTAAACAATTTGAAACAATATTATGACCTTGATCAGGCAAAAAAAATGGTCAGAGTCATAGGCAAGCCTCTGTTGAAGGGAGATAATCGCAATATAGTAAGTCCTGTTGTCGAATTTTCCCAAAGTCTTATTCAGCCGAATATCACCCTGAATCGAAGTGAGACTGAAGAGCGAAAGAAAAATGCAGCAGCCGAAATTAAACCGATTTTTTTCAAGATAAAAGCCGGTGAGATGCTCCTGCGGGAAGGAGACCGGACTACACCTGAACATATAAGAAAACTTAAAACCCTTGAAGCACAGATAGGAAAAGACAAAATTTATGCCAAGAGCATAGGCGCTATTGTCATGATCCTGTATCTGATTATCATTTTATATTTTCTTTATGCATCTCTTAACCCCGGCGCTGATCTCAATTCGAACAGAGATATGCTTTTTTTTGCCAGTGTGTTGATAGTCTTTTTCCTTTTTCCTAAAATTTCAAGCGTGTTGTTTGAATCCGTCAGTCGTTTTTCACCCTATTCCATATCAGCTTCATCCATGTTATACGCCATTCCGCTGGCGGCCGGTTCCATGACTGTATGTCTGTTCATGGGAATTGATGTTGCTATTTTGTTTGCTATCCTTCTTTCCATCTGTACAGCTGTCATTTCACAGCACAGGTTCGAGATGTTCGTCTTTTTCCTGCTCAACACCATTATGGGGGCGTACTGGCTGCAAAATTGCAGAGAACGGAAGGTTTTTGTCAAGGCTGGTGTCAAGATCGGGTGTCTCAATATTCTTCTTGCCACGGCTACTGGTTTTTATATGGGCGATTTCGGCGGACTGCAATTGATGTGGGGATGGATTTTTGCGTTCATAGGCGGGCTGGCCGCAGGTGTTATTACGGCAGGGCTTGCTCCCCTGATGGAAATGGCTTTTGGATATACTACGGATATTACCCTGCTTGAACTTGCCAATCTGGAGCAGCCGATTTTGCGTCGGCTCATGCTGGAAGCGCCTGGAACATATCATCACTCGGTTGTGGTTGGTTCTATGGTCGAAGCTGCGGCAGCAGATATTGGAGCAAATCCGCTTCTGGCAAAAGTCTGTGGTTATTATCATGATATAGGCAAGATAAATAAACCCCTTTATTTCGTAGAAAATCAGGCAGACAGAAAAAACAAACATGACAAACTCGCTCCATCCATGTCCAGCCTGATTTTGATTTCCCATGTAAAAGAAGGTGTGGAAACAGCCAAGAAACACAAACTTGGTCAGGTCATTATTGATGCCATCAAACAGCATCACGGGACCAGCCTGATCAAGTTTTTTTATGAAAAAGCCAGACAGTTGAAAGGCGAAGATGCAGTCAAAATAGACGATTTCAGATATCCTGGACCAAGGCCGCAGACCCGTGAAGCAGGGCTTGTCATGCTGGCAGATGTGGTGGAAGCGGCATCCAGAACTCTCGAAGATCCCACACCTTCGAGAATCAAAGGCCATGTCCAAAAACTTATTAATAACATTTTTTCTGATGGCCAGCTTGATGAGTGTGAACTGACTCTCAAAGATCTTCATAGTATTGCCAAGAGTTTCAACACGATTTTAAACGGCATTCATCATCATCGTATAGAGTACAAAGAAACCATTCCTATGGCTAACGGAAAAGATAAAAAAGAAAAGAAGGAAAAAAATGGGCGTTCTGATCAGCAATCGGCAAAACCGGAAAAGGATTCAGGTCCGGATGATCCGGATAAAGGCTCAGGCCATCTTAAACGCCTTGGAGTCTCCTGAAGCGGAACTCTCCATCGTGATTGTAGATGATGATGCAATCTGGGAAATGAACAGGGAGTATCTGGACCGTGACAGACCGACAAATGTTATCTCTTTTCCCATGCAGGAAGGAGAATTTCCCGGCATAACCCCGGATCTTCTGGGAGATGTAGTCATTTCCGCAGATACCACTCATAAAGAGGCTGAAAATGCAAAGATAAGCTTTATTGAACGTTTTGACCAGTTACTTGTTCACGGTATCCTGCATTTGTTTGGATATGACCACGAACAAGCCGAAGAAGAAGCTCTTATAATGGAAGAAAAAAGTCGGTTTCTTTTAAACGAACTTGGAGCTCTTTATATTGATGAAGGATTTGCTATTGAAAGCAAGAGTCCCAGACAGACTCATGACGCAGGCGTTGCCGTAGGCCGGGCCATTTCAGAAAATGTTATTTTTGCTCTCACAGGAGATCTGGGCGCAGGCAAGACAGCGTTTGTACGAGGGCTTGCAAGAGGGCTTGGAGTTGATCCAAATTGTCCTGTCACAAGTCCAACATATACTCTGATCAATGAATATCAGGGCAGAATTTCTCTGTTTCATGTGGATTTATACCGTTTATCCAGTTCAGCAGATTTCGAGGATATCGGTATTTATGACATAATGGAGGAAAAAGGTGTGGTTGCCATTGAATGGGCAGATCGTCTTGAAGAAAATGATGATATGCCTTCAGAGTATATAGATATCTGCTTTGAATATGCCCGATCTGAAGATGATTATGAAGATCATTATGAAGATGATGATGGGATCGAGGCAAATTTTCGGTATATTCATATTGCATCTCTGGGCAGCAACATAAGCCAGCAGATGAAAAAAATCGAGTTGGTCTGTCAGACTTAAGAACCTGACTTACACATAATCGCATTTTTTATGGAGTGCGGAAATTCTTTTTCGCACTTCATTTCGAGCATTTTAAGTGTCAATCAAGAATGCAAAAATTCTTATGAAACAATTTGAACCGGATCAATTGCTTTTCACGATTATCCTGGCCGTCTGTATTCTGAGCCTGATTTATTTTTTTAGATAATTTTTGGCATCCTTCATATTCGTCCAAAAGTAGTTTACACTTTTTCTTATTCTGGCTTGTTTTTTATTGCCTCATTTTGTCTGAATCAGGATTCTCAGGATTAAAGGATTTTCAAGATTTTCAAATGCTATAGTTCCGGTCATATGACATGGTGCTTACAAATACATTTCATTCAAAAGTATTTCAATTGGTTAAGACCATGAATCTGTATCAATTCATTTGACCGGCACTATAATCCTGTTCATCCTTTAATCCTGTTCATCCTGATTCAGACATACGGAAAGTGTAAATTACTGAATGAAGGATGCCTAATTTTTCATCAGACAGATTCAGATAACAGATTCGATCTCTTGTGCAATTTGCAAAGCCGCCTTATCTGGTTCTTCTGCATCCCGTATGGGACGGCCTATCACAAGATAATCTGATCCGCCTTCCACTGCCTGTGCAGGAGTTGTGACCCTCTGCTGATCGTCCGGTTCGATTCCATCCCATAAGGGCCTGATACCAGGGGTGACAGTTACAAATTCTTTTCCACAGGCATTTTTTACGGAAGCTGCCTCCATGCCGGAACAGACTATGCCTGCACATCCTGCGGCTTTTGCCATTGCCGCACGTTTTTGAACCAGGCCGGGTATATTTTCCACCCATTTGTCCTTGAATCCCGCATCTTTGAGATCCTCTGTCCCAATACTCGTCAACACGGTTACACCCAGAATCCTCACCCTGCCTGCCGCACCTTTCACGGCTGCTTCCAGCATGGCCCGACTTCCACCGCAGTGAACAGTTGCAAGATCAACACCTGTATCGGCTATGCTCTGCATGGCCCGGCAGACTGTGGCAGGAATATCGTGAAGCTTGAGATCCAGAAAAATGCCAGCATCACCATGATCTTTGATATACTTTATAAAATCCGGTCCGGTTCGTATGAAAAGCTCTAACCCGACCTTGAACATCCCCACATGTCCGGCAAGCAGGTTTACATATCTTTTCGCTTCCTCTCTGGTCGGTACATCCAGAGGAAAAATGATATAATCCTTTGCTTTTTTCATGATGGCTCCCCCTTCAGGAAAAACTTATTTTTTGTATTGACGTTCCATCCATGCCCTGTATTCGCCAGTCTGAACTCGTTCCACCCATTTTTGATTGTCCAGATACCATTTTATGGTTTTCTCTATCCCGCTCGCAAAATTTTCTTCGGGCTTCCACCCGAGTTTCTGTGTAATTTTGGTGCTGTCAATGGCATATCTTCTGTCATGGCCTGGCCGATCCTTTATAAAAGTGATAAGTTCTCTATGAGGCTGTTTTTCAATCGTCGGAGCCATTTTATCAAGGATATCACAGATCATATTCACAACGTCGATGTTTGCCATTTCACAATTGCCCCCGACGTTGTAAGTTTCTCCAAGGATACCATCCTGTAAAATCTTCACTATGGCGCGGCAATGATCTTCAACATACAGCCAGTCCCTTATATTGAGTCCGTCTCCGTAAACAGGGAGCGCCTTTTTGCCAAGAGCGTTTAAAACCATGAGGGGCATCAGCTTTTCCGGAAACTGGTAAGGGCCGTAATTATTGGAGCAGTTGGAAATGGTTACAGGCAGATTATATGTTACGCCCCAGGCCCGGACAAGATGATCGGATGCAGCTTTGGATGCTGAATAGGGGCTGCTTGGCATATAAAGGCTTGTCTCAGTAAACAGCCCTTTTGGGCCGAGGCTGCCGTACACTTCATCCGTGCTGACATGATGAAACCGGATCATATACTTTCGAGCAAGCTCAAGAAGATTGTAAGTGCCGTTTATATTGGTCTGAATGAAATCATCAGGTTTTTCGATGGAACGATCCACATGGGACTGGGCCGCAAGATGGCAGATTGCGTCAACCGGGTATTTATCAAAAATATCTGCAAGAGCGTCCATATCGCAGATATCGGCCTGGACAAAGATATATCTGTTGGAAAACTCCGTTTTGATATCTTCCAGATTTTCCGGATTTCCCGCATATGACAGATTATCCACATTTATGATGCTGCCTTTAAAATCCGAATTTAAGAAAAGATGCCGGATCAAATTGGAGCCTATAAAACCGCAGCCTCCTGTAATCATTAAGTAATCCATTTTTGTTTCCTATATCCTGTTAAAAGAGTCAGTTTCAAACCGCCATGATGTATGGTTTTTGTTTTATATGCAAAAGGTACGGTTTTGATCAAATCCTTGTGGGAAGCGATCAGCGCAAATTTCCATCCATTATAATGTTCGGCAAGTTTTTTTACGATAGCTTGAAATTTGCTGCGGCTTTCTGTCACCGATCCGATACGCCGTCCATAGGGCGGGTTTATCACCACAAGACCGGTTTTATGCGTCAGATCTTTGGGGGAAAACTCGAAAAAATCCCGGCAGTTGACCGATATAATATCGGCAAAGGAGCTGTCACGGACATCTTTTTCAAGGGTTTTGATCATGTTCTGCGCCCTGTCAGAAGCAAAAATTTCGGGTTTTATTGCAGATTCATCGGATCGATCCAGTTTTTTCAGATCTGTTTCCTTGAGTAAATAGTTCCATCTTTGGGGCATGAATGAAGGCCAGTTCATGAAAGCAAACTCACGATTCCGGCAGGGGGCAGCATTAATTGCCATCATTGCGCCTTCCACGGAAAACGTGCCTGAGCCGCACATGGGATCGACAAGAGGTTCACTGCCCGTGTACCCTGCTGTTTTGAGGATACCGGCAGCTATAGTTTCCCGGATTGGAGCTTTACCCGGATTGACTATAATTCCCCGTTTGTGAAGCAGTTGACCGCTTGAGTCCATAGAAACTGAAAACATATCATCTTTTATCCGGACAAAAATTTTTAACTCTGCATTTTCCTGCCCGTCATTTTCCTGCCCGGCAGATTTCTGCATGGCAGCTTTCTTCATAGCCAAAGCACCAGGCCGGGATATGCCGTTTCCTCCAGAAAAGCGGCCGCGAATACTCTTTTTGAAACGTTCAGCCACAGCGTCACTGTGATACAGCCTTGAATGCTTTGATGTCACGGAAACTGAAAAAACACTGTCTGGATACAGATAAAGCTCCCAGGGAATATCTGCCAGTTTCTTTTCCAGCTGCCTGAAGCTTTCGGCCTTGAAAGCAGCCATTCTCATCAGAATCCGATTGGCAGTACGCAGGCATAAGTTTGCTATATAACAATCATAAAGCTTTCCGAAAAATTCCACCCCTCCGAAAACCGTCTTTGCATCTTTTTCCGAAAGGGGCAGTTCCATCAGTTCGGCAAGGCAGAGCTTTTCCAGCCCGGGAGAGGTTGAAATGAAAAATTCATGTTTTTTGCCGATCACATGTCGGCGGATACGTTTTAAAAGCGCTGTCGGAACATCCGAGTTTATATTCATTTTTTATCTCCGTTCTTTCGAGTTATTTAAGGGCTGTGGATGAAATAAATTCCACAAGTTTTTCTGGTACAGAATCTATTTGTATCTTTTCAGATTTTTTCATTTTTATAAAGATTTTTTCATTGTT
>JAUCGE010000159.1 GCA_030377965.1 Desulfobacterales bacterium HSG16
ATCCCTTGAAATAATATAGTTTTCTGCGGTAAATATTGGAATCAGATGATTGCTTTATCATAGTTCCCTTGCCTGCATGGGAGCGTAATGAATATTTTGTGAAAAAAGTATTGAGAGATGTAAAATGATAACCAAAGTGACTATCGAGAATTATAAATCGATTCGGAAAGCCTCAATTAACCTCTCACCTTTTACGCTTTTGATCGGAGCGAATGGAACGGGGAAATCCAACTTTCTTCAATCGTTAAGAGAGTATTCAAAGGAAACACTTAAGTATGATCTCTCTTCAAAAAAACATATTAATTGCCCTTCATTAAGACAATATTTTAAATTGCATAACAGAGCAGGTTCTTATAGTGTGATAGACGGGAAAAGCTATAACAAAACAGGTTCTTATAGCGAGGTAAACAGGGTAAGGTATGATTCAAAAGCTGCCGAGTGTAGCAATGTTGCGATATTTTGCCTCAATCCAGATAACCCTGGAAAATTCGAAGAGTTAGTATCTGATCCATTCGTTCATGAAGACGGTTCAGGGGTTGTTCAAGTAATTGATTCCTTAAAAACAGGTGATCGAGAAGATTTATTTGATAAGATCGAAACCACTTTAAAACAATTCGTTCCTGAAATCGAGAAATTAAGCTTCATTCCTGGTCAAAATGCAAAACAATTGCAGGTAAGGGAAAAGCATATTTTAAAGCCTGTTCCGGTAAGCCAGCTTTCCGAAGGCACTCGTCTGGTATTGATTTTACTTACTATAATATATCAGGAAAAACCTCCATCCATGATTTGCATTGAAGATATCGACAGAGGACTGCATCCCCGTTTACTCGGACAGATTGTCCAGCTTTGTTTTGACATGGCAAATAAAGAGAATGTGCCGCAGATCATCGCAACAACACATAACCCGTATTTTCTTGACCAGTTTAAGGGCAATGAAGAAGCTGTTATCATCGTAGAGAAAAAAAAAGGTGAGACAACATTTACAACATTGGAAGAAAGATTGAAGCATCTGGAATCGGAAGAAGATGATCCATTGGGAGAATTATGGTATTCGGGCTTTATCGGAGGAGTTCCAAAGAAAGGTTTTTAGATTGATATGAATTTTTTATACATACTTTCCGAAGATGACAATGATGACGCATTTTATAAAAAGTGTATTGAAAAGATAACAGGCAAACCATTTGAGTTGATCCCCAGACGGATCAGAAAGGGCGGAGGAATATCTCAAGTGAGAAAACATATGCCCTATCTTTTCAGAGATATAAACTATGCGGGTTCTGTGGATAGCACTTATTTTGTCATTGCCCTGGATAATGACAGAAGTCCTGTTCATCCTGATCATAAAAAAATACCGGGGTTTCAAAAACTGTCAAAAAAGGAGCAGAAGAAAACATGCCGTTTCTGTGAAATTGAGCGAAAAATTTTTGAAATTCTTGGAGATGACCGGCAAAAATGGCCTATTCCGGGAGCTATAGCCATCCCGGTTCAAATGATAGAATCCTGGCTTTTGTTGATCTCTGACAGCGAGCAATATAAAAACGAGGAAAGCCTGCCTCTATTCGCAAAAGAAGAAAGCCCGCCTGCCCAACGTTATTATGGTAAAAAACCTGAAAATCAACTCAAGGATCTGTGTAAAATTCAAAAAGAAAAGCTGGGCATCAATTCAAGCGAAGAGTTTTGCAGTTATTGTGCAGAGAATCTTGTTCCAGAAGATTTGAAGAAAATTTCCCCAAGTTTTGATTTGTTTGAAGAGCAGGTCAACGAGTGGGAATGATAACTTTTATTGTGTGACTATACGTGATAATTGATGGATGGACTCACTGCATTCAAATGCCAGGGTATCTGTTCAGATCCCAGGCATGACATGAATTGCCATCCCGGATATCAAAAAGATGATATCTGTTTGAATCATCTTGAGTCATCCCTTGATGAATACATTATCTAAAGGCCACATCTCTCAAATAAAGAGAAATCTCCGGGAAGAAGATCAAAGCAATTGCCACGCTTAAAAGGATAAATATAAATGGCGGTGTTCCTTTAACCACTTCAATATAGGGCCGTTTAAATATGGCGATGGCCGTAAAAATATCACAGCCGAAAGGCGGCGTTGCAGATCCGATGGCCACCTGAAGGGTTATGATGGTCCCCACCAGCACGGGATCAAGCCCCACATTGTTTACCACAGGTGCAAAAATAGGCACCAGGATCAGAATCACTACAATGGGATCCACAAACATGCATCCAGTGAAAAAGGCAATGGAGATGACAAACAGAACGCCGTATCTGCCCATCTCGTCAATACCTATCATCCCCAGTACCTGCTGGGGTACCTGGGCATAGGAAAGGACCCAGGCAAATGCAGCGCCGGCCCCCACCAGAATAAAAACAACAGCAGTTACAAGGCCTGTGGATAAGGCTGTGGCATAAAAGTCGCTCAGTTTCATTGTCCTGAAAATAAAGCCCTCCAGCACAATGGCATATCCCACGCTTACCGCGGCAGCTTCCGTGGGGCTGAAGATTCCCCCAAAGATGCCGCCAATTATAATGGCCGGGAATCCTAAGGGCCATAAGGCGTTATACAATGCCATTCTTCGCTCTTTCCAGGATGCCTTGGGTTCTGTGGGGATATCGTTTACCACTGCATAGATCACGCTGTAGATTGAAAACAAAAGAAGGATCAGCAATCCTGGCCCGATCCCTGCGATAAAAAGCTCAGGGATCGAGGTTTTAGCCACAATGCCGTAGATAATCATCCCGATACTGGGGGGAATAAGAAACGCAATATCACTGGAGTTGACAATGAGGGCCAGGATAAAAGAGTCTTTATACCCTCCCTGCTGAAGCCGTGGCCGTAAGGGGCCACCAATGGCCACAACCGTGGCCTGGGTGGAGCCGGACACAGCGCCGAACACCGTGCATGCCCCGGCCGTACTCACGGCAAGACCGCCTTTGATATGCCCCACAAATGCCATGACCAGGTCAATGAGTTTTTCTGCGGATTTGCCCCTGGTCATGATATCGGCTGACAGGATAAACATTGGAACGGCAATAAGGGCTGCAGGACGAATCCCTGCCATCATTTGCTGGATCATAAACTGGGTCTGGGAAAGGTCTCCCTCATACAGCAGGAATATCCCCAGGGTTGCCCCGGCAATGAGGGGGATTTTCATGGGAAACCCCAGCAGCAGAAGCACGATCATCAGCAGAAAAATGGAAAGGGCAAAATGCTTGTTCAAAAAGTCCATGAGGCTGAAACTCCTGTCCAGGACTGTTTCTGAACCAGCTTGGGCTACGATAGTTCCCCGGTCATCTTTTACCTCAGCCGAAATGTCGATTCGGCCGTCTGCAAAAGTGCTGATGTCAAGGGCCTCAACCTCCCAGTTGCCGATTTTATTGATCTTGGGGTCCTGCTCGATGGTTGCGCCTTTTTCATCGGTCAGGGTGATGCTTACTGTTTGCCAGGGCTCCACCCCTTCTGCATAGCCGTAGACGGAAAGAAGTGTTTTCTGCTCCATGACGGTCTCTTCAATCACCACCCTGATATCATATGAAGCAGACAAGGAGCTTGCCCCAAAACAGTTGAGCATACATAACACCAGTATTAAATTAAACCGTTTCATTGTCCCCTATATCTCAATTTCTGTGTCAGCATATCCGTCTTTAACATGGGTGGACAGGTAGACATCGTTATGTGTTAAATTTTTAACTGCTGTAAATGCATACTGCAATCCTGTCATCATAAAGCCCACAGGCACCCACAAATAGATATAGAATACCGGCAGCCCCAAGGCCGGCAGAATCCGGCCGCTCTTATACACCTCGGCAATATAGACACAGGAATAAAAACAAAGAAAAAACATGAACAGGGAGGTTACGGACGTCATCATCACCATCAATACTTTACGTGTCTTTTCAGGCAGGGCATCATAGATGGCGGACATCCTGATATGGCGGCCGTTTCTGGCAGCATAGCTTAAGCCTGCATAGGTCACCACAATGATAAATATCACATTGAGTTCATCGGTGAAGATAATGGCGCTGTTGAACACAAACCGGCTGATCACAGCGGCAATGGTATTGACCGTCATTGCGATCACCCCCGCAGCCAGCATGAATCCTTCCAGTTTGCTGATCTGCATGTCTATGAAATCAAGCACGTTCAAGACAATATTTCCTTTTTTATCTTCTGCCAAATCCATATTCTCTCCTGAGCGGCAAAACAGATTGCCCGCAAAAGGGCTCGACCTGTTTTGCCGCTCTTGGGTTTATTAGATTGTTATTTTGCCTTTGCTTCCGCTTCTTTCAGGTCTGCCTGCATTTGATCCAATAATGCTTTGTTTGAAGCGCTTTTGGAAGCAAATAAAGCCTGTACAGAGGTTGCAGCTTCCTTAAACGGAGTCCGTTCATCTTTAGTGAGGGTTACAATTTTAAAGTCCGGATTGGACCTGACAATGCGGCCCAGGCCGTAGGCATCCAGCTTTTCAGCTTCTTTAAGAATAACCTGGTGTGCATGTTCGGCAGCTGAACGGACCAGTTTTTTATCCCGTTCGCCAAGCCCGTCAAAGAATTTTTTGTTGGCAGATGCAGATGCGTTGAAATGGCCGTGGCCGGTATAGGTCAATACTTTTGTCAGGTGATCCAGGTCATAGGCTTCAATCCAGACCGTGGGGTTCTCCTGACCGTCCACCATATTGGTTTTCAATGCGCCGATGAGATCCCCCCAGGTCATGGGAACAGGAGAGGCGCCAAAGGCTTTATAGGTCTCAACCAGGATGGGAGATCCCGGCATCACCCGCATTTTTTTACCCTTTAAATCAGCAGGAGAGTGAAAGGGCACAAAGGTGGTTACGGCCATCTCCCCTTCAGGGAAGATAGAGAGCAGTTCAAGTCCGTGTTTGTTGAAAATCGGCGGTAGCATTTCATTGATCGCTTTTGAGTTTTTGAAAAAATAATCCAGCTGTCTGGTATCTGTGGGCATGACATAGGGAAGTGTAAACAGGTCCATTTCAGGAATGGTACCGCCCATATAACCGGTGGACTGCCCTAAAAACTGCAGGATACCGGCTTTGGTCTGCTCCATCATATCTGTTTCTTCACCAAGGCTCCCCACCGGATAAATTTTAATTTTATGCCTGGAATTTTCCTCGATATAGTTCGTAAACGCTGTGGCATAGATACCCTGGGGATCTCCCAGCCCCTCTCCCATTGCATACTTCCACTCCGCTGCGTACAGGTTCATACTTGTTACCGTGACCAGCATAATTCCTGCAAGCAATGCTTTAAACATTTTCAAATTCAATTTTTTTTTCATCTTCCAACTCCTTTTTTCACCTTGGGGTTAATGCTCTGGTTAACACATTGAGAACTCATGGAATCATTTCTCTTTTAAAAATTCCAAAGCGCCTTTTACATGAAACTCCACTCCTTTTATTAAAATGTCTTCATCGACATTGAACTTGGGATTGTGCAGCGGGATATCGGTATTTTTTTCTTTATTGCCGCATCCCAGGAATATAAACACACCCGGAACCCTGGCCGAGTATTCGCTGAAATCTTCGCTGGCAATATACCGGCCGGCATCGATGATGTCTGACCTTCCAAAAACATCCATAGCTGTTTTTTTGGCCAGATCGACCATGTTCTCATCGTTGACCAGGGGAATGTTTTCATGCTCGATCTTGATTTCGCAGATGCACTGAAATGCCTGGCACACGGATTCGCAAATCCGGATAAACCGCTTGGTGGGGCCTTGGGAATCATCTGGATCATCATGGAGGAACCTGATGGTCCCTTCCATGTACACTTCTTCCGGGATGATGTTTGATTTTTCTCCGGCAGCCAGTTTCCCGAACATAATCACTATGGGGTTTTGGGCATCCATTTCCCTCGTCTGAACGGCCTGGACCGACTGTATGATATTGGCAGCGGCAATCACCGGGTCAATGGCTTCATGGGGATAGCCGGTATGGCCGCCTTTTCCTTTTACCTTTATTTTAAAAACATCCAGGCCTCCCATGACCACGCCCGGTGAAATTGAAACCCGGCCAGAAGGAATCTGGCTCCAGACATGAAGGCCCATGACCCCGTCCACCTCGGGATTTTCCAGCACCCCCTGCTCCACCAGCTCTATGGCACCGGCAACTTCCTCGTTGGGCTGGAAAACAAATTTGATTTTCCCGGTTAACATATCCTGGTTTTCCTCAAGCACTTTGGCAGCCACCAGCAGCATGGCCATATGGGCATCATGGCCGCAGGCATGCATCACCCCGTCATTCTTTGATTTGTAGGGCAGGTCATTATTGGCTTCGGTAATCGGCAGGGCATCCATGTCTGCGCGCAGCATCAGGCAGGGTCCTGGCCTTCCGCTGTCCAGAAGGGCCACAACCCCTGTATCTGCCATCCGGGTGGTGGAATACCCCAGGTTCCGGAGGTATTGCTCAATCTTTTTGGCAGTATCGAATTCGGCAAACCCAAGCTCTGGAAACATGTGAAAATCCCGACGCAGGTCGATGATTTCAGACATTAATTCATGGATTCTTTTTTGAACAGGGTCCATTCTCAAGCCGAGCCTATTCAATAGTAAAGAGCTTGCGTTCACAGTCGGCAAAGGTCTCGGCTCCTGTGTCCGTTACCCTGAAGGATTCCGAACATTCGAACCCGAAATCATCCATCCACATCCCCAGTATCATGTGAAAGGTCATGTTGGGGGCTAATACGGTTTTGTCCCCTGGCCGCAGGCTTGCGGTGTGCTCTCCCCAGTCCGGGGGATAATTCAGGCCCATGGCATATCCGATGCGGGATTTCTTCTCAAATCCGTGTCGGGCGATATGCTTCCGCCACACCTTTTCAACATCCTCTCCTGTCATGCCGGGGCGTATGGCGTCCAGAGTCAGATTCAGTCCTTCCACGGTGATGTCAGCCAGGCGCTGGAGCTTTTCAGGCGGGGTGCTGCCGATGAAGGCGGTTCTGGCAATGGGGCAGTGGTAACGATTCCGGCACCCGGCCAGCTCCAGGTTCACCGCCTGGTTGGACTGATAAGGAGCGTCGGTCCAGGTCAGGTGGGGGGCGGATGTTTTTTCCCCTGTGGGCATCATGGGAACGATTGCCGGATAGTCCCCTCCGAACTCGGGCGTACCCGAAGCCTGGGCCTGGCAGACAGCGGCCACGGCATCGCACTCCCTGATGCCGGGGCGAATATGGTTCAGGGCTGTACCCATAACATTCCCGGCAATAATGCCTGCCTGTTTCATCATGGCGATTTCTGCTTCGGACTTGACTATACGGACCCAGTTTACCAGCAGGTTGGCATCCATGAGGGGATCTTGCCCCAGGCTCTGTTTTAAGGCGCTATCGCTTCTGGCCGTGTAATAGTAAGCATCTGTTTCCACGCCCACGGTTTTACCTCCCCATCCCTTTTCCTTAATATAATCCCCTATAAAATTCATGGGATGGCGCACATCGGCCTGGATATAATCTTCAGGGTAACCGATCATGTTTTCTTCTTTGATGAAAGCAGTGTGCCTGGCGCCGTTGAGATCCATCATCCGGCCGATCCATACCGGCTCCTCCTCGTCATCGATGATCAGTACGGCCTGGGGCACGTAAAAGGACCAGCCGTCATAGCCGGTCAGATAATTCATATTGGCGGGATCACAGACCACCAGAACTTCAATTCCTTTCTGGTGCATGGCGGCTTTGGTTTTTGTGATGCGGTCAAAATACTCATTTGTGCTGAACAGGGCCATTTTTCCTCCTGCCGGGTTCGGTTCCTGGTGGAACCCCGGCAACTTTATGCGATTAAGGGCCGTGGATGAAATAACTTCCACAACCTTGCTTGCCTTTGAATCTGTTTTCGGCGTTGCATCAATGGGCACAGACAATAAGTATTCACCCATTGATGCGTCTTGAAAACAGATCCAAATTCGGCGCAATCTTATGGAATTAATTTCATCCACGACCCTAAGCTATATATTTTTACGGAGCGTATCCTGATCGCCGCAATGATTGCAAGAAGAAAAATTTAACTTTTTTCGAATAAATTAAAGTTCAAGCGCCCGATTCTGATCCGTTGAATAATTCCTGATAATCGTTGGCTTGTAAAAATTCCATAT
>JAUCGE010000160.1 GCA_030377965.1 Desulfobacterales bacterium HSG16
GTATATCATTTGTAATGCCGATGAAGGAGATCCAGGCGCATATATGGATCGAAGCATCCTTGAAGGTGATCCTCATACGGTTATTGAGGGAATGCTGATTGCCGGCCTGGCTATCGGCTCGACCCAGGGATATATTTATGTGCGTAATGAGTATCCTCTGGCTGTCAAACGTCTGATAACAGCTATTAAAAAAGCGACAGAACTCGGACTGCTCGGAGAAAAGATTGCCGGATCAAAATTTTCTTTCCAAATCAAAATATCCACTGGCGCAGGCGCTTTTGTCTGTGGTGAATCTACCGCATTGATGGCATCTCTTGAAGGAAATGTGGGCCGGCCCAGGGCAAAATATGTACATACTGTTGAAAAAGGTTTTCGTGACAGCCCGACTAATCTCAACAATGTGGAAACCTATGCCAATGTGCCTGCAATTATTTCTAAAGGCGCAAAATGGCATGCGGGCATGGGAACGGAAAAAAGCAAGGGAACCAAAGCATTCAGTTTGGTGGGCAAGGTTAAGAATACCGGGCTGATCGAAGTGCCTATGGGAATGTCTCTCAAGGAAATTGTATTTAATATGGGAGGCGGGGTTCCGAAAAAGAAAAAATTCAAAGCAGTTCAGACCGGTGGCCCGTCAGGCGGCTGCATACCTGAAATGTTTCTCGATATTCCCGTCGATTATCAACGTCTTGCTGAAGTTGGCTCCATCATGGGTTCAGGCGGTATGATCGTCATGGATCAGGACACATGCATGGTGGATGTTGCACGTTATTTTCTCGATTTTCTAAAAGACGAATCCTGCGGTCAATGCAATCCCTGCCGTGAAGGAATCAAGCAGGCTCTTGAAATCCTGACTGATATCTGCCAGGGCAGAGGCAAGGAAGGTGATATTGAACTGCTTGAAGAACTTGGAAGCATGATTCAGAAATTTTCCTTGTGCGGACTTGGAACATCAGCGCCCAACCCGGTTTTGACCACGATCATTTATTTTCGGGATGAGTACGAAGCCCATATCAAAGATAAAAAATGTCCGGCAGGCGTATGCAAGGCTCTTTTCCATTATGAGATAGATGAAGATGCCTGCACGGGATGTGGTGTCTGCGCTCGAAAATGTCCCCAGGATGCCATCTTTGGAGAAAAGAAAAAGCTTCATGCCCTCGAACAGGAAAAATGCATTAAATGTGGCATTTGTTACGATGGTTGTAAATTTGGCGCAATTGTCATTCGATAGATAAAGGATAGTATTTATTATGGTCACTTTCAAACTCAACGGCAAGACAGTCCAGGGAGAGGAAGGACAATATATCCTTCAGGTCGCTGAAAAATACGGAGTTGACATTCCGACACTGTGCCATCACAAGGCGTTGGAACCGGCAGGAATGTGCCGACTCTGTACTGTCGAACTATTTGACGGCCGTCGCAGCCGTTTCGTTACATCCTGTAATTATCCCATCTGGGAAGGGATGGAAATAAATACGGATACCGAAGAGGTGATAAAAGGGCGCAAGCTGATTGTGGAAATGCTTCTTGCAAGATGCCCCGATGTAACTCTTCTTCAGGATCTTGCCAAAGAATACGGAATCGATTCCCCACGGTTTAAAACTGAAGACAATGATTGTATCCTATGCGGTCTATGTACACGCATGTGCGAAAAAATCGGGAACAATGCCATCAGTTTGACTGGCCGTGGTGTGGAAATGAAGGTTGATACTCCATTTCAGGCCCAGACAGATTTCTGTATGGCATGTGGAGCCTGTGCATCTGTCTGCCCCACTGGTCATATAACACTGGAAAAAATAAAAGCGGAGATAACAACACAAAAACCGCAGCTTATCAAATCAGAATATGACATGGGACTTTGCGGCAGAAAGCCGATTTATGTTCCATATGCTCAGGCTGTGCCTAACACCCCGGCAATCGACCGGGATGTATGTATCCATTTCAAGACTGACGGATGTAAGGTCTGTACGGAATTCTGTGGTGTGAATGCCATTGATCATTCCATGAAGGATGAAATAATTGAGGTGAATGTCGGCTCCATTATATTGGCACCCGGCTTCGAACCCTTCGATCCTTCCGGACTCGATAATTACAGTTATGCAGATCACCCCAATGTCATAACGGCTATGGAGTATGAGCGGATTCTTTCAGCTTCAGGCCCAACTGAGGGCCATCTTGTTCGGGCGAGCGATCACAAGGAACCTGAAAAGATTGCCTGGTTTCAATGCGTCGGTTCCAGAGATATGAACAAATGTGACAATTCTTATTGTTCATCTGTCTGCTGCATGTATGCTATAAAAGAAGCCGTTATTTCTAAAGAACATGCCGATTACGACCTTGACTGCGCTGTTTTTTATATGGATATGCGTACTCATGGCAAAGATTTCGAGCGTTTTTACAATAGCGCCAAGGACGAGCATGGAGTCCGTTTCCTGCGAAGCCGGGTTCATACAGTCAATCCCATAAAAGATTCGGATGACCTTGAAGTCAGGTATGTGGCTGAAGATGGTGAAATAATAACTGAAGTGTTCGATATGATCGTTCTTTCAGTAGGACTTCAGACCTCTCCTGAAACAATTCAGCTTGCGGACAAACTGGGCATTGAGTTGACAGAAGGCAATTTTACGAAAACATCTACTTTTGAACCGGTGGCAACGTCTAAAGAAGGAATTTTTGTCTGTGGAGCATTCCAGGGGCCAAGGGATATTCCCCAGGCTGTCGTTGATTCAAGCGCAGCCGCAGCCGCAGCAGGTATGATGCTCAAAGAAGCCAGAAATACTGCTACCACGGAAAAAGAAGTTGTTCCTGAAATCAATGTGACAGGAGAAAGACCGAGAATCGGTGTTTTTGTTTGCAGGTGCGGAATAAACATTGCAGGTGTCGTGGACGTTCCGGCAGTAAGAGATTATGTCTCAACTCTGCCCTTTGTCGAATATGTCGATGACAATCTCTATTCCTGTTCGCAGGATACCCAGGAGGCAATGGCCGGGATCATCAAGAAAGAAAAATTGAACCGGGTCATCGTTGCTGCATGTACTCCCAAGACACACGAACCCCTTTTTCAGGATACACTTCTGGATGCAGGCCTGAACAAATACCTTTTCGAGATGGCTAACATCCGAAACCATGATTCATGGGTACACAAGGATGATCCAGATGCTGCTACCAATAAGGCCAAGGATCTTGTCAGGATGGCGGTTGCAAAAGCTGCTTTGATCCAGCCCCTTGAGGAAGCCGAGCTTCAGGTCAACCAGACAGCCCTTGTAATCGGCGGCGGGATATCGGGTATGATTGCCGCGAAAAATCTTGCAGGTCAGGGATATGAAACCCATCTTGTGGAACGGGAAGCAGAGCTTGGGGGCCAGGCAAAAAATATTTACAAGACTTCCAGTGGAGAAGATGTTCAGAAAAATCTCTCCGGCCTGATAGACGAGACCGTGAAAAACGACAAGATAAAAGTTCACCTTGATGCCAACTTGAAAGATGTCGAAGGTTTTGTCGGTAATTTCAAGACCACCCTGGCCTCGGATGGAAGTGATGAGACTATCGAGCATGGTATAGCAGTCATGGCCACTGGTGCTGCCGGGCTGAAGCCTGATGAATATTCTTATGGCAAAGATGCACGAATTCTTACAAGTCTTGAACTCGACAGGAAATTTATCGAAAAAGATGCGAGCTTGAAAGATGTCGGGTCAGCCGTATTTATACAATGCGTAGGTTCCAGGGATACTGATCGTCCTTATTGCTCAAGGGTCTGCTGCACCCATTCCATAGACAATGCCCTTGAACTTAAAAAACTGAATCCGGATATGAACGTTTATATCCTGTATCGGGACATCAGAACCTACGGAGAGAAGGAATACCTCTATAAGAAAGCGCGCGAGGCCGGTGTGATATTCATCCGGTATTCTCTTGATAACAAACCCGTGGTTACCATTGAGGATGGCAGGATGATGATTACCGCACAGGATCATGTTCTTGGCATGCCTGTCAAGATCGAAGCGGATCTCATTACCCTCGCTTCGGCCATAGTACCTTATAAAGATGAAAAACTGGCTCAGTTTTTCAAAGTACCCCTCAATGAAGATGGTCTTTTTGTCGAAAAGCACGCAAAGCTCGGCCCGTCCGAGTTCTCTACAGACGGTGTATTCCTCTGCGGTCTGGCCCATTATCCAAAACCGATAGACGAAGCCATAGCACAGGGACAGGCTGCCGCATCGCGGGCAATCACCCTGCTGGCACGAGAGACTATACACACAAGTGGTACTGTCGCGAAAACGAATCCGGCAGATTGCAGTGCCTGCGGAGTTTGCGTATCGGTTTGCCCCTATTCTGCACCTTCTTTTATTGATGCGGATGCGCGGATGTTTCCTGGAAAGGCCCAGATCAATTCCGTGCTTTGCAAAGGGTGCGGCCTCTGTGTGGCATCTTGCAGATCAGGAGCCATTGCTCTCCAGGGTTTTGACAACGAGCAGATTTTTTCACAGATTTCTGCATTATGTGAAGCGGTTTAACGATTACCGCCATATGTATTCAATGCCCGGACGCATACAGCGTTTCGGGCATCCGAAATAAGGAGAATTTTTAAAATGTCTGATTGGGAACCGAAAATCGTCAGTTTTCTATGTAACTGGTGCAGCTACGGTGCAGCGGATCTGGCAGGTGTGGGCAGGATGCAGTATCCGGCCAATATCCGGGTAGTCAGAATTCCCTGTACCGGTAGAATGAGTCCGAAATTTGCGCTTGCAGCGCTCAGAGAGGGCGCAGACGGTGTCTGGGTGTCCGGCTGACATCCGGGCGAATGCCATTACCTGGAAGGTAATTATCATGCACGTCGTAAGTTTGCTCTTTTTACAAACCTGATGGAATATATGGGAATAGAGCCAGGGAGAATTCATTTTTCATGGATTTCTTCGGCTGAATCCACCAAATTCGTGAAAGTGGTCAATGAGGTGACAGAAGCTGTCAAAGCCCTTGGACCCAACACACATTTCGTCAAACAAAAGGCCAAGGTGGCTTAATATGTTAGAATATAACGATAAAATCAGGGCTGCTGCAAAAAGGCTTCTGAAAGAGGGTGTTGTGGACATGGTTATAGGCTTTAAAAAAGGAACCATGCCCATGATGAACGAACCCTGCCTTATCAAACGCCCCGAAGATGCAGACACCCTGGTGTGGGACGCTAATTGCGGAATTAACCTGGCCAATTACATAGTTGGCAGGAAAGAAAAAATAGGTATTGTTGCCAAAGGATGTGACTCAAGAAACATCGTTACCCATATCACGGAAAATAAGATTGAACGGGATCAGCTTTATATAATCGGCATTCCATGCAGAGGAATGATCGATAAAACTGCGGTGACAAATCTCTGTGAAGGGGAAATCACTTCGGTCGTTTGTGAGAGTGATACAGTCAAAGTGGCAGGAAACGATTTTGAAAAGAAAATACCTGTTTCCGATGTCATGCAGGCTAATTGTTCGGTCTGTATTCATAGAAATCCGGTAATTTATGATGAACTGGCCGGAGAGGAAGTTGTCGAACAGACCGATGTTGACAGGTATGCGGATGTAGAAAAGATTGATTCCATGTCAACGGAAGAAAAATGGAATTATTTCGAGGATATGTTCTCCGCATGCATTCGATGTTATGCCTGCAAAAACGCCTGTCCTTTATGTTATTGCCCCACATGTTTCGTGGATGAGGCAAAACCCCAGTGGGTGGGCAAAAGTCAGGATAAAATCGATATCCGAACTTTCCATTTTCTCCGGGCTTACCATTGTGCTGGCCGATGCACCGACTGTGGCGCATGTGAAAGAGCCTGTCCTGTGGGCATAAAGATGAAAACCCTTACCAAGAAAATGGAAAAGGACTGCTTTGATATGTATGGATGGGAAGCCGGGCTTTCTCTGGACCAACGGCCTCCTCTAGATACTTTCAAGCCGGATGATCCGGAGGCATTCATCAAGTAATCCCTCATATGAAGAAACACGGCATATGACCAAACGACATATGACCAAAGAAACGGCATATGACGCAGCGAGGCTCATGACAGATATCGGGCCTTGAACCGAATGAATAAGGGCAAAAAAAATGAAGGTCACCAAAATCGAAAAACATGGCTTTGAAAAGGGCTTAAACAAGATCAGGAAGGACTTTACGTTGTTCGCTCCGGTCGATTGCGGCGAATACCACGAGTTCAAGGAGATTGAAAACGGTGAAAAGCCGGATCTGGAAGCTGTAAATACACATCTTTCTCCTAAATCCGCGATCTATCCTCAGTCTCAGCCCATGTTTAATTATACACTGGATGAAAATGAGCCTGACCACCATATCATGAAGGAAGTTAAGCCGGATCTGTCGCCTCGTGCGATTTTCGGTATCCGGCCCTGCGATGCTAAATCCTTTTTGATAGTCAGGCGTAATTTCGATACCGAAGAATATAAAGATCCTTACTGGATTGAACCTTATGAAGCAGCTACATTTGTAGGCATGGCCTGCTCTGCTCCATGCTCCACCTGCTTCTGCACAACAGCAGGCTGCGGCCCCTTCAACGAAGAAGGACTTGATCTTCTTCTCATTGATGCAGAAACCTGCTATTATGCAAAAGCCATTACGGATAAGGGTGAAAAACTCCTCGAATCTGCTGGATGGCTGACCTGGGTTGACGAGCCATCCATTGACAAAGAAATCGAGGATCTGAAAACAGCAGCTGAAAACAGGATAGAGTCCAAGGTCAGCACAGACAGACTCGCTGATATCGAAACCAACGATCTGTATAACGCGTCTATCTGGGAAGATGTATCCTTTGCGTGTATCAATTGCGGCACATGCACTTATGTCTGTCCCACATGCTGGTGTTTTGACATCCAGGACGAAAATTGCGGGAGCTGCGGCATCCGTATGCGTAACTGGGACAGCTGCATGTTTCCGCTTTTTACCAAACACGGCACCGGGCATAACCCGAGAGAAACGAAAATTCACCGTGTAAGGCAGAGATTCATGCACAAGCTCAAGTATTATGTCGATAAATATGATGCGGGAATTCAGTGCGTCGGATGCGGCAGATGTATCCGGTCCTGCCCGGTCAATATCGATATCAGAAACATCTGCGAGTTGATGAACAATCACAAGCAAGAAGCATGTGCATCATAGAAATTGTTCATGCACCCGTATTAAACAAAGGGGGAAGTACCTTGCAGAATCCATATTTGCCATATCCGGTCAGAATCGATGAGATAATCACCGAGACCGAAGATAAGAATCTTAAAACGTTCAAGTTTGTATTTTTAAACCCGGAAGATGAAGATAAATTTGCTTACCGGGCAGGCCAGTTCGCGGAATTGTCTGTGACCGGCAAAGGGGAAATTCCCATCGGGATAGCCTCGTCTCCCACTGAAAAGGGATTTGTCAAGTTCACGGTCAATAAAGTCGGCCTGGTTTCGACTTTTCTGCATAATATGAAAGAAGGCGATATCATGGGCCTTCGCGGGCCTATGGGCAATTCCTATCCCTGGGATAATCTTGAAGGAAAAAACGTGGTCATTATAGGCGGCGGTTTTGCTTTCACAACCCTCAGATCCTCCATTATCTATATGCTTGATCCGGCAAACAGGTCGAAGTTTAAGGATATACATGTCATATATGGAGCCAGGACACCGGGGATGCTGCTCTATGAGGATGAACTCAAGGCGTGGGAAGCAAGAGATGATATCCACATGAATATCACTGTGGATGGAACAGATGATCCTGACTGGAAATACAACATCGGTTTCGTTCCAACGATTACCGAGCAGAAAGCACCTCCGGCAGATCCAGACACATATGCCATAATATGCGGGCCGCCTATCATGATCAAGTTCACTCAGCCTGTGCTGGACAATTTAGGCTATGGACACAACCAGATCATCATGTCTCTTGAAAACCGCATGAAGTGCGGAATCGGCATGTGCGGGCGCTGCAATATCGGCAAAGAGTTCGTCTGCAAAGACGGCCCTGTTTTCACTCTCGACGAGTTGAATAAAACTCCAAAGGAATATTGAT
>JAUCGE010000023.1 GCA_030377965.1 Desulfobacterales bacterium HSG16
GTGCCATATCATAAAATTAATTCGGTTTTCGGCTATATCATCAATCATATTTATAGCGGCTTCATGCAGCTTATGCTTTGGAGCTAAAATTGACAGGGAAAGCCCTGTGGTTAAAGCTGTTCAAGCGGTCGGGCCTGCTGTTGTCAACATTGGTTCCGAATATGAGATACGTACAAGGCCCAATCCTTTTTCAGGTTTTGGATCAGATCCTCTTTTCGATTCATTTTTCAAAGATTTTTTCGATCCTGGCGGAACCCACCGCCGCTATAAACGACAGAGCCTCGGTTCAGGCGTGGTCATAGACGGCAGGCGAGGATTTATTCTGACCAATGCTCATGTCATAGAAAGGACGGGAGCTATTATGGTCACATTGAAAGATGAGCGTGAATTCGAAGCTGAGATCATAGGTGCTGACCCGGATTCAGATCTGGCCGTGCTGCGGATTTCCCCTGAAGCAACCATTCCCTCAGTTATGATGGGCAATTCCAACGATCTCATGACTGGTGAAACTGTTATAGCCATAGGCAATCCATTTGGATTTTCCCACACGGTCACCACTGGGGTGATAAGTGCAAAAAATCGGAGCGTCAAAACTGAAAGCAGGACATATCATAATTTTATCCAGACCGATGCTTCCATCAACCCTGGAAACAGTGGAGGCCCATTGCTGAACATTGATGGAGAGCTGATCGGTATAAACACTGCAATCTATGCCAAAGCCCAGGGAATCGGATTTGCCATTCCCATAAACAAGGCAAAACGGATAGTTTCCGATTTGATCAAATATGGGGAAGTAATTCACGCATGGATAGGGATTACAGTCCAGAATCCTGATAAAAGACTTGCCGACTATCTTGACATTGCCAAAAAATCCTGGGTACTTGTAGAATCTGTTGAATCCGATTCTCCGGCATATAAAACCGGTATAAGAGAAGGGGATATCATTCTTTCACTGGATGGCGCTCCTGTCCGGTCAAAAGAGGATTATCTTGTGGCAGCCAGGGGCCTTACTGCCAAAACTCCGGTTCAAATAAGCTTGTGGCGAGACCGGAAAGAAAAAAAAGTTATTGTAAATGCCATACAATTTCCCCTCAAGCGGGCAAGAAAACTGGCGTTTCAATCGTTCGGAGTCAAGGTCGAAAACCTGACGGACAAGAACCGTTATCATTACCGGGTGAACGCAAACGAAGGTGTGGTGATAACAAAAGTGCGGCGTGGTTCACATCTGGCAGAGATTGGTGTCAGGCCGGGAGATGTGATCCGCAGGATAGATGATATGGACATAAAAAATAACCGGGATTTTGAAAAGGCAGTGGTTAAATACCGAAAAAAACCATCGGTGGTAATTTTGTTGCAAAGGGGAGACCAGGGCTATTATATTCCCTTGAATCTGTGATCCGGAAAACCACCGGATATATGCAATCAGAAAATCTTATGAACAGACAGGGTTGAACATGAATATATCGTGTGAAAAGTGCAGCACAACCTTCAGGCTGGATGAAAAACTGATCAAGGAAAAGGGAACCAGTGTCCGCTGTGCCTCGTGCAGCCATGTGTTCAAAGTTTATCCGCCTGATAAAACAAATAAAACTGATGATCCAGTATCCGGAAAACAACCAAAGGTGTCCAAGGAGCTTCTTCAATTCAGCCATGATCTGAAGCTGAAAAAAAAGAACGAGGGAACCTTTCCAGGAGCCGCACCCATATTTCGGATAATAAAAGAGGACAACTGCCCTCTTTACGATCTGGGAGATGAATTTCAACTTGATGGTAAAATTTTTATGGTTCCAAAAAGCAAGGCTCCCTGCCTGATCCTCGCAAAATATGTAATGAAAATCCTGGCAGGCAACCAGAATCCCAAAACAGCAGTCATAACGGCAGATCCTGCTACTGTGTTCGATTGTGGTGGCTGCACTGGTATGATACAGTTCACTTACAAACATGATAAAAAATCAAAAACACCGACAGCAGACATGAAACCCGAAGAGTATATCGAAGCTCTTGTCGAACTGCTGGGTACATTTTCGATTTTCAAAAGCCTTAGTAACAGTGAATTAAAGGAACTGGTTTCTTTCTTGAGAATTGAGCAGTATGATGACAGCGATACAGTACTGAGAAAGGGAGAACCCGGCAGACGGCTTTTCATCGTTGTATCAGGAAAAGTCGAGGTTGTAAGTGATGATGGCATGACAATAGCTTTTATGGGAGGCGGGGAGGTTTTTGGCGAGATGAGTCTTTTGTCAGGTGATCCCGTGGGAGCCACTATAAAAGTTGTGGAACCTACCAGCGTGCTGTATATTGATTCCAACAATTTCAAGCAGGTCTTAAACGAAATTCCCACGCTTCAGCTCAATTTCACAAGGCTCCTGGCCCGCAGAATGGCTGAAATCAATACTGCCCGCTCAGAGGAATTTGCATCCGGAATGACAGGAAAACTCTCAGAAATGCCTCCGGCAGAACTTTTCCAGACCCTCAATGTCAACCAGAAAACGGGAGTACTGACGTTAAAACTGCTCAAGGAATCGGCATATCTGTCTTTCAGGGAAGGAGAGCTTGTCAGGGCAAAATATCGGGAACTGGAGGGAGAAGATGCGTTTTTCGATCTCCTGAAAATGCGTGAGGGGCGTTTCAAATTTTTACCAGGTCTTTCGAACGAAGAGATGGAATCTGCTGAAATCGGAGATTTTATGCATCTTCTTATGGAAGGACTTCGTAAGATTGATGAAGCTGATAAAAATTTCTTGAAAACTATGATTCCCAATTTATAAATATATGAAGTATAAACCTGAGTATCTACGTATAGGTTTTATAATATTTAATCCGAAAATTCATTCATTATGCACCACTCGAAAATAAATATCCGGGCTTAATTTTCAAAAGCATGGAAAGCACTTAGGGGAATTTCAAAAATACCAATAAATGAGATGCTCCAATGAACCAGCCTTACAAGATAACATTATGTTCCCTGTTCATTTTTTTATCTTTCGCCTTAAACCTTTATGCAGAGCATGATGGGCTGAAGTTTGAAAGAATATCTCTGTCAGAAGGGCTTTCACAGAGTACAGTTTTTGGAATAACTCAGGATAACAGAGGGTTTATGTGGTTTGGAACCCGCAATGGCTTGAACAGGTACGATGGATATCAATTTACCATTTTTGAAAAGAACCTGTCGGATTCAAATTCCCTTTCAAATAATTTTGTATGGTCCCTCATAAAAGATCGAAAAGGATATATCTGGATCGGGACCCACGGCGGAGGCCTGGATCGATTCGATCCTGAAACCGAAAAATTTACGCATTTTAAAAATGACCCGGCCAATCAAAACAGCCTGAGCCATGACACTGTCGTAAATGTAATGGAAGACAGTGCGGGCAGGATATGGATCTGTACCGACGGAGGAGGCTTGAATCGGTTAAATCCTGCAACCGGCAATTTTATCCGTTACAGACATGACCCGGCAGATTCATCAAGCATAAGCGGCAATCGCGTATGGGCCTTAGCAGAAGATCGACAAGGAACAATATGGGCAGGGACATCCGAAAGCGGGCTGAATTCGTTCGATCCTGCAACCGAAAAATTTACGCGCTATGTACATGACCCTGAAAATGAAAACAGTTTGAGCCATAATGCGGTATGGTCCATACTCGAAGACAAAAACGACAATTTGTGGATTGGAACCTTTGGCGGCGGTTTGAACAGGTTCGACCGTAAAAATAATTTTTTTTTGCATTACCAGCATGATGAAAACGATCCAGAAAGTCTGCCCGATGATTATGTATGGACAGTTTTTGCGGACAGCGATGAAAATATTTATGTGGGAATGAACGATGGCCTTGCCATATTTGACCCTCAAAAAAAAATTTTTACCCATTATCCACACATTCCGAACAAACCAGATACCATAGGCGGTAACCAGGTAAAGCGCATTTTTGAGGATAACTCCGGCATCATCTGGATCGGAACCTATTTTGGCGGAATCAGCAAACTGGATCGAAAAAAAGAAAAGTTCGCCCTTTTGCGTAATGATCCAGATAACCCTGATTCACTGATAAACAATGCTGTTTACAGTATATACGAAGATGATTCGGATACTCTATGGATTGCCACAAATGGCGGGGGTGTGAGCCGCCTGTACCCGAAAACAGACAAATTTAGTCACTATGCCCATGACCCGAACAATTCGGACAGCATAAGTACGAATGCAGCTATGTGCATCACAGGCGATAAAAACGGATTTTTATGGATCGGAACCTTTGCCGGAGGATTGAACAGGTTGAATCCTGAAACAGGAAAATTCACCAGGTTCAGACATAAGAAAAATCAAAACAGCCTGAGCAGTGATACGATTTTTTCTATTTATGAAGATAAATTCGGAATGTTGTGGATCGGAACGTGGAAAGGAGGACTCGACAGATTCGATCCGACAACCAGCACTTTTGTAAATTATAAAAACGAGCATGAGAATTCCGAAAGTGTCGGTCATAATTTTATCCAGCAAATATATGAAGACAGCAGAAACAGACTCTGGGTAGGAACAGCTGGCAGCGGACTCGACCTTTTTGACAGAACCGAAGAAAAATTTGAGCATCTCGAACATGATCCTAAAAATGAGGAAAGCATAAGCGACAACAATGTTTATGCTCTTTTCGAAGATAGTAAGGGTTTTTTATGGGTGGGAACGGGAAACGGGCTGAACCGGCTTAACACAGATACGAAAAAATTTACCAGATATTCAACTCAAGACGGCTTACCAAGTGGAACAATAATGGGAATCCTGAAAGATGACAGAAGCAACCTGTGGATAAGCACAAAAAACGGCTTGTGCAAATTCAATACAGTCACGAAAATTTTTAGAAATTACGATTCTTTTGATGGTCTCCAGGGCAGGGAATTCATAGCAGGTTCAGCCTTTAAAACCAGGGGCAATAAAATGTTTTTCGGTGGCATAAATGGACTGAACTGTTTCTATCCTGAAAATGTCAGGGATAATTCTTTCAAACCACCTGTGGTTTTAACAAACATTAAAATATTGAATCTTCCAGCCGCTTTAAAAAAACCCGCTTTCGCTGTGAACAATCTTTCTCTGACCTGGAAAGATAACATCATATCATTCGAATTTGCAGCTCTTAATTATTCGAATACAAAAAAAAACATGTATGCTTACATGATGGAAGGATTTGATAACAACTGGACATATACGAATTCTGCCATGCGTAATGCACGTTACACAAATCTCGATCCGGGCAGATATATTTTCAAGGTTAAGGCGGCTAACAACGACGGAGTATGGAACGAACAGGGCAAATCAGTAGAACTCATAATTTCTCCGCCCTGGTGGGATAGTGCCTGGTTTATTGTATCCGTAACCGTTTTTTTCGTACTTCTGGCCTTTGGCATTTATCTGATGAGAATAAAAAGTGTTAAAGCTCACAAACAGAAACTGGAAACTCTGGTCAATGAAAGAACATGCGAACTTGCTGAATCCAATGCACAACTGCAACAGGAAATCATCGAACGAAAACGGATAGAGAGCCAACTGCGAACAGCCAGGGATGCGGCAGAGGTCGCCAGTCATGCCAAAAGCGAATTTCTGGCAAATATGAGCCATGAAATACGCACACCTATGAATGCAATCCTTGGTTTTACCGAAATTCTTTCAGAACTTTTAACCGAGAGAAAACAAAAACTCTATCTATCAAATGTTATGTCAGCGGGAAAATCGTTATTGACTCTGATAAACGATATTCTTGACCTTTCCAAAATCGAAGCAGGCAAGCTGACAATAGAATGTAACAGCTTTAATCCCCATTCCCTTTTCATGGAAATCAAGTCAATATTTTCTCAGAAATCGTCTGAAAAAGGACTTGATTTGATTATCGATATTGATGAAGAACTGCCCATGTTTCTGCTGCTTGATGAAATCCGCCTGCGGCAGGTGATATTCAACCTGATTGGAAACGCCGTCAAGTTTACAGATGCCGGATATATCAGATTGTCAGTCGGATTCTTCAGAACCAGTGATGATAAGAATAAGATTGATTTTGTTTTTTCAGTCGAAGACACCGGCATCGGTATCTCCGAAGAGCAGCAGATTGCTATCTTTGGCAAATTCGAACAGCAGAAGGGCCAGAGTCATGCTATATATGGAGGAACAGGTCTTGGTCTAGCTATTACGAAAAGACTGTTGGAGATAATGAACGGCAGCATAAGCGTGAAGAGCGAGTTGGAAAAAGGCAGCCGTTTTGTTGTGAAAATCAGAGATGTAGAAATATGCTCGGCAGATGATATGATCTCAAATGAGCAAAAAGGACAGGATATCGATTCAGTAATTTTTGAAAAAGCCACTATTCTAACAATAGATGATGTAAAGATCAATCGTGACCTTGTCGCAGGAGTATTGGAAAAATATGATTTCACTTTACTTGAAGCTGAAAATGGCAGAGAAGGAATAGAGGTTGCAAGAAAATTTATGCCTGACCTTATTTTGATGGACATAAAAATGCCTGTAATGGGCGGCAGAGAAGCGACTCTTATAATCAAACAGGATAAAGATCTGTGCAAAATACCAGTTATAGCTTCGACCGCCTCTTCCATGAAGGAAGAAGAAAAAGAAATATCCGATTTTTCAGATGGTTACATCCGAAAACCTTTCACTAAATCAATACTGATAACTGAATTAATGCGTTTTCTTCCCCATTTTATGCCAAAAAAAGAAAATACTCTTTTTGAACAAATCGAAGATATTGACAAAGAACCTTTTGACCTGGCTGCAATAAAAAAAGGCGAAATAAAAGATAAAATAAAAGACGTGGAAAAACTTCTTGTCAGCCTGGATGAAGAACTGGTTTGTTTCCAAAAATTACGCCATACTTTGTTGATAAGCAACATCGAAAGCTTTGGCTTACGTATGCAGAATTTAGGGGAAAAACATAATGCTGGAACGCTCGAAAAATTCGGAGAAATTCTTGTACTTCAGACAGATTCATTTGAAGTGGATAAAATTCCTCAAACTCTTGACATTTTTCCTGATCTGGTAACAAAAATCAGGAACTTATCATGAAAATCAACTTTTTTTACTCCGACCACCCGGCTTTTATCAGGAATGGAAAAAATGATAAATAAAAATATTATTCTGATAGTGGATGATTCACCTAAAAATATTCAGGTAATCGGGAATATGCTCAAGGCAGTTCAGACTTATGATTTCGCATTTGCCATGAATGGAGAATATGCTCTTTCCATGGCATCTGAGATAAAACCCGACTTGATTCTTCTCGACGTGGTAATGCCTGAAATGAACGGGATTGAAGTCTGCAAAAGATTGAAGGAAAATCTTCAGACAAATGACATACCTGTTATATTCCTGACCGCAAAAACTCAACCAAAAGACATGATTGAGGGCTTTAAAGCAGGTGCTGTCGATTATATTACAAAACCCTTTCAAAAAGAAGAACTTCTGGCAAGGGTTAAAACTCATTTAAAACTCAGGCAATCTGAAAAAACTCTTCGACTGACCCTTCAAGATTATAAGAAGGCCAAGGAATCAGCAGAGATAGCCAATCGGGCAAAAAGCGAATTCCTGGCGAACATGAGCCATGAAATTCGTACTCCCATGAATGCAATTATAGGATTTTGCGAAATTCTCATGGACAGGATAGACGATCAGCCACATAAAAATTATCTGACAAATATTTATGACAGCGGACAGTTACTGCTATCACTGATCAACGATATTCTGGATCTTTCGAAAATTGAGGCTGGCAAACTGGATATTCAACTTGAACCCTTGAGAATCGAGGATATATTGTGTGAAATTGAATCGGTTTTCTTTCCCAAATTTTCCGAAAAAGGTATTGATCTGATATTAGAAACAGACGATGAACTACCCGAAGAAGTCGTTCTGGACGAAGTTCGCATAAGACAGATTCTGACCAATCTGGTGAGCAATGCAATAAAATTTACATCAAAGGGTTATGTCAGAATAATAATCAACAGTATGAAAAAAGATACCCGATCAAATGAGATGCCAGACGAGCGAAGAGATGCCTTTCAATCAGACGACCTGGCAGATGGCCTGGCAGACGGCCTGGCAGACGATCTTATCGATATTATGATCACGGTCGAAGATACTGGCATCGGTATTCCCGACAGTCAAAAAAGTCTGATTTTTAACGCATTCCAGCAGCAGGAAGGACAAAAAGCCAGAAAATATGGAGGAACGGGACTAGGACTCACCATAACAAAACGGCTGGTTCAGTTGATGAACGGAAGTATATCTCTCGACAGCAGTGTCAGTACGGGCAGCAGCTTTCAAATTATTTTACGCGATGTCCGGATCTCAAAATCATTGAAAAAGCAGGTTGACATAACAGAACATGAAGAAAATTATGATGTGATATTCAAACCAGCCCGAATAATGGTAGTCGATGACATAGTTCATAACCGTGAGCTGATCAAAGGATTGCTGGAAGATCAAGCATTTTCTCTTATCAATGCTGAAAACGGTGAATCAGCTATGATCATGCTTGAAAAGTCCAAGCTTGAATGCCCCGATGAAAGCGGCCATATAGATGTAAAAATGCCAGATATGAAAATGCCGGATATGAAAATGCCGGATATGAAAATGCCGGATTTGATTCTTATGGATTTGAGAATGCCCGGCAGAAATGGCTATCAAATAACGCGAGTAATAAAAAATGACGACGAACTGAAACACATACCAGTTATAGCATGTACGGCTGCTGTTATGAAAGAAGATGAGAAAAAAACAAAAGCTGTTTTTGACAGTGTACTAAAAAAACCGCTTAACAAAAAAGCCTTGATATCAGGATTAAAAAAGTTTTTGCCTTATACAAAAAAAGTAGAGGATAAAACAGATATTAAATCCAGAGACTGTACATATGAAGAGGAAGAAAAAGCGGTAAAACAAAAAGTTGCCCGTCCGTCCGAACTCATAGCTGTTCTGGAAAATAAATTTATCCCCCGGTGGAAGGAAATCAATGACGCTTATTTTATAGATGATATCATCGATTTTGCCCTGGATTTGAAAAAAATAGCATCTGAATATGGTGATGATACCCTGATTGATTTCGGGAAAAAACTGCATGAATGCACAGATGCCAGCGATATTGATGATATTGAAGAATGCATGGCAGAATTTCTGGATGTTATTGGCAGAAAGATGGCGGGGACGGAACCTCGCCCTGCCGCCAATAAGTTCTGATGTGACTTGCAGGATGGGCATGTGCTTTTATGCCCACCATGAACTGGCAGGAATATACTTGCATCCTACATCGACTTTGGAAATGCTGCTGTCATATGGTCTGGAGTATATAAAAAATAAATTTCGGATTCATTCTCCTGTCGAAACCAGCCGCCTTTATCAGTATGCTTGAAACTGCATGGTTTCTGACCAATATCTTTATCATATACTTTTTTCCATTGAGGCTGTTTCGTTATGCTCTCAAGGCTAGCACTCCAGTATTCAATTTTGTTGGCATACCACATAATTTGCTGCCCGTGTCTGGCAAATTCATCTGCTGTCAATATTTTTTTCACAGAGTTTAAGAAAAGATGCTTATCTGTAATATTTGAATATTTCGCAGTTTCCAGTTTTTTAAGTTTTGCAATGATATTTTCGGGTATCGCTTTTTCTTCCGCCAATATATACAGGTAATTTTCCTGTAGTTCAAAGTTGTTTTTTAAATCCGTATAACTTTCAAAACGAACCCTTATTTCATTGTTTTGAAAACAGATTTCCCTAACGAATTCAAAACAGCAGTCAACATTACGATTTTCAGGCAGCGGTATTTCTGTCCAGTTGACCCCGTTTTTACTTGTATATAAACTTGGATACGAAGCTTCAACTGTCGATTGTGTTATCAACCATAATGTATGTTCCTGATCTTGAAACAATACAGATGGAAAGCCGTCAATTCTTTTTCCCCATTTCCATTTTCCTTCCTTGCTTATACATACAGGAATAAAGCTTCTGGAGCTGCTGCACAGATAATCAGGAAGTCCTGAAAACAATAAAAGGCTGTTGTCAAAAATTTCATAATATTCATTGTTGATCAACAAGGCTTTTTCATCATTTTCGCAATCATCTCGATCTTGATATATTTCTTTTTTAAAAAAAGCGGCTAATTCTGACGGCATATAAGATATACTGCCGGTTTCAGCTTTATTGTTTTTCGAAATATCGATATTGGCTGCAGAACATCTGGCTGCAGAACATCCTGATACTGCCCCGATCAATAGAAGTACTATAAAATTATTAACAAGTCTCATGAAAAATTCTCCTTAAAGGTTAAGTTTCCCCTTCATCTATTTTCTGAACACCTGCCATCAAAAGCCCCATGAAATCGCCTACTCGCCGGGCTGTTTTTTCGCTTTTTTTCAACTCATTAGTTAAGATGAAACGACCTGTTTTTTCCCTCAATAAAAAGTTAAAAGCATCCTGGTCGACTTTGTCTTTATAAATAGCACTGATTAATTCTCCTTCCCTGAAGCAAAGACGGGCTTTGCCCTGACTTAATTCATCAAAAATCAGAACACATGTTTTTTGATTTACATGCATAGTCTGAAGCAATTCTGCCGGGGGCATTTCAGAAAGTTTGCCGTGCATTCCAGACTTGAACTCCTGGGAGCGAACCTTGTGAATTTCGGCCAGACGCTGGGCCAGAAGCCGGGTGAAATACATCTGGAGAGAGTTGTGGTTGTCAAGCATATTCCAGAAATCAGCAGCAGCCAGAGACAAGACGGTAGAAGCTTCCAGAACTTCTATGGTTGCACCTGCGGGTTTTCCTGTTAAAAGGCTCATTTCGCCGAAAACCTCGCCTTTGCCCATAACAGCGATGGTAATACCGCCTTCTCCGAGTACTGCCACTTTTCCAGACGCGACAATATAAAGATTTTTCCCTGGTTGTCCTTTTTTTATGACAATCGATTTTTTGTCGAATTTTTTTACTTTCAAAAAGGAAACCAGATTCCGAATATCTTTTTTGTCCAAGGTCTGGAAGAGAGAAAAAGAGGACAACAGCTTGACCATTGTATTGGAACGGGCTGTCGTTTTTTTCGAAGAGGCCGGGGTTTCTGCATCTTTTTTATCCTGTTTTTTTTCAGGAGCGCAGGCCAGGCTGATCATTCCCTCACAGCCTGCACATTTAAATACAAATCCAGAATCCTTGTCGTTAGTACATTTTTGATGTGCATTGTTCATGGCTTCGAGCAAAGAGAGACATAATCCTTTGTCTTTTGGGGGAGTAAAAGTTTTACCGTCGAATTTCAACTGATCTCCGACCTGATAAACCTTGCATTGCTTTTTACTTATTACTGTAAAAAAAGCTTCGGTTGCAACTGTTTCAGCCGTTGATTGCAGTGATATGGAAGCCGGAAAAACTGATTTGGGGCGGGAGGCATATCTGCTTATATCTTTCAGCAATTGATTGAAAGATGCTGCATAACGTCCAGCATTTTCCCATTCTTCAAAATTTATGAGAAGTCGGGAAGAGCGAAGTTCCTGCGCCCATTTTTCATCAAGACGCATGATCTTTTTATCAAGACAAACGGGAAAAAGCATGGATCGATTACGTTTGTTTTCTTCACTGAATGCTTCGCCAATCTCGGCCTTGAGCCAGTTGGATGCCATGCTGCTTTCAGACATGACCAGAAGGACTTTATCGAAAAAATGAATTGTCTTACGTATTTGTTCGGGTGTCTTGAACTCTTCGGTAAAATTCCAGCAGCGTATACCTGCCTCCGTTAAATCCTTATGCAGTTTGTGCGCGAAATCCCGGTCTCTATCCGAAAAACTCAATACAAAAGACTGAAATTCAAGGGTAGAACCGGCTATAGCGTCCATTTGCATGACAAATTCGTCAGGTACGCCAGCTCCGAGTAAAAAAGACTTTGGTATAGCTCCGCTGGATCGTAAAATACTGTCGATCCCAACACTTGACGGCCCATTATGAATGATGCTGTCAAGTCCTTTTACAGTCCTGAAATCCATGTTGGAAAATCCGCACCATGCTATTGTCGAATCTGTAAAATCGGATCTGGTCAGGTCGGTGGAAAAAAAATCGGTATTACGAATTACAGATGATCTCAGCTTGGCATCCGAAAAATTGGTTCCCCGGAGCTTGAGCCTGTCCAGATGCGACATGGTCAAATCTGCCTCGCTGAGATTTGCACCAGAAAGGTCTGCGTATGAAATTTTTGCGTCTTTGAGTTTTGCACCCCACAGGTTGGCATTTCTTAAATTAGCATTGGTAATTTTTGCTCCTGTAAGGTCTGCCTCAGTCAGATTAGCGCCTCCTAAATCGACACCGTTCAGATCCGTTCCGTTCAAGTTGGCAAAACAAAGATCCGCTCCCCTGAAATTCGCATTTTTCAACCTGGCTTTGTTCATGTTGGCTTCCCACAGGTTGGTTTTCGTAAAATTTGCAGCGGTGAGATTGAAAAAGCACAGGTTTACTCCGTAAAGATCGGGGATCTCTTCTGGATTTTTCTTACGCCAACTGTTCCAGTTGTTTACACCTTCTTTTATCAATCTGACATATTTGTTCTGCATCATATTCTTTTTCCTGTACACCGCATGGTAAACGTTCTATCAGGTTTGCGTCTGTTTTTTTATTTTCTTCAGCCACTCATGAAATGGCACCAGATATTTATTGAGCAGTCCGGTCATTACGACCGCCTCCTGATCCGTATAATGCTCTATTATGAACATGCCAAGCTCAATCTGAGCACGTCCGGGCTTGTATAATTGACATAAAAGAGCGATATCGATTTGATCCGGCTTCTGCTCCGATCCGTTCTCTGCTTTTTTCTTTCCGCTTGCTTTCGAAAAAATGTTTCGACGCGATTTTTTTTCAAGCAAGATACGGGCAAGACATGTCCTCCCTCGTAAACGTTTAGCCCAGATGTATAAAATGTCAAGCATAGCGATAATACGGACAGCTCTTTCGTCAGATCTAATCTTTGGAATTAATTCTATATAATCCCTTTTTCGGATAACGATCTTCTGTTTGAACTTAGCAGCCCCTTCAATAACCGCGCCCACGCCATCAGACCAGAATTTTGCCTGTACAATACTGGGGATACCTAAAAAATTTCCAACAGGCGAAAACAAAGCAGCAAAAGGCCATGCAAAGATACTCCTGAAGAAGTTTGCCCGGATTACCGTGCTGTCGAATTGTCTGAGCCGATTATGGCAGGAAATATAGATACCGTTTGCTATACAGATGGTGAAAAACTTGGACCATTCAAACAAAGGCCCCTGGTTTTCGCCCTGCCATGCATGATCGAACCCGATCTTGACCATTGTCAGAACTGGAACGGAAAAGCCTGTCCATAACAATGACTGGGTGGCATTGTCGAAATTAACGTTTTTTAAGGACCATTGTCTGAATCTTGTCCCGGTCAACGCGAACAGGTCTGTAAACACATTTCTTAAAAAAGTAATGGAAAACCAGATACAGGCGTAAGCGGGTCCGATCCATAACAAAGCAGGAAGAAAACCAGTTATCACCCGGATCAGATTCTTGATACCCGGATTAAGATATCGCCACATCCGGGCAGGACCTATTCGTTCAACGGATTCTTCGTCACCTATAAGATTCGGCTTGAACCGACTGCTCTTTCCAAGAGCTAATATTTCATCCCCCGTGCCACTTTTTTTTGTCTGTCGCCTGCCTTTGCAGCATATCAGCCCTGCTACCGGTTGAGGCAGGTGATAATGGTTTTTTTCAAAATGTTTGACCGATTTTGACAAAATGCTCGATTTTTTGATAAAACCCATACCCGGAACGCGAGGTTTCCAGCCTGCGGATGCGCTTCCGGCAAAAGGGATAAGAGGATTTTTCTGATAATGCTCATGGGTCTTTACCACAAGATCATCATCGACCCAGTCCATCTGCAACTCATGAAAAAAGTTTTGTAATTCTTTCAGATCATGATTATTGACAAGATCGATGAAACGAGCCTGTTGAATGATTTCGGATGGATTCCGAACCTCGCTGTCTCTCATGTTCATCAACTCAATGCAGTCGATAAAACGATGATTGTCAATAATCGTTGCAATAGCCCGGCCAGGGCCTTGTTCAAGAGGCCTGTTGTAAACTATCCTGCCGCCTGCTTTTTTAAGACAGGAAAATATATCTGCTTCCTGTTCAAACACAGAGTCATAGTCGAATAAGTATTTTCCAGTAAAATATTCGGTATTTAAAGTTGTGGGCGACAGAGAGCGATATTGTTTTTGCGTGAAAAAAAATTTATCTTTTATCCGTTCCAGTTCCCAGTCACTGATTTTCTTTTTTTTGTATAACTGACTCGATATCTCATATTGAACTTTAAGGGATAAAACTCTTTTCTTTAATACATCCTTATATTTTGAAAAGAGCAGTTCGCTTAAATGATTTCTGGAATATTGTCGGTGGGGAACAATTTTTTCAATATCCTCGAAACAAACCGGTTTAAACGCCAGGGCAGAGTTGTCAGGATATCCCTGGTTCAACCAGATCAGATGAGTCGAGTTAAAATTTTTCAAAATGGCCGTAATAGTCTGTCTGCGCCTTTTCCTGTTTTCTTCCAGGCCCTCGACAAACTCAGCAATTTCCGGCCCTTTTTCTTTGAAAAAATCGGCTATACTATCCATTTCATCCACAGGAGGCAGGTACATAAAATGCCTGCGCGCTCCCTGCATGCCCACACTGAATTCGATACCAACAGACACGTCTATTCCCAGAATTCTGCCTGCTTCCGCTCCTTCATTGAGAATGTCAGTACTCGGAATATCATAGTATGCAAGGGTCAGCCGGGACATGCCTTTGATAAAAGCATCAAGTATAAGCTGGCTGGGTGTCTTGCGTCCTTCCGAAACATTATCGTGTACATGAGAGTCCCAGCCTAAATCCAGATCTTTTAAAGGAAGCCCGTTTTCAGGTGTTTCCACACGCTTCAATTCCCTTAAAAAACGGTGGATCACAGACTCATGTCCATAGGATGCCAGGGTGAAATCGGCTATCATTTCCATCTGTTTTCGAGGATTATCAGAATTCTTGACCGCCTGTTTCATGATTTCAATCTGAACTCTTGCGGTATTCAAGGGCATGGATACCGTCTTTGCATGAAGAGAAAGATCCGCAAGTTTTTTCAAAGCATGGAGCCGTCTTTTGCTGCCATACTCTCTGTCCAGAGTTCTGGCTATATGAACATAAGATTCGGCCATTCCCATGCGCCGTTTATGAAATGCCCGTATAAATCCCCCTGGATGTGACAACATATCCAGAGGAGGCTCATCAGGATGTTCCACCTGTTTGTTGAGCATTCGAGAGAGATCTCTTATCTTTCCGTTAAAACTGACCAGATCAATAAGCTGGTAAATCATGCGCCTGAGTCGTAGAGATGTTCGGGATGCCATTTTGTTATAAAATCCTGTATCAGTTACGGGGCAGATACAGATCGTTAAAAAAACCGCCGTCAACCCCTAAGCTCAAAGCTTTTTGCCAGTCTTTTTCAGCTTCAATAGTAAACGGGATGACACGAATTTCTGCGTCCTGCATCATAGTAACCTGATTTTGAGTGAGTTTATTTATGATGGGATTGAAAGAAAAAACCTTCCAGTCCCGGCAAATTGAAACTGTCTGCTCAGTGGCAGGATCGAGTGACAGCATTGATATAGCCGGCCTTTTTTCAATATGTGCTATTCTTGACAGAAACCTGGTTTCAAAGCTCGATATGATCACTCGATCCTGGAGTTTTTTTTCATCGACAAGTTCTATAATCAGGTTTTCAATAGAATCTTTCGGATAATGTTCTTCAAAAGCCGAGGATTTGATCTCGATATTGACAAGGATCTGGGGAGCGATCTGATCGAGAACTTCGCTCAAGGCCAGAATATGCTGTCCTGAAAATTTTTCGTGAAACCAGGAGCCTGCATCCAGTTTTTTCAGTTGTTCCAGAGTGTACTCACATACAGGGCCTTTTCCGTCTGTAGTGCGATCCAGAATATCATCGTGGATGACCACCATTTCACGATCTTTTGTAAAGGAGACATCAAGTTCAACCATGTCTGCTCCGGCATCTACAGCAGCTTGAAATGCGGCCATTGTATTTTCCGGATATTTTGCGGAAAATCCACGGTGAGCCACTATCAAGGGTGGGGTAATATCTGTAATCATATTATTGTCCTTTTTTTCAGGCTTTGGTGTTTTTCTTCAGGATCCAGAGTAACAATAGATAAGGGTAAGAAGGATTTACTTCCTCTTTTTCAAATTCTGATATTTTTCGTCCAGGACTTTCTGGCCTTTGACAAGAGTGCGGATATAATTGACTATTACAGCGTCCTTTTCCATCCGCGTTTCTTCCATTTTGCCGATTGTTATATGTAATTTCTTGATTTTTTTATTTATTTCATTTTCTGATACTATTTTTCCTTCGTCAATTGCATCATTTGAAGCGCTGTCCATCTCCTGCAGAATCTGCTGAATTGTTGTTTCAATATCTGCACGAAGGTTTTTGCTTTCTTTTCTGCATTCTTCAATAGCGTCATCAAAACCAGTCTTAGCGGATGCCGTCTCATTTTCAAGCTTCTGGATCGAGCCGGTAATTTCTGCTGTCTTATTATCGACCTCGCTGGTCAATTCAGTTCTGAGGTCATTAATGTCATTTTTCAGGCCCGTCTTGAACTCATCCCCTAATTGTTTTTTGAGATCATCCAATGATTGATCGTGTCTTGTCGACCACTCATCCGCCTGACTGCTCATCTTCTGCTCAGTATTATCTCTGAGCTGATTAATCAATTCTTTGATCTGTTCGATTCCGCTTATGCTTGATTCCGAATCGTTTTCAAGCTTTTGAATGGCAGATACAATTTCTGACACCCTGTTATCAATCTGACTGGAAAATTGATTTTTCAGGTCATCTTCCAGCCTATTTTGTCTTTTTGACCATTCATCCGTTTGGCTGATTATTTGCAGCTCTGTATTATTTTTGAGTTGATCAATTAATTCTTTGATCTGTTCGATTCCGCTTATGCTTGATTCCGACTCATTTTCAAGCTTTTGAATGGCAGGTAAAATTTCTGACACCCTGTTATCGACCTCACTGGTAAATTGGTTTTTCAGGTCATCTTCCAGCCGATTTTGTCTCTTTGACCATTCATCCGCCTGGCTGATTATTTCCAGTTCTGTATTATTTTTGAGTTGACCAATTAATTCTTTTATTTTTTCGATTCCGCTTATGTTTGATTCCGACTCGTTTTCAAGCTTTTGGATGCCAGGTAAAATTTCTGCCACTCTATTATCGACCTCACTGACAAATTTATTTTTAAGATCATCTTCCAGCCGATTTTGTTTTTTAGACCATTCATCCGCCTGGCTGATTAAGCTCTGCTCTGTATTGTCCCTGAGTTCACGGATATCCTCTTTGACCAGATCAACATCATGAAGAGATTGTATGCTGGCGTTTTCAAAGTCTTTTTTGCGTTCTTCACAACCGTCAATGACAAGATTCATTCGCGCCTTTTCCTCATTGAATTCTTCCTCCAGATTTTTCATGAGTTCTCCAGACGCATTCTTCATCTCTTCTTTAAAACCTGCAATTTCCTTTATTTTTTCAGCTACAGTCTTATCTGCATATTCAAGCCCCTGGGATATAGCCAGCTGCATATTTTCTGTCTGTGCTTTGCTTCTGCTATTGAGGTCTGCCTCAATACCCTCAATTGTTTCTGCCTGTTCATTAAAGCGTGCTGATATCTGTCGGGCAGATTCCTCTTTTATCTGACGCAAAGTCTGTTTATTGTCTTCCTGCTGCATCGAAAAAGCATCATTAAATCCTTCAAATCTGTCATTTATGTCTTGTTTCAAATGACCTGTAAATTGTGAAAATTCATGCCATTTTTCATTTATAATCTGATCCGTATGATCCATATGGCAAGTTATGGACAATTGAGTCTGACCGGTCTGTTGATCATGTTTTTCGTTAAGATCTTTTTTGAGCTGCTTGAAATCTTCTGCCTGCTTTTGGGTTAACTCATCAAATTTTTGAAAAAGTTTCTGTCCCATACTTTTAAATGTCTGTTCGTTTTTTTCCTGCTGTTGAGCAATGGTATTATCAATTTGTTTGAAACGCTCATCAATAAACCGGTGGATCTTTTTTGCCTGTTTTGCAAATCCTTGTTCTATTTGCTCATACGCTCGATTCGACAGGTCACTAAGTTCAGTTTTTCCGGTTTCAGTAAACTGAGTTATATCTTTTTTAAGCTCTGCCAGTTTCTCAGAAGATTCGTAAAGATTTTGATCTATTCTTTGTTGCAGCTTATTTTGGAATTCGGATGTTTTTTCTTCCACATCTCTGGTGAATGCTGGAATGGCCGAGACTTTGGCATCAGTTTTCTTCATGAGAGCGTCAATTCTGGCCTCATGATCATGAAACGAATGAACCATAACCGCCAGATCTCTTGTTTTCTGATCAAGTTTTTCAAACCTGGTTTTCAGTTCTTTATCTGAAGTCAGAACTCTTCGGCCAAGCTTTTGGGCATCCCGTTCATATGCCGATTTTATGGCTGTAATTTCTCTGGATCTGGAATTGAAAGTCTTTTCGTGCCTTGAAATACGTTCCCGGCAGAAATCTGTTTTTCGTTCTATAGCTTTAATCAGATCGACGGTTTCATATACCTGATCGATTTTCTTATAAAGAGTCTCGATCTTTTTGATTGCACTATCAGGGCTGGACAAACGGGCCACTTTATTTACTCCTTTATTTGCTTGGCAAGATGATCTTCAAAATCGTCTGACATGGCTTTCAATCTCTGGTTGTGTTTAGACAGCCTGACTGTTTTCAAGCGGTTTAAAAGTACCCTGGTTCCGAGCCAGCAGGTTCTCTGGGAATCTGTCGGGAATTGTTTCTGCGCTTCCTTATACAACCACTTTTCTCCATCTTCTGTATGCATAGGGCCGCATTCATCATCTATTTCATCGAACAATGCGTTCCTGATATCTGGCAGATTGTGGGATGTGTCATAAAAACCTGCAACAGAAACAAAATCCATGTCCTGCTTTGCTGTCCTGATAAGATCAAGGCAGGCTCTTTTACACAGTTGCTGGGCAGAAAATTCCCGAACCAGATACAATGCCTTGATATTACGCGGTGATTCTTCCAGGATGCGGGCAGACCGAGTATAAATATTGATCGGATAATTTGAAAATTCTTCTGAAAGACGGTTGGCAAAGTCAAAATCAAAAGGGATATCATTATCTGCCAGCCATTTGTCAAGATCATACTCCAGGGCTTTTTCTTTCAGGATTTTTTCTTCCGAGTTTTCATTGCTTTCAGGTTCCTGCCCCGAAGAAAAGTCTTGATCCTGTTTACTGAAAGAAAGATCAGGCGCGCAGATATCACAAAAACCGCATTCCCAGGATTCATCCACAATCTGAAAAAAAGATTTCAGTGATCTGTTATGACACATGGGTCTTTCGAATATTTCTTTTATATTCCATAATTTTCTATAGGCCATCTGCCTTGCGCTTTCGACATGACAGTCAAGCATCAAAAGAGTATAATCCTGAACAAACCTGAATAGATCCGGGCTATTGTTCTGATTTGTAAAATTCGGTTTTCTCGTTTTTAATTCATCTGTCTTATCAAGAGTATATATTTTTTTTTCATTGCAATTCCAGATATATTTTTCTCTGACTTGTAAAATCAATCTTTCTATATTGTCTTTTTCAATATTTTTTAAAAGGCCATCACAGGAAAGATCATGTTTTGTGAGATATTTGATAACCGCTTGGGCTGCAAAATCAAGATCAGGAGCAAGGTGAAAGTTCTGTACGCAGATACATACTGTATTACCAGTAACTTCGATATCGTATCCTGAAATCAGACCAATGGTCGTAAGTCTGTACAAAGATATTTCATATTTTGGGATAGAATGCTGCCCGTCCTGTTTCAGATCAAAACAGACTGTTTTATAAGATGAAAAACCTTTTTCAGGCAGATGATCGATTATCAGGTCAAGTATTTTCAATACATCTTCAACCTGATCCTGCACTCTGGGCCATCTGTTACCGATTTTCATATGCTGCCTGCCAAAATCGCACAATCCGGTTTCATCGAACGGGCATGTGTTTTCTGAACATGAAGGAACGCAGGAGTTTCTCCTGTTCATATCTTTTTCGCACTCGTCTCTGGGCCAGTCAATAATGAAGATGCAGTGAAGCCGCCGGTCTTCTTCATTAAAATGTTTGATCGTATTGATCCATTGTTCGATACTTTCCGGCAGAGACATATGAAGTGTAAAACCCGTTTTACGCCTGTCAAACAAAGGGTTTTCAGTTTTCGGGGTAATGAACAGATCTGCAAATTCGTCCGTATCGGAAACCTTGCTCATATTTTTTGCAAACATGTCTTCAGCGTTCAGCATTATATAATAAGGTGCAAACCACTGACTTCCGGCCTTGTGTGCAAGTTCTGGATCGAAAAAACCGATATCTTTATTCATCTTCAACAACGACCGGTCTTCGTTTATGATAAAAACGCCAGATGGCTGTGCATAGGAACAAAAAATCTGGCCCGCAATCGGCAGATCATCAATCCTTTTCTTTCTTAACAGATCCTGAATACTTTTTTTCCCAAAAATATTTGGAATATCTTGGGTTATAATACGGTCAAATGCAGCTTTTTTTGATTTAAGCCCGAAGGTTTCAACAAGTTGCAGGCTGATATCAAAAACTTCTTTATTCTCCGGGCCAGGTGCTTTTTCCAACTTGAGTCCGAAAAGATTTTCCATATCTGCAATTACTATCTTTTCGGTACGGGTGGTTAAAGCCAGGGTTATAATATCCGGATATTTTTCTTTCAAAATTGATATTGATTCTGGAAGTACAGTCATGCAGGCGGGTTTGAAATCAGCATCCCATTCCGAAACTAAATGAGCCTCGTCAATGATCAATGCTTTGACTGGAATCTTTCCGATAGTTTTAGCAAGTTTTTTATAAAATTTCGGAATGTCAAAAGTTACAGGATCGATATAAAGCAGCCTTACCCTGCCGATCCGGATATCCGTGCATACTATTTCACGTTCCCAGTCTTTTTTTTCAGCTTCAATAAAGGTTCCTGGTACGATTCCGAAGTTGATTCTCATTGATCTGTCGTTTTCAGGCTTCAATGAGTGAAGAGAACCGATTACAATAGCTATCCCCTGCCTGGACGCGGAAGGAATCCAGAAATCATATGATGCGTCTTTGCGAGGTGGTATTCTGATAAGCCTGCTTTCTCCCGCAACAAGTTTTTTGATAAAACGAGGGGTTGAAATCGATTCTTCACTTGTCTCTACCTCGGTTTTACTGGAGTACCCTGAAATCCACCCGCGATTTTTCGGGCCGAAAAAATGCAGCTTCTGTTTAAAGGACGCTTTTTCGAATTTGAAAACCAGCCGTTCCGGATGATTCCGGTCAGCTAAAGCATATTTTGCGTTCAGCAGCAATAAATCACCTTTTTATCTCCAGGCTATTCATAATCAGAACCTGTGGCATTTTCTATGGCCGTAATTGTAGTCAATCCCCTCAAAACTTTTTTCAAGCCGTCGTATCTCATACTTGTGAAACCGTTTTTACGGGCTGCCTGCAAGAAATTTATGCCTGGCATTCTGCTGTCTATCATAAAACGGGCATCATCATTTACAGCCAGCAGTTCATGAATGGCTATACGTCCTGAAAAACCGGTATTGTTGCATTTTGAACACCCTTTGCTTCGAAAAAAATTGATCGGGGTATCCTCTTTACAGCCTGTAAACCATATATTGGCTTCTGCCTGGCTCAAAATATAAGAATCCCGGCAATGGCGGCAAATTCGAGGAACCAGGGCCTGGGCCAGGATTCCGTTTATAGCTTCATACGCAGGGTACATGTCCGTACCCATATGAAAAAGGCGGGGGAAAACTGAAAAAGCCCTGTTTGCGTTCATGCCCGCAAACACCATATGCCCTGAAAGCGCAGCATCAATTGCAATATCGGCAGTTCGGCCATCACAGATTTTTCCCATCATAATGACATCCGCATCCTGGCCTGCAATTATATCTGGGATTTCATCCTTATCTTTTTCAGCTCCTGTCATAATTCTGTTTATGCCGTCTGATTGAAAAAGCGGCATGGTTTCCAATGCCGTTATATTTTTTTCAGATCTGTTTAAATGATTCAATATGGTATATAAAGTGGTGTTTTTGCCTGATCCGGAAGCTCCAGAAACGATAATCATGCCCCAGGGATGAGTCAGCAGGCGTGCAATACCTGAAAAAACTGACTGAGAAAAATCAAGTCTGACAAGATCTGATTCAGCCTTTTGTTTTCTGTTCTCATATGATTTCAGTACAATCCTGTTTCCATGTGCGGTTTTTGCGGCAGAAATATTAAAAGAAAAGCTCCTGCCGGAAATATTTATGACAACAGGCTGCATATGGCTGTTGTTCTTGAAGTAAACGTCCGTTTTTGATTCAAGCCACAACCTGAAAATATCAGCAACAGGTTTTTTAAAGGTAAAAACTTGTGTCAGTCTGCCTTCGATTCGAAATCGTATAAGAACATCTTCAGGGCCAGGCTCAATATGAATATGACTTGCGTTTCGATTAATGGCGGTCTTGAAAAAGGCTTTGACAAAATCATCGATTTTTTTGCTATTGACTATTGAATCGGACATTTCTTCAGAGATTGTTTTAAAATCTGTTTCCAGCATATCTCTGGAAATGCGCTGAATATACTCTTCAAGAAAAATTCTGCCCTTGTAATATCGGTCTATAGCGGCCTCAATATCTTCGGGAAGGGAAAAAATAGTCGATATCGGCTGGCTTACCACTTTTTCAATTTCTTTGGTCTTTCTGATACTCGAAGGATCTGAAGTGGCAACGGTCACTGTATCTCCGAACTTATACACCGGTATCACATTATTTTCTCTGGCAAAGGCTTCAGATATCTCTTTTATCAATTCAGGCTGGATAATGGTTTTGGACAGGTTGACATATGCGTACCCTATGGAATCGCCCCATAATTTGCCTACCAGATCTCTTTTAGCTCCTCTTTCCCTGACCAGATGAGTCAACACCGAAAAAGCGTTTCCTTTGAACTGTTCCAAAAGTTTTCTGGCTTCTTCACTCGTTAATATCCATTCGGAAATCAACGACTGGATGAAGGGCGGATTCATGAACATGGTGCTATTTCCTCCTCAGCCTTTTTTTTTGCAACTCCCAGGTTTCCTTGATTATTTTCTTAATTTCAGAAATGCCCGTATCTTTGCGGATATAATTGGCAGCTCCAAGTTCGATGCATTGTTTAACAGTATTTTTGTCTGAAACAGAGGTCAACATGATCACAATAGCGTCAGAATGCCCGGTCATGATCATCTTCAATGCCTCCTGCCCCGATTTTACCGGCATGTTGATATCTAAAAGCACCATATCCGGTTTCAGGGAACTATACAAATCCACGGCTTCCTGTCCGTCCATTGCCTCGCCCACAACTTCGGCATTCATTATCTCCACTATCGAGCGGATCAGCAGACGGATGTGCGGTTCGTCATCTGCCAGAAGAACTCTCAGTTTTTTGCCCATATTCAAAATCTCCTGATGACAAGTCAAGAAAATAACTTTTTATCGCCCGGAACAAAGGGCAGAATTTATTATTCCAGAAACTTTCTTGAATTTTTTGTTTCTTCTATTCCTTTGTGGATTACAAGTTTTTTACCCAGTTCTATACCATCGTTTACCACATCTTCATCCTGGTTCAAACAACCTCTTTTGATTTTTCCTATTTTCGGATGCCTGTGACGAATATATTCCTTCATTTTTATATCCTCATGTTTGACCAGGGCGCGGGATGTGGAGGAAATGGTTGTTGTTTCACGGGGAATGCTGTTCAGCTTCGAGCGGAATCCGTCGATTATTCCCACTGCAAAATCGGTTTTCCTGTACCTGCCAAGCTTTTTATCCTGATTGTACACATTCCATTGAGCATCAATGTAATTACGCACGAAATCATATACATAACTGGCAAAATTCACATTTTGAGGCGTACCAATGATTTCGAGTACCCTGCCTTCTTTTCCTTTTTCCACAACCCATGTGCAGACCCATATTCCATAGACAAAATAAAAATCGATCAACAGCCTGCTCAGGGTATATTCTTCCCGGAATCGACGTAAAGCAGGTTTGCCCAGAAATATGCTTGTATAATTGCGTTTTTTTTCAGTGTTCAACAGATCAATATTATGCCGTTCAATCAGTTTATGGGCCTTGAGCATGGCAGATTCTGCCTCATGTTCATTTTTGCTCTGGGCAAGAGCCATAAGTTTTTTTACCCGAACAAGGATTTTGTCATCTTCAGTCAGAGTATCGTCTTCAAGTCTCTGATAGAGAGTTTTATATGAACCCGAAGAATATGAATCTGCTCTGAGCATTCGGCAGGCTTCCTTGAAGGCCGGTCCGTGGGATGTCTGATCACTAACTCTCATTGCCTGGGAAACAAGCTGATGTGCCATTTCATGACGCAGCACATCCCGAACACTGTCCCAGGGATGATTGAGTACAAAATCCCGGCTCAGACCAATTTCTTTTTTATATGAAGACCACTTGCCCAGCCGCGATATTGAATCGTCAAGGCGGAAAAAAGGTTTTTGCATCCTCGATTTGTATCTTTCAGGTACATCCCAGATTGCTATATCCCATTCACATGCCAGCCCCAGAAGAATATTTCTTTCCAGTTCCATTTCCGGACTCAATTTATTCTGTCTTTTCAATTACTCAATCCTCGTTTTTCATTTTCATTATGGTGAAGGCAAAATCACTTCCCTTTCCCGGCTCACTGTCCACACCGATCCGCCCTCTGTTTTTTTCAACAAATTCTTTACAGAGAATAAGGCCCAATCCCGTACCCGGCTCTTTTTCTGTGCCAGGTTTTGAACTATGGACATCAATTCTGAATAATTCGTCCTTATCGGATACAGACATGCCAAGACCGGTGTCAGATACAATTACTTTTTCAAACCCGCCTGTGGTTTTCGAGGATACCTTCACATCTCCGCCTGCACGGGTATATTTTATGGCATTGGAAATGAGATTTCTGATTACAGTCACAATCATACTTCTGTCAGCATATACAGGAGTGTCTTTTGGTACTGTGGAATATAGATTGATCTGCTTGCTTTCAGCATTTGTTTTGTGAAGAGATATGTTTTCCTCAACAAGATAATAGAGATCAAGTTCTTGGGGAACCCACTGCATTTTTCCGGTCTGCATCCTTGACCAGTCAAGAAGATTCTGAAGCAGTTTGAAGGTCAGTTCCGAGACATTTTTGATATCATTGAGCAGTTTTTTTCGTTTCTCGTCATCAAATCGGTCATAATGACGGATCAGCAGTTCCGAAAGCCCTAAAAGCCCATTAAAAGGATTTTTCAGATCATGGGCTATGATCGAAAAAAACCTGTCTTTGGTAGTGTTTGCTTCTTCCAGATCCTGGCGTGTGGATTTTAATTCCAGGTGGGTTTTTACCCGTATCAGAAGTTCGGTTCCGTTAAAGGGTTTTGTCACATAATCTACTGCACCTGAATCGAATCCTTTGACAATACTGTCCGTATCAGCCTTTGCAGTAAGAAAAATTACCGGAATATCACGGGTTTCTTCGTTGGCCTTGAGCTGGCGGCAGACCTCGAAACCGTCCATGTCCGGCATCATCACATCCAGCAGGATAAGATCGAACTGGTTGTATTTCACATGGGACAAGGCTTTATGGCCGTTCTGGGCAAAAGCCAGATGATAATTCTCTTTTTGAAGAATAGATGCCACAACCTGAATATTTTTAGGAAGATCATCCACTATCAGGATCTTGAACTTATGTTGATTGAAATCTGTATTATCCATTGGTTTTCTCCAAACATTTTTCAGCCAGAACCTCGACCTGGCCCACCAGAGCCGGAAATTCGGTGAGGGTGGCGGTCATTTTTTCTATATCAAAACTGCTTACATACAGCTTTAAATCAGAACCGAATTTTTTGAGCATGTCCAGGGAAGAATCCTTGCAAAGATCAAGGATATGGTCTGCAAACTTCTCGATTTCATCGAAAAATCCATTGTCACAGGCATCTTTCCAAAGAAGAGTCGATTCGGTCTTGAGCTGTTCATAAATTTCGGGCAGTTTCTCTCTTGTTTTCTCACAGGTAAGAGTAGCTATATCATCTTTTTCTGTTTCACAGTCGAGATCAATTTTTCTGACAGAATATTGTAAAAAACCGGATATCTCCTTAAAAAGGGCTGATCTTCGCACAGGCTTTGATAAAAATCCGCTGAATCCAGAGGCCATCACTTTTTCCCTGTCGGTTTTCATGCCGGAAGCAGTCAGTGCTATCACTGGAACAGACTTGATATTCTCATCTTCCCGTATTTTTTCTGTGGCCTCATAACCGTTCATATGAGGCATCCGGATATCCATGAGAATCAGATCCGGTTTCTGTTCTTTTGCCATGATCAAGGCTTTTTCTCCATCCTCAGCATCTATGGTATCCACTGCCGTGCCTGCGAAAAACTCTCTTACCAACTGACGATTGGTTTTTATATCATCCACGATAAGAATCAAGGCTTTTTTAAAATCGAAAAGGTCTGCATCAGGCATATCTTCCTTGTCAGATACAGCCCGTGTAGCGGCCATATAAACTTTTTTAAGAATTATTGTAAAACAGGTTCCTTTCCCCGGTTCACTTTGAACCTGGATGCTTCCGTCCATCATTTCCACCAGCCTGCGGGTAATTGCAAGCCCCAGACCGGTTCCTCCAAATTTTTTTGTACTCTGACCGTCCTGCTGTTTGAAAGCATCAAAAATATTTTCCAGAGAATCTTCGGCAATTCCAAGGCCGGTATCTTCCACACGAATCACAAGATCAAGATTGCTTTGTGTTTCTGTTGATCCTTTTTTTGTGGCTGCCAGCCTGATATATCCGGTATCGGTAAATTTGGCGGCATTACCGATAAGATTGAACAGAATCTGTCTTAAACGGATTTCATCCAGAAGAAGGCTGTCTGGAATCTCTGGATCTATATCAATGAAAAAATCAAGCCCTTTTTCCATGATCCTGAGAGAAAAAATCTGCTCAATCTCTTTAAAAATCGAATTGGGATTGACAGCTTCATAATGAAGCTCCATCTTACCCGCCTCGATCTTGGAAAGGTCTAAAATATCGTTTATCAGAGTCAGAAGGCTCTTGCCGCTCGACTGAATTGAGGAAAGATAATTTTTGTGTTTTTCGTCCGTAATCTGTGATGCGAGCAATTCCGAAAATCCGAGAACAGCGTTCATGGGAGTGCGTATTTCATGGGACATATTGGCAAGAAATTCGCTTTTTGCCCTGTTCGCGCCCTCAGCAGAATTCTTTGCTCTGCGTAATGCTCTGTTTGCATTTTGAAGCTCTCTGGTTCTTTTTTCAACCTTTTCCTCCAGATGTCCCCGGTGCTTTTTCAATTCTTTATCCCGCTCCTCAATCTGGGACAGCATTTCATTGAACTGGTCAATGAGTACATCCACCTCATCTCTGCTGCACCGCACGGCTCTTACGGAAAAATCCTTTCCTTCTGAAATATCTCTGGCCGTATCCGCAAGATCCATTATCGGTCCGGATATCACTTTCTGAAGAGAGGAAGAGAGTACCCACGCGACAATGATTGATACCATGATGATTATCGCGAAAATAAATCCAGACCGCATTAATTCGGAATGTATCCTGGCCAGATCGTAATGGATAAAGATTGTCCCTATCTTTTCGCCTTCGGAAACCACATCCTGAAATATAAATAACCCCCTGTGGGAAAAATAATGCATGTTTTTCTTCAGCTTTGCAGGAGGTGCTATATTCTCTGGTTCACTTTCCCTCAGATATGTAGAGAACAGCTTGCCGTTCTTGTCGTAAATACATGCCATCACCACATTAGGTCTTGCCCGCAGGGCAGAAAGATTTTCCTCTGCATTCATAGGATCATTGAAGGCCAGAGCCCCCTCACTGTTCATCCCGACTACCTGAGCAAGCCCTTTAAGATCTCTGACAATAACTTTTTTGTATATGATCGAGTCTATAGCGATAGATGCTATTGATGCGGTCAAAAGAGCCACGCATGTGGTGAACATAATGATGAGTTTTAATTTCCACTTGATGGAAAGATGTTTGAATCTAAACATTTTACAGCTATTCTTTCTTTTTATAGATATTTTTTGCCGATTTAAGCAGCTTGGAACTCAGCTTCAACCCGGAATCGGTGGCAGTATACAAACCGACCTCGAATCGTAATCTCTTTTTTGTGTCTCTTAAAAAATTGATAGTACCGCCCATCCGGATAAAATCTTTTGCATCACCGATTGTCAGAATGCTCTTTCCCCTGATCAGATTAAGATATTTTCGTATCAGAACCCTGTCTTTCATGTCGATGTAAAGAACATTGCAGTCGTTCAGATCATTAGGATGCCTGACTTTTCTTACAAGTATTTTTCTTCCCCTTATCCTGATATGTTTTAGCTTGAACAAACTGTTGCTGTTGGCAAATTCGGAAATAAATCCGATAATTATTGGTTTTTTTCTATTTTGAAGCCTTTGTTTCGGCCACCGGGTAAATTTCACGAAATGAAATATAAAGCGTGTCTTGATTTCATATTCATCACTGACATCGGCATCCTGGGCGCTGGCACAGGATAGACCGCTCAGGCAGCCTATGCACAGGGCGAACAGAATTCCTGTCAGAAAATTTTTATTCATGGGCAAGTACTGCAAATTTTTTCATCCGTAAATATGATGTTAACATAATAAAATATTTAAAAACTCCACATCAGCTTTAAATATGCGCTTCGTTCCACCTCATAGGAAGAAAACTCCCTGTGTCGCGGTTCTAGCAGATTTTTCCCTCCGATGGAAACATCCAGGTTATCAAGAGGCAGCCATGAAAGCTGCGCGTCCAGACCCGTATAAGAATCGACCCTGCTTTTTTCCAGCCGTCCTACATACCGCAGCCACAGATCGAACTTTATAGATTGAGGAAAATCCATTGATGAACGAAGAGAAACCAGGTTGCTGGGGCTGTCTCCTCCTACTGCTTCACTACCCTCCTGAAGATATTTCAGATCATCATCAATTTCCATATCTGTATGCAGATAACTGTATGACAGAGAAAGCTTCCACCAGGGAAGAGGTTTCCAGTTACCGCTTATCTCCGCACCATAAGCATTCCCTTCAAGGTAATTTTCATAGGAAAGGTAGTATGTTGTGCTGTCTGATGTCATTTCTTCGCCCTGTCCAATATCAGCCAGGCGAGTATCAATCAGTCTGTCATAATCACTGTAAAAAACTGCAATATCCATCCACAGGTTTTTTGCAGCGATCATCCGATATCCAAATTCATATGCAATGAGTTCTTCAGGGTCAAGTTCAGCATTACCTGTAATAGTGTATATGACATTTTTGCCGTTCAATTCCCCGTTTAATTTTTCCGGCTGCTTGATCGTTAAATCCAATTTGCTCTCCAGCCGCGACGGAGTACGGACAGCTCGTGAAACAGCGGCCCAGAAAACATGCTTTTTTACAGGTGTCCACCTAAGCCGCACACTTGGCTGAATTTCGAAACCGGTAATGTCATTATGCTCGAATTTCACACCCAGTGTCAGGTGGAGTCTGTCTTGAATCAACTGTATGTCATCTTCAATAAATGCGCTTACCAGATCCTGATCAAAACTGCTGTTGCTTTCCTCAAAAGGTTCCATCAAAAAAATCTGATCGAAAATCATCCTGTATCCGATACCCCATACCACATCATGAAGTCGGTCAGAAGCAGACAGACGCTGCTGAAATTCAACATCAAAAATATCGTAATTCCCATCCATTTCGTCCAGACTTCCGTGTATGCTTTCAAAATATAACTTCAACTCATTATCTGAGTTATTCTCCCCCAGATGCCGCCAGTGGGCCATCATGTGGCCTCCTGCCACTCTTGAAGTTGTGTTTTCATAATGCGGAGGTACGGCCCTGCCATTATATTTGATGGTATCATATTTGTTGGCGAAGATTTCACCCTGTATGGTAACAAGATCATCTCCAAGGCTGTCTTCCGGTTCCCATTCAAGCCTGAATCCTGCCCGCCTTGAATACCAGTCAGTATTGGAATCATTGCCAGGTACTGGTTTGTCATTATTTTCTTCGCCCCCCCGGTTGAACAATTTGCCATAGATCCTGTAACATATATAATCCCCGAAATGCCCCCCGTACCTGAGACTCGCAATATCTTCTTCCGTACCCCCGGACAACACCGCCATAGCACCATGTGTATCCTTCGCCTTTTTCGTTATGATATTGATCACACCGTTCACAGCGTCAGCCCCCCAGACCACAGCGCCCGGCCCGCGAATCACTTCGATTCGCTCAATATCTTCCATAAGCGTACCCTGGTAATCCCAGGAAACCCCGGATAGAACATGAGAATATATGCTGCGGCCGTCCATGAACACCAGAAGCTTATTAGCATATTGCTGATTGAGCCCCCGGATATTCACTGCCCACTCTGTCTCCGAAATCCGGGCAACCTGAACGCCCGGAGCCAGGGCCAGAGCTTCGGGAATGGTCGAAGCTCCAGCACGCCGGATATCCTCCTGTGTGATGATAAACACAGCAGAAGATACTTCAGAAATTTTTTCTTCCCTTTTAAAAGGAGTAACAACTTCGACCTGCTGCAGCTGTTCCAGGCTGTATTCCGCATCTTCGAAATAGTTTTCGCCTTTTTCTTCTTCTGCCAGGCAGATGCCGGGCAGCACTATCGCAAAAGCGAAGCATAAAGCAAATATCATGCCAGAGCAGGGAATTGCGCGACAAAATAAAATTGTCAGCAGCCTCAAAACCGATGTCATTGTTTTTTTCATCCGTTTTTAACCATATCGAGAATCCTTATTCATAGCCAGACACTTTAGATAATACGGTTATATATGATAATGTGTCCAGGTTCAACCATGTTGATGATATTTATTATCGGATTTCAGAATTTTCCCAAAACTTTCATCCAATTTTAATATGATCAACACATCCTTTTTCAATATTAAGACAGAAAGGATCAAATGAAAAGTGAGAGGTGTGAATTAAATAGAAAACCCCGCTTCATTTTTTCTTGTAAATAGTCCGGAAAATTTTTCGGCAGATAAAATTCCTGCATCCATATCCTGAATTCGCCCAATCCCTTCAGCGGATATATACAAATATTTTGAGGGTTCGATTTGGATTGCGGAAAATAATCAGGATAGGCATGAGGATATTTCAAAGTTTTACCATATTTTTTTTCCAGGCCATTATTCTTCCAGTATTTACTCCATATCCGCCCCACACTTATATCCGGCAGCGTATGTGCATCTACTATCAATTCTTTCTGCATGGCATAAATAACAATATCTGCGATTTCCCTGAAAACACTGAAATATCCCCTCGGTAAATCGTTTAATATCAACCTGTCATGATAATGCTTCCAGGTTTTGGGGATTTTGTTATCAGGATCATATCCCACCTTGTTGTAGATAAAGGTTCTGAGTGTCTGCCGCGCAAGAACTCTGTAGTTTGCAAAGGCTGTTTCATTTGATCCTTTAGGTGAGTCAAACGCATAATATTCAAGGACAGCCATACATACGTCATCTGTATATCCATAGGTTTTCTGACCTTTCATAAGTATCACTACGTTCAGATTTTCCCTGTTGAATCCTTGCGAATAAAGCAGTTCGGATATCCGTATACCTCTTGGCCTGTTTTTTTCCATTTCCCAATCGGAAGCCAGCCTGGTCAATACAGAACTATCGACTCCGCAAACTCTGGCCAATCCTTTTGTCGTTAAATACGGAGTTCCGTCTTCGAAAATTCCCATAGGTATTCCTTCAACTTCAGCATGTCTGACAGGTTTGACATGCGATTTAGTCCGATGATCGATGACGCTGTTTTTCTTCATAGATATCTCCCTGGGTAATTATCGTTAATAATTATGTAAAGACAGAAGGTTATCTGTCATTTTTTTATATCTTATATTACCATATTTTATTACTGAAAACAAGAAAAAGATAGCGATTTAGAAAGATTTTTCAGGCAGGGGAAATCCTACATGGCTGAATCACGTAAAGGTAAGCTTAAAAAAATACCATTAGAACCATTTGTTTGATATTGCATATAATCGCGAGCAACCCTTTATCAAGACATCACTGGCGGAACGCTAAAGAGCTTTAGCTTTATACGGAATGCGTATTGATTATGCCTTGCTCCCCGTCCCTTTCCGTGATAGAAAGAGCAAAATAGCTTCTGGGCGCGAACCGGAAGCGCTTTCAAAAAAACGAAAGGATTTTACTGTAAATGGCGGATGATGTCAAAGTTTTCATATCGTATGCCCGTGAGGATTACGAGACAGCGAAGAAGCTTTATGATGATCTGAAGGAAGCCGGGGTTACGCCCTGGATGGATAAAGAAAATCTTCTCCCAGGCCAAGTGTGGAAGCCTGCCGTAACCAAAGCCATAAAGCAATCCCGGTTTTTCTTGGCTCTGCTGTCTTCTCGGTCCGTCTCGAAAAAAGGTTTCTTCCACACAAAATTGAAGAAAGCCCTCGAAGTCTTTGATGAGTTTGCGGAAGAAGACATTTATCTTATCCCGCTGCTGATCAATGATTGTGAAATCCCTGAACGAGTGGAGCATATTCATTGCACGGAACTGTTTTCAGATTATGATAAAACTGTGAACGATATTCTTCGGGTTCTTCAACCGGATCAGGCGGTTGAAGAACTGGAATCTTTTGTTTTTTAACGCCGTAGGCAGCGGACATTTTTTGAAAATTGGTTTTTTTTTGGAGGGAGGTACCTTACCTGGCTCTGGAGGGTTTATGATTTAAGAATTTTGGTAACAGTGACAATACAGAAGATCTGTATGCATTGTCATTTATCGACTCCTTAATCTAAAAATTGGTTTTCGAAAGATTGATGTAAAAATGAGTTTTCACCCATTTTACAAAGCATTTTCAGGCAGGTGGACATAAAAAGCCTTTTGCTTTTTTGTAAAAAAGTGTATGATAGCCTGACAAAAAAAAGGAAAGTTATCATGAATCAGAATCTAAAAAAGATACCTTACGGAATGGCAGAATTCGGCTCTGTTCAGAAAGGTCAGATGTATTATGCCGATAAGACACACTTTATCCCTATTCTGGAATCCGTTTCACGGTATGTTTTTTTTATCCGGCCTCGGAGATTCGGAAAATCCCTGTGGCTTTCCGTATTGCAATACTATTATGACATCAATGAAAAAGATAATTTCGACAAGATATTCCAGGACACATATATATTGAGGCACCCCACATCGGAAAGACATACATATCTGATCATGACCTTTAATTTTGCAATGGTGAATTCTGATGTCAGGTATCTTGAAGAATCTTTTGAACAGTACGGAAAGTCAATCATTGATGATTTTTTTGAAAGATACCCTTTATATTTCGATGAAAAAGAACGTCTAAAAATTCAGTCTTGTTCCAGAACGGAACACCAACTGAAAGAACTGTTTTTGCTCATGTCCAGAAAACCGTTGAAAATCTATCTTTTCATTGATGAATACGATAATTTTGCTAACAATGTTCTGACTGACGCTGGAAAAACAGCTTATCAGGATCTGACAAGGGGGCAGGGATTTTTCCGTTTTTTTTTCAATTTGTTGAAAAATGCTACGTCAGTAAAAGGGTCGGGACTGGACAAGCTGTTCATTACCGGTGTTTCCCCGGTGACAATGGATGATGTGACAAGCGGGTTCAATATCGGCAAAAATATCAGCAGAAGCAATAAATTCGGAACTTTGTTGGGATTTTCCGAAGCGGAAGTAAAAAAAATGCTGGATTATTATTCCAAGGCCGGATTGTTGAAAGAAGATCCGGCATTTTATCTGAAAATCATGAAAATATGGTATAATAATTACAGGTTTGCGGATAAAGCAGTCGAATCCATGTTCAATACCGACATGATACTCTATTTCATCAGCGAAATGATTGATGAAGGTACACTGCCAGGCGACATGATCGACCAGAATATAAAAATAGATTACGGAAAACTCCGTCATCTGATGCTTGCTGACCGACAGCTCAACGGTAACTTCAGCGAGTTGAAAAGGATCATGGAAGACGGGCGGACAATCTGCAATATTCAGATCAGCTTTCCGTCAGACAGACTGATAGACCAGCGGAACTTCGTTTCCCTGCTTTTTTACTTCGGACTTTTGAGCATTGCTGATGTCAGGGGGCAGCAGCAGGTTCTGGTAATTCCGAACCTGACGGTCAAAAAACTGATGTACGGATATATCCGTGACGCATTTTATGATACCGGAATTTTTCGCATTGATATGTGGAGGCTGGCCGACCTGGTATATGAAATGGCTTACCACGGCATATGGCAACCGGTAACTGATTTTATGACAAAAGAAATCGAAGAACAGACCTCTGTGAGAAATTATATTGAAGGAGAGCGGACAGTTCAGATGTTTCTGCTGGCATATTTGAATATCTGCGATTATTATATCATCCGAACAGAGCAGGAAGCGGGCAAGGGATATGCCGATATTTATCTTGAGCCTTTTCTTGCCCGGTTTCCTGATATGAAATACGGGTATCTCATTGAACTCAAATATATATCACGGAGTGAATCTTTGGCGACAAAGCTTGAAAAAAAGCTCAAGCGAATAATTAGTGATGCCACCCGGCAATTGAAAAAATATGCCGATGACGAACTTATGAAAAAAAGATCCGAAGGATATACTCTGAAAAAGCTGATTCTGGTTTATCAAGGGTGGGAACTCATTTACTCCTCGGAAGTTATATGAGTCGGGAATCAGCATTAAAATCAAGCAGCCTTTTTATCACAGGAGTTGGTGGACAGCGCCCCGCTTTTGCACGCTCCTATCTGATAAAATCAAAAGCTATTCTCTCGGCAGTACCGATATTTTTTTCCTCTGCAAACTTCATGGCTCCTTTAGTAAATCCTCCAACTGAAAAAAATACGGGAAGAATTTTTTGGCGTGGAAATGCTTTTGAAAAAGCCATAGTTTTTTCATGAAAATCTCTTATCATAGCAATACCTGTTCTATCTTTAGTTTTCTTTACTTCAGCAAGGATAACCCGCCTGCAATCCGATTCTGCCAGCACATCTATTTCCATTTCCCTGCCGTCCGGGCGCTGAAACTTATAACGCAGACGCGAATCTACGATATTGAGTTTTGTTGTATCTTTTACGCCTTCAAAATATTGAGATAAAGAAAAACGCTTTTTTGTACGAAATTCAGTCATAAGTTGAAATTCAGCAAATTTGCCGACCAGATTATTCAGCCTCCCGCGAAGCGAATTTCTTTCTTCTTCGAGTTTTTCAAGCTCTTCGTTAAACTCTTTTTTCAAGTCAGGGGCAAAATTACTTATTTCTTTTTCAAAGCGATGCCTGAGAATTAAATTAAGTGTTCCGTCCTGCAATCCTCTGTAGTCAATATCAGAACCTGGTTTGGCTATCACATCTGCTTTAGTCATAATCTCCAGTTTATCACGAATTTTTTTCTCTGAAAGATTCAATTCAAGTGCATCTTTGATTTCTTTAGGTGTCCAGTCTCTGTTGCTATACCTGCTTAAATGTAAAAGCATTTTTTTGCCGTGCTGATCATTTATTTTTGATGTAGTCTGCTCTATATATTCTCCCCAAGTCATTGAAAGCTCAGAGGCTTTATCTGTTATTTCATAATTGACGGTATTGACTACCCCTTCTTGAGTTGTCAGGTCTTTTTCTTCATATTCGCTTTGAATAACGCAGGAGATAAAAAAAGGGTCGGACATACAAAGATGATTAATCTGTTCTGCTGTTTCATTTGTTATGGATATATTAAATATTTCAGAATATTTATAAACAGC
>JAUCGE010000161.1 GCA_030377965.1 Desulfobacterales bacterium HSG16
TTATTGAAAGAATCTTACCTTCAGCAAGCGGACGATCCGCACTCAGTTTGATAGTAAGTCCCTTACACAGTCTTTCAATGTCTCCCCTTGTAAGTTTAGATTCTCCATAGACATCCTGACTTGTCAGAATAGTCATTCCTTCAACCTCGGTGATTTTGGCATATATATCAACCGACTCTTCTCCTTTAACAATTGTACCTCCTATTATGAATCCTGCATTCCAGTCTTTCATAAAGCTTTTTAGTTTTTTGGGATCAACAAGTTGTGCCTGTGACAATGGAGCTGGTCTTACTTTGAATCGGTTGCTATTTTCCATCTGCTTTTTAAACATTTCTTCAATCTGTTTATCGAAATGTTCATCTTGAGCAAAAGGCAATATCACAACGCCCATCCTGGCATCATCACCATAAATCTTTGGAACAATTCTTTCAATCTCCAGTTTATCCTCGGCTTTGTTGCCAACCTGATCCAGACATTCCACCTCAAATATATTTTCTCCGGCCGTAAGATTCGTCAAATGATTGAAATACACCTGCTTTCCGGTTCGTTTTAATATATTCTTCCCGTTGATCATGATCCGTTGAATACCGCTTTCATCTTCTGCTTTGCCTTCCAGATAGGCTTTATCCTGAAACACTGTTTTTTTCGGAACCCATTTTCTCACCTCGATTTTGGGCGGCTCTTCATCACGCAGAGTAGATGCCTGAGCAGTTTGTGCATAACTTTCATGCGTCCGTGCCATACTCCCGAATTTTGGCATTTCCAAGCCTTGGGGAAGTTTTCCGTCCAATGCCAGAACATACTGACCATAGTCGTCCATGAGCGTTTTCATGCGACCGATTACAGGCCGCTGTCCGCCTTTTTCCGTTACATATTTCCACACGTAGGTCAGCATGATATTTTCTATATCGATAATCGGCCTTTGATTTTCTTCCAGCGCTCTCAGCAGGTAATAGGCAAAAATGCTGTGGTTGTCCAGCCCGCTGTCGGCAACCGGCTCATTTCCTCCGGACGTGATGATCTGCCTTGATTTTTTTGCAGCCAGTTCCAGCAGTTTTCTCTGATAATCTTTTTCTGTCTCTGGAATGGTATTGTATCCATCGCGTAAAAGTGTGCCGGAATAACATGAATCAGCGATAATGACGATATTTTTTCCCCTCACACCTTCGGAACCAAAGATTTCCGTGATAACTCCATTGGTCACCCAGGTGGTGGTATCTCTCCGTTTGCCATTGACCGGTATCCAGGAACCTCCTCTGGTCAGGTTATCCACCTGTCCATGGCCGGCAAAATAAACCAGCAGATTGTCGCATTCACCAAGCTTTCCTGCCATGTCTCTCAAATCATTGATCATGACATTCCAGGTGGCTTCCGAATCGACCCTGAGCCTGACATTTTCCTCTTTGAAACCGTAGCGCCTGACAAGAACGTCTTTCATTCCCCGTGCATCGTTCACTGCGGTTTTGAGAATCGGCCATTCTTTATATTCATCAACGCCGATAATCAGTGCATAATATTCACCAAGTGATTCACAATGATTGGTTTTGACCGGACTCAGAGATATAGCCCTGCCTCTTTGATCGACAGGAGCATCTGTTTCGTTTTCAGCAAAATAGAGAACATCCGATGCCAGTGATGCATAATAGTTTTCCTCATTTCCGGATACACTGGCTTTTGATATGCCGGTTTGGGATATGTCCGATGGTGGTTTGAGTTTTGCACGGGTCTGGTTTCCAGCCGCATCTTCGACTATTACCTCGATTTCCCGTTTACCCGATGCCAGTTGAAATGAATGATCTATCAGGGTTTCATTTCCCGCCTTTTGTGATATTACTTTCCCGTCTATGGTGATTTTTTTGATCCTGGAATCATCATAGGCATATCCTTTCAATATGTATCCGGCACGGGATGATCCGGCATGTATAAGGTTGTCGACATTTAAAATCGGGCCTGCACGGTCACACATGACAGTTTCTGTCATTTTCGTGACGTTTCCCATCAGATCCCTGACTTCAATCAGGATGTCGTTTTTTCCAAGGCTCAAAGGAATCTCCTGTGTGAAATCTATGTTTGGATTCGACAGGTCAATCCGAAAAGATTTGCCGTTGACACGTACCTCTTTTATAAAGGTATCGTCTGTTGCCGTTCCTTTTACAGTGATCGTAAAATCATTCAAGACCGTATTTCTACCAGGATATTCAAGTGTTACCTGTGGTGAAGCTTTATCCAGGCTTTTCTGCTCGATATCGATCTTTCTGGCCCTGTCCAGATAAAATTCCGCCTTCGCGGTTTTGACAGAGGAAAGGGAGGTTTCCAGTTCTCGAATAGCCTCCGAGAATCTATTCTGATGGAAATAAATGACTCCCAATTCCCGATGGGGGAAATAATCTATAAAATGCATTCCATAAGTTCTTGCCCGTCTCTCATCGATCTCCCAGAAGGAGATGGCATCCTTGAAGTCCGCTTCGGCTTCTGACCAGAATTTCCCATCTGCAAAGGATATTCCCCGTTCATAATAATTCCACCAGTTATGGCGGAAAGCTCCTTTGATTTTTCCGTAAATTTTACCGTCTTTTTCAACAGGCTGTCGTTTCATGTCGGTTTTGCAGGCAAAAATACAAAGGATGAAAAATGATAGAATACATAAAGCGATACAATATTTTTTTTCCATGACAACCTTTCCTGAAAAAAACAATTTCAATTATCCGGTTTCAAAAATAAACGATGAGCGAACAATGCATGGTATGCTCTTCAATATCCTGTGAAAACCCCCAGGCTTTCAAAATCGATGTCCCGGCATCGCTCCCGAACCGATGCTGATACGCGATATCGAAAACAAATCGCTCATATACGAAACCCGAACCAATGCTGAATCCAAAAATATGATCAGGGCTTCCCTGGGCTGGTGCTGGATCGTAAAATATCCCTCCGCGAACTGGAACGACATACTTGGGTTTGATGAACAAGTACTCCGCACCGATCCTTGCCTGATAGGTCGGATCGATGTTTGATTCCGCTGCTGAAAGCCCCGTGACAGGAGAAGTCTCTTTTCCATTCCCTGTTTCCAAGATGAAATCATCCCATTCGGTTCGATACAGATCCATTGAAGCGGTAAACTCCTTTGAGAATCGATAGGAGATACCGATACCGACAGATAAAGGCATCCGGAGTTTTCCATTTTCGCTCTCATCGATTTCATTTGAAGAACCATATCCCAGATCTGTGTATTGTCTGGATACAAAAGAAGTGTGCCGGATTTTTAAGTCTGCGTCAAAAGGTGTCTTTATAACCGCTCCAAGATGCAGCCTGCTGTTGATTTTCCATAACATCCCGAAATTGGCGTTCAAACCGCTGAAAGAATATTTATCGATGCTTCTTGCTTCAAAGGTAAAAGCATCTCCGCCATCTTCTCCGGTTGCCCATTGATATTGCCTGGTTTCCCATTCGTTGTTTTGAAACCAGTCATTCCACAGATTCAAAGTCATTCCAACTGAAACACGGGGAGAAATCTGAACACAATAAGCGATTCCAAGAGCAGACAAGCTGCCGTCCGACTGATAATCCACATTCTGGTCGGCATACCAGTCAATCCCCTTGTCATGAATGGGAAAACTCCATTTTCGCGTGAAGTCATAGAGATTCTGGTAATTTATCGAAACGATCATGTTCCGCTCGAATAATTGAAAAGGATATGCGGCACTCAGATAGTTTATACTCGTTTTGGACACGGTCTGACTTCCCGAGGCTTCAGGATTGTTACCAAAGGAGTTGTCATCAATCCGATGAAACCCCGTTGCCACAAAGGAAATTTCAGGCAGTTCCAGTTGAATGAGTCCTCCCGGATTCCAGGATGCGGCAGTTGCATCATCTGCAACTCCGATAAAGGCTCCGCCCATTCCCAATGCCCTGGCACCGGAACCCACAGGATTCGGTGAAGAGGGAATCTCGATTCTCTGCAGAAAATCGTCGGCAAAGGACAATTGGATCGAAGCAATAAAGACAAGGCATATGAAAGACTGTGTAAGGGACTTACTATCAAACTGAGTGCGGATCTTCCGCTTGCTGAAGGTAAGATTCTTTCAATAAGAAGCAATAAAGTTATTACCAATATAGGTAAAAAGATGGTAAAGCCAGGGATGCATCTCATTTTTTATCAGATGGAAGATCCGATCATCGACGAGGATACCGGAGAAGTAGTTGTAGATGCCTACTTTGAAGAATTCGGAACAGCTCGTCTGGAAAAGGTTCTGGAAAAAGCATCTTTTGCAAAACCATTTGATATGAAAAATTTTGATAAACTAAAAAAAGGACTGAAGGTCGTTATGAAGTGATTGACAGATCGGCTGTTCGTTCATTTCGAGTACATGTTCCTCAAGCTATTTGAGCTTCAGGTTTGAGACTATAATCATAGTTTGTATCCGTTGATCAGGATTCTGTGTCCCAGAATGAGATTATTATCGACAAATTGCAACACATCACGATTGATGTCAAGCCATTTCTCATAGGCACGGATACATTCTCTTCAATATTGAATTCAACTTGACATTGATGATATAATCGGCTATTAATTCAGCCTTCAGCGAGACAATGGAGATTTAGAATTATTCACTTTTGTATAAAAAAGTAATCCTTTATTTCAATGGACAAGTTATCACCTGCTGTCAGTGTCTTTTTGCAGCGAATAAGACAAACTTTGAAAAACAATAAACCTGGAAACCTCAAAAAAGAGCCGCAAAAATCATGTCTGAAACCACACGAATGACAAAAGCAGCCGGTATTATCGGGTCAGCCACTTTTATAAGCCGGATACTCGGATTCGTAAGGGATATGATCATTGCCTGGTCTTTAGGCGCAGGGCCTGGCTCGGATGCTTTTTTTGCGGCTTTCAGAATTCCCAATCTTTTGCGTCGGCTTTTTGCTGAAGGATCTTTGAGCATTGCATTTATTCCGGTTTTTACGGATTATCTTCATCACAAAGGAAAACCGGAAGCTTTTTATATGGCTCGATCACAGCTTTTAGCGCTTGCTATTTTTCTTATAATACTCGTTATGGCCGGAATCGTGGCAGCACCCTTGATCGTTTCCATGATAGCACCAGGTTTTATCGAGTGGCCGGAAAAATATTCATTGACCGTTGAACTGACCCGGATCATGTTTCCATATATTTTTTTCATCAGCCTTCTTGCCGTAATTATGGGTATCTTGAACTGCCTGGGCCATTTCATCGCACCTGCACTGGCCCCGGCAATTTTGAATATTTCGATTATAACCTGCGCCCTGTTTTTATCTCCTGTGATGGAACATCCGGCAAAAGGGCTTGCTGTCGGAGTTCTGCTTGGGGGATTTTTGCAACTGGCCTTTCAGATTCCATTTTTACTCCGAAAAGGTCTGTTTTCCAGAAAAAATGCTGATCCGTTTCATCCGGGGGTAAAAAAAGTCGGCAAGCTGATGCTTCCGTCCATATTCGGGTCTGCAGCATATCAGATAAATATCATGATCAGCACCATGCTGGCATCTCTGCTTGGACAGGGCAGCATATCTTATCTGTATTATGCGGACAGGCTGGTTCAGTTTCCCTTAGGTATTTTTGGGATTGCCTTAGCTTCTGCGGTTCTGCCGAGTCTGGCAAGGCAGGCATCTGTCGGGGATCTGGAGGGGCTTGGCAGGACATTTGCCCATGCCATGAACCTTATAGCCTTTATTACGATTCCTGCCATGACCGGCCTGATTATTTTAAGGGAACCGATTATAGAACTTCTGTTTAAAAGAGGCGCATTCGATGCTTATACAACACAGATGACAGCAGATGCTCTGTTCTATTATTGTATCGGGCTGTGGGCTTTTGCCGGGGTGAGAATTCTGGTTAACGCATTTTATGCAATGAAAGATACGAAAACACCGGTTGTGATCGCAGTGATTTCGATAGCCGCAAATATCGTTTTTGCACTCTTTCTTATGAAATTTTCAGGTCATTGCGGGCTTGCTCTGGCTGCGTCATTGTCTTCAATGATCAATTTTATTCTGCTTGTAACAGCACTGTCCTGGAGACTTAAAAATATATCATGGGCATCTTTTGTCAAATCTGCTTGCAAAGCGGTTCTTTGTTCTGCAATAATGGGGGCGATGGTGAACATGATGGCCCAAAGGCTTTTAACATTTCAAAGCCTTCCTCTTCTGCTCATTATCGTGATATGTGTTTTGGCCGGAATTCTCTTTTATGGTGTTTTGGCGTTTATCGTTAAAAGCACTGAGATTAACTTGCTGTTAACCTTGTTGAAAGAAAACAAGAAGGAATCATGATAACAAAAGAAAATATTCTCTTTACTTTTGCCGTGTTGGTTCTTTTTTCCATGCTGCTTTACAGCCTTTTCGGAGACAAAGGCTATGCAGATCTGAACATGATGAAAAAAGGAAGGGACAGCCTTATACTGGACAATGAAAAACTGGAACAGGAAAACCTTCAGCTTTATCGGGCTATCGAACGTCTCAATAAAGACGCTGTATATATCGAAAGTATTGCCAGGAAAGAACTGGGCGTTGTGGGAAAAGACGAAATAGTTTTTACTATTGAAAACGGTAGATATGAAAGGTCTATGCCAGCTTTCACGAATGAGTCTTTCCGTGAAATTAAAAACCGTGAAATTAAAAACCGTGAAGTTAAAAACCGAAAACTTAAACAATAGAAGCTTAAACACCAAAAAAAATAAATAATAGACAGGAGAACAAAATGCAATTTATCGATCTTGTCACGCAGCAGCAGCAGATTCGCGCAAAAATCGAAGAAAACATTAAAAAAGTTTTAGATCACGGCCAGTATATAATGGGGCCGGAAATAAAAGCCCTGGAATCCAGTCTATGCGATTATACAGGAGCTGAATTCTGCATCAGTTGCTCGTCAGGAACAGATGCTCTTTTAATGGCCCTTATGGCATATGATATAGGTCCCGGTGATGCGGTTTTAACTACACCATTTACATTTATAGCAACAGCCGAGGCTATAAGCCTTGCTGGCGCAACACCAGTCTTTGTGGATATCGATCCTGATACTTACAATATCGATCCTGACCAGCTTGAAAAAACTGTTTTGGCTTTGCAAAACAATGAAAAACTTATCCCAAAAGGCATAATTGCCGTAGATCTTTTTGGACTTTGCGCTGATTATGATAAAATATGCAGAATTGCCGAAAAATACGGACTTTTTGTCATAGAAGATGCAGCCCAGTCTTTTGGAGCTGATTATCATGGGAAAAAAGCCTGTAATCTGGCTGATATCGCATGTACTTCTTTTTTCCCTGCAAAACCATTGGGCGGCTATGGGGACGGAGGGGCTGTATTTACCAGCGATGAGAAACTGGCTGACAAACTTGTTTCCGTGAGAGTTCACGGGATGGGAACTGATAAGTATGAAAATGTGCGTATCGGGATAAATGGACGACTCGATTCATTACAGGCAGCAATTCTTCTTGCCAAAATGGATATTTTCCCGGACGAAATCAAAATGAGACAGAAAATTGCCGACCGGTATCTGGAAAAATTGGGAAGTCAAACCTCTCTGGTCATGCCGGACATCCCAAAAGGTTTTGCCAGTGCATGGGCTCAATACTCGATACTTGCGGAAGATGAAACCCACAGGGAATCAATTCAAAAAAAACTTAGCGCTGAAAAAATTCCTACAGCCATATATTATCCAATACCTCTGCACTTGCAGACAGCCTTTAAATTTTTGAATTACAAAAACGGAGATTTTCCGGTAAGTGAGGACTGTGCGAAGCGAATATTCAGCATCCCCATGCATCCTTATCTTAAATCTGCCGATCAAGACAGGATTATTGCCGCTGTTTTGAAATGAATTTTCAAAGCCGGGAGATTATTCATCTCCGGCAGCACTAAGTATCTGATCATATATTATGTAACAATCCGTAGGGGCAATCCCTTGTGGTTGCCCTTTGCTGAAAATACAAAATGTTCCG
>JAUCGE010000162.1 GCA_030377965.1 Desulfobacterales bacterium HSG16
GTGCAGGAGAAGTATTTGCGGAAAAAATCGTGAGAATTACTGCCGGAGACTGGCCCCCGTATCTGAGTTCAAATTTGCCCCATAATGGTATTGCAGGGAGAATCATTACAGAAGCGTTTGCAGTTAAAGAAATCAAGGTTAAATTTGATTTCTATCCCTGGAAAAGGGCTTTTATACTGGCAAAAAAAGGCAGGAAAGACGGTACAGCAGTCTGGTTAAAAAATAGTGAAAGAGAGGCTGACTTTTATTATAGCAAGCCTGTTATTGAAGAAAAGCATGTGTTTTTCCATCTGAAAAGCAAGCCATTCGACTGGCAAAATGTAAATGATATTAAGGGTAAAACACTTGGAGGATTATTAGGTTTTTCATATGGAGAAATGATTGACAATGCCGCAAAGACCGATCTGATCACGATAGATTTTGTTTCTGAAGGTGAATTCAATTTTAAAAAACTGCTTGCAAAGCGTATTGATTTATATCCCCAGGAATTGAATGTTGGGTATCATACTCTGCAAACAATGTTTTTAGCTGGAGAGAAAGAACAGATTACTCATCATAATACTCCATTTCTGCAAAGGCAATCTTATCTGTTATTACCGAAAAAAAATGAGCGGAGCAAAATTTTACTCAAAGCCTTTAATGAAGGATTAGAGATCCTTATAAAAGAAGATAAGATAGAACAATACCATAATGAAATTCGAGAAATGAAAAAATAGCTGGCTGGTCAATGAAAAAACCGACCCGCCTTTTTACTGATTATTGCAAAAATTAATTTGGCGGGCAGTAACCTTCAACAGAAATTTTTTGGAATGTCATTCTTGCTCCGATCGCTCTTTTGGTTGGCAAGCTGAATCAATCTGAACCACACTTTTTCTCAAGAAATCGCTTTTTCCATCAACCCCATATCTGCTTGTGAACCATGACCTAATCGAAAAACCTTTTCAGCAAGAGAGCCGTAGCTGAATCTTACTCAAAAATTGTATAATCAGATAAAATCATAAAAACGAGAGGCTTTATGAAAAAATCGAATCATTCTGAAAACGGGAGTGACAAGGCCAGAATCATAGTTCCAATCCATTGATCAGGATTCTGCTTCCCAAAATGAATTATGCACCGGAGGAACGAAACGAGGTTATTCGACAGGCATATATCGGTCTGTTTCAACTAGCTCCGCTGTTGTTTGAGAAATATGTTGATTTCATTGATACATATGCAAAAGTAGAGGAAGCGGAACGGGAAGAGATTTACAAGGATTTATTTCAACAAGAGGAGACTGCCATGATTGCACAATATATTCGGGAAAAAGGAATGATTCAAGGAGAGATCAGGATGCTTGCCAAGCAGTTAGATGCCCGTTTTGGAGGAATTCCTGACCGGGTGATGGCAAAAATTAAACATGCGGACAGTGAAACGATTGAAAAATGGGGAGTTCGCCTGCTCACAGCAAAAGAACTGGAAGAAATTTTCGATGTATAACGTTTGAGATCGTAAAGATTCTGCGTATTTTTGCCGGGCATTTTATTTTTCGCCCAGCAGAACTGTAGCGTTTCTAAGCAACCGCATGTGAATAAGGGCAACTTGATGCCCATTTTTATCTTGCCGTTTCTCAACGGCAAAAGGCTGAAACCCTAGTTTCGGATAAAACAACAGTCCATCAGTATTTCGATTGAAACACGAGACGGTTACCTCTATGGCTTGGTACTTTGAAAATGCCAGGCCGATCATTTGTTCAATGAGATAGCGGCCCACACCCTGCCCGCGAGTAGCTGATGAAACTATGACGTTACCGATTGAGCAGCGGCCACCAGATTCCCAGTGATAAAAATTGGCAAAAGCGACAACGTCACCGTTATATTCCACTACTGTTGAATCTGAACGCTGCATTATTATATTCAGCAATTGTGATGGAGTCAGTGGAAATTCCGACTTTGGGGATAAGAAAAACAATTCATCTGCGTTTTGCGGAAAGCTACAAATAGATGGTATATCTTTTTCTTCAACGGAACGATGATTCATTGGCATTTACAAGCAGCCCGTAATTAAATCCAGATTCAAATGATTTTCAGTGTATGCGGCTAATCACAGAAAAATTCAATGCATAAAAAAAAGGATCAGATTTTTATCTGATCCTTTTATTTATTGTGGCGGGGACGACGAGACTCGAACTCGCGACCTCCGGCGTGACAGGCCGGCGCTCTAACCAAAACTGAGCTACGCCCCCGTATGAGCGTTTTTTTCGTGGTAGGCGGAACAGGGCTTGAACCTGTGACCCTCGGCTTGTAAGGCCGATGCTCTCCCAACTGAGCTACCCGCCCGCAGAAAATTGGAAAATCTTAATTTCCTGTAAACGAAATTGGCTTATACCAAGTGAGTTATTCCCTGTCAAGCCAAATTTTAAAAAAATTAAAAAAAATCGAAAAAAAGTTTTATCAATCCGGTTTATGCCTTAATTTATAGACCTCTGCCCGCCCATGCTTTCATTTTCTTTTGCCATGATTTCGATAGGCACATCATCTTTACTGAACAGAGGGGGGCCTTCCGGATTTATCTGTAAGGCATGGGAAAGCACCTCATCCATATGCTCAACCGTCACAATATCGATCTGCCTGGAAACACTGGCTGGAATGTCTTTAAGATCCTTTTCGTTTTCCTTTGGTATCAAAACTTTCCGGATGTTACCCCTGTGTGCTGCCAGGATTTTTTCTTTCAAGCCTCCGATGGGAAGCACATGCCCGCGCAAAGTTATTTCTCCTGTCATGGCAATGTCGTGGAACACTGCCTTTCTCGTAAGGGCTGAAACTATCGAGGAACACATGGATATGCCAGCAGACGGCCCGTCTTTCGGGATAGCGCCTTCTGGTACATGGATATGAATATCCACCTGATCGTAAAAATCGGTGGGAATTCCTATCCTTTCTGCCCTTGATCTGACATAGCTTACCGCTGCCTGGGCGGATTCCTTCATGACATCACCCAGCTTTCCGGTCACAGTCAGCTTGCCCTTGCCCGGCATAATAGCGGTTTCTACACAGAGCAGTTCTCCGCCCACCTGTGTCCATGCAAGTCCAGTCACCATGCCGATCTGATCTTTTTCCTCGGCCAGACTATGTCTGAAACGAGCAGGCCCTAAGTGTTTCTGTACGGTTTTAGTTGTCACCTTGAAGGTGTTATCACTTTTATTTTTGACAAGCTCCCTGGCTATCTTACGGCAGATGGAAGCTATCTCACGTTCAAGATTTCTTACCCCGGATTCCCTCGTATATTCCCGTATTATGGTATAAATGGAATTTTTTGAAAACTGGACATCACTATTAGCAAGACCGTTTAGTTTTATCTGCTTTCCGATAAGAAAATCTTTGGCAATATTGTATTTTTCATATTCCGTATAGCCGGACAGGCGGATGATCTCCATTCTATCCTGCAGAGGCAGGGGAATTTCCGGCAGGGTATTTGCCGTTGTAATGAATAGAATATCCGTCAGGTCATAGTCCAGATCAAGGTAATGGTCATTAAAAGAGTAATTCTGTTCAGGATCAAGAACCTCTAAAAGAGCGGCTGAAGGGTCTCCCCTGAAATCCATACTCATTTTATCGACTTCGTCAAGACAGAAAACCGGGTTGTTGGCACCGATCTTTTTTAATGACTGAATGACCTTCCCGGGCATGGCTCCGATATAGGTACGCCTGTGGCCTCTGATTTCAGCTTCATCCCTGACCCCGCCAAGAGAAAGACGGATGAATTTTCTGCCAGTGGCCCTTGCCACGGATTTTGCAAGGGATGTTTTTCCCACACCGGGAGGACCTACAAAGCAAAGAATCGGGCCGCGTACCTTTTTGACAAGGGTCTGCACCGCTAAATATTCGAGGATACGTTCTTTGGGTTTTTCCAGACCATAATGATCTTCATCCAATATTTTTTCGGATTTTTCGATATCGTTCAAGACCTTGGAGCGCGCATACCAGGGAAGGCTGATAATCCAGTCAATATAATTTCTGACAACCGTTGCCTCAGCGGACATGGGAGTCATCAGCTTGAGTTTTTTCATCTCATCTTTGACTTTGGATTTTGCTTCCTTTGACATACGTTTTTTACTGATCCGCTTTTCAAGATCTTTTAAATCGTCTCCGACTTCATCTTCCGAACCCATCTCTTTTTTAATGGCCCGCATCTGTTCGTTCAGATAATAGTTTTTCTGGGTCTTTTCCATCTGATCTTTGACCCGGCCTTTTATCTTTTTATCCATCTGAACCACTTCTATCTCCATCTTGATCAGGCTCAGAAGATAGCTCAGGCGTTCATTCAGAGCATCGATTTTCAGGATGTGAAGCTTGTCTTCGATCTTGAACGCAAAGTGTGCGGCAAGAGTGTCTGACAACTGGGAAGGATTGGAGATGGCCGAAACATTGTTCACAAGCTCTTTGGAAACATTTTTGTTGATTTTTGCGTATTCATGAAAATTTTTTGTGATTGTCCGCATCAACGATATTATTTCAGGGCCGTCCGCACCGATTTCGATGATCGGCGCAACTTCGACCTGAAAAAAATCATTATTATCGATAAATCGAGAAATCCGGCCCCTGGCTTTTCCTTCCACAAGAGCCTTTACAGTTCCGTCGGGAAGCCTGAGCAACTGCAATACATTGCCCACTGTTCCGACATCGCTCATGTCCTCTGGCCTGGGATTATTGATTCCAGCCCTTGTCTGGGTTGAAAGAAATACCCGTTTATCCTTGTTCATTGCATTGGACAGAGCTTTGACTGATTTTGACCGCCCCACAAAAAGAGGGGCTACCATACACGGAAACACAACGATGTCTCTTAAAGGAAGAAGGGGAAGAGTCAGTCCGTTAGCATTGGATTCCTCGTCATGTTTGAAAATTTTCGGCAGTATCATTAATAGTTACCGTCTTATCTGTTTGTTTTTCAAGGCATTTGAAACATTGTTATATGCCTTGATTTTATTTTTTGAAAACCTGAAAAAAGCCAAAGTTTTTTATGCCTGTTTTTTTGTCTGCTCGTACAAAAGAATCGGATCTTCCTCGTTGAGGATGACATCTTCTCCGATGACGCATTCTTTAACGTTTTCGATAGAAGGCAGAGAGTACATGATATCGAGCATAGTGCTTTCCATTATAGCCCGAAGCCCCCGTGCTCCAGCTTTTCGTTTTAATGCCTCGGATGCAATCGCTGTCAGAGCACTGTCTGTAAACCGTAAGTTTACATCTTCCATATTAAAGAGTTTTTGAAACTGCTTTACCAGAGAGTTTTTCGGTTCTGTCAGGATACGGATCAAAGTCGATTCGTTGAGTTCCTCAAGGGTGGCTAATACGGGAAGTCTGCCTAAAAATTCCGGGATCAGACCGAATTTGATCAAGTCTTCAGGTTGAACCATTTTTAAGGTGTCCCCAAGGCTGATATCATCTTCATTTTTGATCGTAGCACCGAACCCGAGGGTCTTGGAGCCTGTCCTGCGTTTTATCACACGATCCAGGCCGTTGAAAGTACCGCCGCAGATAAATAGAATATTGCCAGTATCCACCTTCACGAAATCCTGCTGGGGGTGTTTTCTTCCTCCCTTGGGTGGAACACTTGCAGTCGTTCCCTCAATAATTTTGAGCAGGGCCTGCTGAACTCCTTCACCGGATACATCACGGGTAATGGAAGGATTGTCCGACTTGCCTGATATTTTGTCGATCTCATCAATATAGACAATCCCGCGTTTTGCTTTTTCCACATCATAATCAGCGTTCTGGAGCAGAGCGAGTATGATATTTTCCACATCTTCGCCCACATAGCCTGCTTCGGTGAGGCTGGTGGCATCAGCTATGGTGAACGGCACGTTTAAAAACCTGGCCAGAGTCTGGGCCAGAAGGGTCTTGCCAGAACCTGTAGGGCCGATCAGCAGGATATTGCTCTTCTGAATTTCCACATCATTGTTAGCTGTCTTGCCAACTGAGTTGAGCCTTTTATAATGGTTGTACACTGCAACCGACAGCACTTTTTTGGCAAAATCCTGTTCGATGACATAGTCATCAAGCATCGTTTTGATCTCTTTAGGAACAAGCGATGACTCAGTACTCATGGCCTCTTTTTCGCTTTCCTCATCAATGATCTCGCCACAGAGTTGAATACATTCGTCACAAATGTAAACAGCAGGGCCGGCTATCAACTTTTTCACTTCTTTCTGATTTTTCCCGCAAAAGGAGCAAAAAAGATTTTCACTATCAGGTCTTTTTCTGGCCATATCAGCTCTCCTCCACAGTCTCTGCTATCCGGTCAAGATCATCCCTGTTTTCTATGACATGATCCAGGATACCGTATTTTTTGGCTTCCTTACCCGACATGAAGAAATCCCTGTCCGTATCTTTCTGAACATGTTTGATCTCTTTTTAGTGTGAAATGCCAGGATTTTGTTCAAAGTATCTTTCATCCTGAGAATTTCTTTGGCCTGGATTGCTATGTCAGATGCCTGTCCCTGTGATCCGCCCAGGGGCTGATGTATCATGATTCGAGCATTTGGCAGAGCATAGCGCTTTCCTCTTGCGCCGGAAGCGAGAAGGAGCGCCCCCATGCTGGCCGCCTGGCCGATACATACGGTTGTGATATCCGGTTTGATGTATTGCATGGTATCATATACCGCAAGGCCCGCGGTTACAACTCCGCCAGGCGAATTGATATAAAAATTGATATCTTTGTCCGGATCTTCAGATTCCAGAAAGAGAAACTGGGCAATCAGAAGATTCGCGATCTCATCGTTAATCTGTGTACCCAGAAATACGATTCTATCTTTTAAGAGTCTTGAATAGATATCATAGGATCGCTCTCCTCTGCTGGTCTGGTCAATAACTATAGGTATGATTGGCACAGCTTATCTCCTTCATATATGCTAATTTATCATTTGTTCCAGCGGAAAAAAATGAATATCTTATTCCGCTGTTTCTTCACTCTCTGTATTTTCCTGCGCCATTTCCTCAATGGTGCTATTATCAAATATAAGACTCAGGGCCTCTTTTTCAAGAAGGGTATGCCTTAAAAATTCTACCATTTCCGGTTTTGAAGCATATAAAGTCCTGATCTGTTCGACAGGCTGCTGGTATTGTTTTGCTATATCTTCATATGATTCTTCCAGTTTTTCATCAGCCAGTTCCAGTTTTTCCTGGTTGATGATTTTATCCAGAATCAGATGACGCTGGGCCTGGCCTACAGCGATGCTGCGGTACTCGTTTTCTATTACTTCTCTGGTAATGCCGCTCTGCTCCATGACTTCCCGGTTATTTCCGAACTTTCTCTCGACATCTGCAACCATATTGTCCAGTTCATTCTGGACCCATATATCAGGCACTTCAAATTCCACCTGATCAAGAAGGGCAGTAAAAATCTGTTCGTTTAGTTCATGCTCCGTCCGTTTTGCATTTCCCTCTTCAATATTTTTACGGATATCTGCTTTCAAGTCTTCCAGAGTTTCGTATTTCTCTCCCAGCTCTTTGGCAAATTCGTCATTTATATCAGGCAGGATTTCTTCACGAATTTCCTTGATATCGGCTTTTATGAGTACATTTTTGCCTGCCAGATCCGGGGCTTGGAAGTCTTCGGGAAAAGTTACTGGAATATCTTTATGTTCACCGGGCTGCGTTCCGATCAAAGCATCATCAAGCTCTTTTATAATGGTGCTTTCACCGATTTTGATTACAAAGTTTTCGGTTTTTGGCAACTGCTCAAGAGGCTTGTCATCAATAAAACCCTCAAAATCGATCAAAACCGTGTCCTTTGCCTGAACAGGTCTTTCTTCTTCGATTTTTTGTGTCTGAATCTGCTTGGTCTGTATCATTTTCAACTGAGATTCGACATGCTCTTCTTCAACTGTGTAGATATTTTTTGTAAGCTTTATGCCTTTAAAATCAATGTCTTCGATTTCCGGATTTACTTCTATCGTAGC
>JAUCGE010000163.1 GCA_030377965.1 Desulfobacterales bacterium HSG16
ATCTCGAAAATTTTCTTTTCTTTGCAGCCACTCCTGATCTGCAAACAGGATGCGGATCGATTCCGGAGCCAATCGGGTGGAACCCTGTTGCAAATCGTTGTCCAGCAGTTCGTTCAATGCCAAGTCTTCGGAAAGATTCGTCGATGTGATGAGTCTCAGGGGTTTGTTAGATGGCAGAGGCTGAACGACATTGTTGCCGATCAGAATCTTCAATGCTCTCTCACTCTTCCATTCCGACCACCGTTTGTCATGCAACTCTTTATCTTCATCTGGAATTTCAATACCCTGCTTGTCATAAACCCGGTTAACCAGATTGCGGATATCCTCAGGAATTTTTATCATCAATTCTCTGGAATTAATCAGCAGCGCGGTTCGATACAAAACCGCAGCATCATACACCGACCTTGCTTCCAGGTTGATTTTCCGGTCATCAAGCAGGCCGGAGGCATCAGGGCATGGATTGAACACTACCAATTGCGGGTTTTCCCAGAGCTTCCCGAGTCTGATTTCATTGTTTTCTGCGAAACGTTGGAGCCTGCCCGCGCGCTGGAGCAGTAGGTCGATGGGGGCGATTTCCGAAATCATCACATCGAAATCCACATCCAGGGATTGTTCCACCACCTGGGTAGCAATCAGAATACGGCCTTTGGTCCGTCCCTTTCCTTTTGTGCCGAACCGGCTCATCACTTCATTTTCCAAACGGCTTCTGTCTTTGAACATGAACCGGCTGTGGAACAACAGAAGTTCGGCATCGTTACCCAATCCGTTCCGGTCAAAAAGATCATAAAGTTCCTGCGCTCTTGCAACCGTGTTCAAAATCACGCAGCATTGCGCTCCCAAACGGGCATGGCCGACCAGTTCGGAAAAAATTTTGCTCATATCGTTGGACATGACAAACCGGACGTTTTTTTCCAGTGAATCGGAAGCCTTGCATTCATGAAACTCGGATTTCTTTTCTCCGCCCAACCAGGTTACGAGGGGATAGCCATTCGCTTTTTTGGTATCCGAAGAACTATCCGGCAAATGGGAAGAAAGCTCGGTTCTGATTGATTTAGGAAGAGTGGCGGACAGGAGTATAACATGTGATCCGAGAGCTTCAATCCAGCACATCAGTTTTTTCAAAATTGCCTGCATATAGGCATCATATGCATGAACCTCATCAATTATGATCACGGCATTTGAAAGAGCGAACAGTTTTATCCAGTGATGTCTCTGGCCCAGGACAGCCGACATTATCTGATCCACCGTGCCTGTACCGGCCTGTGCTAGAAGGCTTCTTTTTTTGCCCTGTGTAAAAAAAGCGTTGCACATTGCCCCCGCATTTTGGAATTTGCTGTCACCGCCGAGTTCTCTGACCGGTTCGACGATGATATGCCGCTGGAACTCATCCCTGAGACCGCGCTTGGAATGAGCCAGTACCAGAGATGATGATTCATCGAAAAATCGGTTATTCCGCATCATTTTTTCCATACGGTCATACATTGCATTTGATGTGGCCATCGTCGGCAGGGCAAAATATAACTTTTCCGCATATCCCGCAGACAACAGACGATCTGCTACAAGCATGGCAGCTGCGGTCTTGCCCTCGACCATTGGTGCTTCGATGATCACCATCTGGGGGGATTTTGACAATTCCATGTCGGCTGTGACCTGCTGCAACGGGCGGAGTTTCGGATTGGAGATACCGGAAAATATCCTGGCATCCCGGTTTTCCGGGGTTCCGCAATATTTTCCGAGCATATGATTTGCTCGGAGTACGTCATAGGCACTCTTTTCCATTTCTTTAGTTATAGAGCATGGCTCCATATAGTTACCTGTCGGTTTACAGGGAAAAAAACTGGTATTGGACCCGAGCCAGTCGGACACAGAGCAAAGCCCTGCCAGAAATGCAATAGCATCGCATTTCAGTTTTTTGAATTTTTTGAACTCAGGCAGAGGAAAAAGCGTTTTTGCCCTTTGGACATGCGAGATGATAGCATTTTGTCGATCTTTTTCCGCATCTTCAGGTGTGATCGGCCAATTATCATCTGGAACAATAAGGCCGGGCTTCGGTTTTTTCCAGTCATCGATCCATGAACCATGATGTGACATCGTGGATCTGAGCAGATGGAACCAGGGAATTTTTTGGGGTTTGATGACATTCTTTTTTTCTTCGATGTGAGCGTACCACATCAGGCCCCATGCGCCGTGATCGAAAGCATTTTTTGATTTCGGAATATCGAAACCATTCAGTTTTTTAAATATCCGGGCATCCTTTTCATTGATCTTTATACTTTTATCCCATGATCTGAGGCTTTTTCCCTGAAACCGGAAATCATATTTTCCCAGATCGTGCAGCAGGATGAAATGAAGGCCGATATTCATGGCTGTCTCCCGGTTCCGGCCATTGTTGTCGAGACCGAGAAGCCGGGTCCACAATTCAAAAAGCATTTCCCGTGATTCGAGCCATGCGCGAGCGACTGCCGTGACATCGAGACAGTGCTCCCACACGCTCAGGAAATTGATATTCGGGCCAACCTGTCCTGAGTTGGCCCGTTGACGTTGTTCCGCTTTTCCCCAAAAAATCATGATATCAAACCTTGATTAACGAGAGCATACCAAAACCAAAACCTCTGGCCCTGCCAATGCCGTCACGATATGCGGGCAAAAAAATCTCTGGATCTTCAACACGGAGTACCCCTGACATAATTTGCCCAGAAATATTCATCTTCTTTTTTTTCCGGCTTTTCACGGATATGTCATGAGCGCGGACAACAGCCAGGGGCTTAAAGCCCTTGCTTTCTCCCTGTTTTGCAAACCAGTTCTCATATTGGCCTGGTTTAAGAGGCAGGCGGATGGATTTTTTATTTGGCCCCCTGGGTTTTGTAAAAGATGCGCTGGCGTGAATCATAAACTGGTAAGAGCGATCCTTTTCAAAAGCAGGTTCATAGGACTTCATTTCAACATCTTCAATCGGAAAAACCCCTTCCCACCTGGGTTTTTCCAGGGACTGGATCAGAATTACAGCTCGTTTTCGGGCAAAAGTCTCCACGCGAAACAAAAAATTTCGTTTCTGATCCATGTCCTTTCCGCCAAACCCCTGCCATATCCATTGATGCAAAGCATAAACGTCTGCAACCTCTTTTTCAATTGTATTGATACGGGATATATACATATTGAATTCACTCCTTTATTGTAACAGGCAAAATACCGATTTCCCGTTCATCGAATTCCCGGTATCCCCAGTTCCTGTATCTGCCATGATACCTGTCGCTGACCCTGTATGGGATTCCGGGGATTGCGCTCTCGTGCCGTTTGAAGACATCACTTTTTACATCAACGTAAATATTGAGCGCGTTCGAAAGTTTTTCGGCAATAACAAGATTCGAAAAAATCCTTGACAGATACTTCGAATCTTGCACCAGCTTAGAAATTTCATCCACCGGATCATCCCATTCCATGATTTGAGGGAGGCCGTTTTCGTGAAACACTGGGGGAATAGACAGAGTGTATGCCCTGCGACCCGCATAAAGTGCATAACAGGGAAACAGTAGTGCCTGGCCGATCTGTTCCAGGGAAAACGGGCATTCCTGCCGGATGCAAACCACAGTCAGAAACAGATAATCCGCAAGATAATATTTCCTGCCGATAATAGCGCCGTCCGTTTGGCCGGTGGCTCGAATCACATCTTTGACCGAATAATAATCCTGTTGAATCGTACCTTTCCGAATTTCGGCGACCAGGATATCCAACCCATCATGAACCTGTCCAAGCCTGTCCTCATCTTTCCGGTCGACTCCAAGGGCAGCGCAGATCATCCCCGCTATTCCCGAGTGAGTCGGAAAAGGCCAAGTTGTTCGATCATCCCCGGAAACCACAGTATCGCCCCAGCTCTGCATGGGAGCGGCAATGGGCATGAGCAGATATCTCATTATTTTCCCCCCGATATCCTGCCTATTTCATCCAGGAGTTTTGGAATCGAATTTTTGATCACGACATCTGGATAATCCTTTTTCAAAAATTCATCGTACTGGCAGGTAGCTCCGGCAAATTCAACTGGTTTGAGTTCTCCGAAAAAGGCTTGAATACGTATATATTCGTCGATCAGGCTGACAGCCGCCTTTTTGAGAGGATTGGCAATTTTAGTATCACCATCCGCAAATGCATTGCTCAGATTCGTAGGGCATCCCGTGCCAGCGGTGACTAAAACAAGGTAGGGTTGTTGATAGGCTGCAAAACTGTTCTGAGATCCTGTAGGAATGGCCATGATAAACGCTTTCAAAAATTCGTCTACGGCCTGTTTGACCATGCCCTCGTCCTGATCCATATTTTTCATCAATTGATCGTAATTCACGCTGGCGTATCGGTAAAAGATACCGGCTGAAAACGCTTTGTCATCCATATGGCCCGAGCCTTCTCCTTCTCCGCCGAGATCATCCACGGCAGTGAAAAAATCGGACTGGTCGAGAATCGGATGGGTGGTTATTGCATGGGCCACGGGAACCGCTGCGTCGCAGTCATCGAAAACCGGACTGGTAGTCATACGGCCAAAAAGAGCGATATCGACACCGTCTTTGAAATTTGTATTCTTCAGCTTTTTTTCAATGGTTTTCTTGAATTTTTTCGCGACTGCATCAGGCTTGCCGCCCTCCTGGCAGATCTCGAAAGCGACCTCCTTTATGGTTTCGATCTCCGATAATTTCATATGAAACAGTTGGGGGGTACGTTCTGCCTTGGTCAGTTTCTTTTGATCATCATCTTCAATGTCTGTTTTTAGCGCCAGTTTCATATAATCGTCTATCACCTTTTTCGAAGGAGGTTTTTTTTCTCCCAATGCTGCAATAGCCGGTATCAGGGACAAGGCCGCTTTTCTGTCCACATCGGTTTCAAGCAGGCTTTTTTTCACCATTTCAGGCAATCTTTTTGTTCGCAGGGCTGTATTCCCTGTCATCTCGGTGTTTCTCATATATTCTCTGATCGACCGCTTCTGGCACTGGCTCGATATTCGTCCGTAATTTCTGTCCAGAAACCGGACTGTTTTCGGCTGTCCGATATCGTCCCGGTTGAGGCAATGTGTCGAATGTGATGTCAGTGTATGAATCTGGATAAATGTACTCATCAGGCTGTCTCCTTTTTTATTTTGAGAACCGTTTTGAAATATGCGTCCGCAATTTGTTTTTTTGCCCTGTTCAGACTTGTTTTATTATCCGGTGTCGGATTGTTGCCATACCAATAAAGGCTGTTTAAAAAATTGGCTGTTTCCACCCAGTTGACATCTTCGTGGCGGAAAAGCCGGAGTAATTTTCGCAGAATATCGAACCCGGTTTTCATATCTTCCGATGCCATCAGTCTTTTGAAACGTCCAAGCTTGACTGGAATTACATCCTTGACTCCTGCAAATTGTTTTCCAAGCTTTTGTCCCGAACTCTTCAGATTGTCGGAATTGCTGCCCCGGTCCCGAAAGAATATGAGCAGGGCGGAAAGAACATCATTTTGAAATTTTTTTTGCCCGGCCTCCTGTAAAATTTTATGGCATGACCAGAACGCTTCCGGGGCAAGAACCCGAACATCATCATAATTTTCCAACTTCCGCAGTTCGGCTCTTGCCCGATTATGCAGTTTCTTATATGATCCGATCAAGACCTCGATACGTTTTTCCTTTTCTTTGGATTGCATCGAATATTTCCTCCGATTCATTCGTAAAAATCGTTGATAATGCGACTAAGTGTTCCGGCCAGTCCGCTTTTCTGCTTTATCAGTTTTTCCTGGGCTTTGATATTGTCCCATGAATATTCATTCTGGCAGAGATTCTCAAAATCATTCAGCATCTCATTCTTGTAAGATTTTAACATTTCCTTCATCCGGGAGAAAAGTTCATTCTCCTCGTCCGGATCGAAAATTTCCCGAAATCGAGTGATTCCATCAAGAATTTTTCTGCCGAACCGCTGTGTGAATTCCGCGTGCCTGTCGTTGATTGCGGCAATTTGCACCTTTTGCCTTTTCTTATCTTTTGTACCATAGGAACGAAAGGCGTTTAGCATGGAAACCACAGCTAATGCAAATGTCTCCATACGCTGATAAAATTGTTCCATCTCATCGTCATCGGTGAAAGGAGGCAGAGTGATCCGGTCATGATGAAAATCGAAAAGCTTTGCCTGATTTGCCTCAAAAGCCATAAGTTCGAGTGTAAAAGGTACACTTTCTTCTGTAATGCTAACAAACTGAGTGACAATAGGTGCGGCTTTGAATTGTATGGCGTTATTTTTCTTGTTGATAGATTCGTAATTTTTCAGAACCAGTACTCCCAGATTCCGCCACACGGAAGGATTATAATTTACCGGCAGAAAACCGTTTTTCGAGTCCATATATACGGCCTGTGTTGGATGCCGGACAGTTACCCCTTGAGAGTTCAGCTTATTTCCGTACCGTTCCCAATAATAACGGCGAACCAGCGTATTCGAAACTTGCCCGCAGAGATCACATTGTCCTTCTTCATGCTCTACATCAAAAAAGGCATGCCTGGGCGTATACAGGACAGCCCGGCGGATGCCCACATCTTCGGAATTATCCTCAAAACCGTTTTTCACCTCTCTGCCGATTTCCACCCATGTAGGGTTATCACCCTCGCCTGACGGGCTTTCCCATCCGTTGTTCCCAGGTTCGTCATTTTCATTAGCTGACCGAAACCAGGTATTTAACACCATCCGTTTGAAAATATCTGATTCGTGAATCATGCACAGATAGCAGGTCTGACCCCGGAAATTAGAATGTCCCAGGGTTCCAGCAAGACAGAAATTGTCATGATGCATGAGAGCGAGCAGCGCACAGGGCAGACAAATCTGCTGTAAACTTCCATTCACATGGGAATGAACCGGATTATTGCCGCAGATGAAATGAATCAGCATGGCATCCAGATCAGTTTTTAATTTTTTATCAGCTACCACGTTGTGGTGCTGATAAAAGCCGTTTTTGTCAGGATAAAGCTGAAAAAGATCGCAATGTTTCAGCATCAGGGCTTCGACTTTTTCCCGATAAGCTCCGATACTCTCGGCATCAACTCCATTTTTTCTCAAATCATTCCATTCGTCTTCCGCTATATCTGGGTCGAGGGCCTGGAGAAAGAGAGATGGAAGATACCGTAAAAAAGAGTTTATCGGCGGGTCCGGATGGTACGGTGCATAATGTATCCTGCCAAGAAGCACACCACTCATGGAAAAGAGAGAAACTTATCCGTTGTCTTTGCGACACGGGAAGAACGGATGATTCAGAGGATTGTACATATATCTGCCTCCGTATGTGGTTTGCTGCAAAATGATCAATCGTGTGTAAGTTCTATATAAAACAAGTAAAAATAAAAAATTGTCGTTTAAAAAAATGCGGGGCAGGAATCTACCTATCCAGCTTATTCCCACGTCTGTGGGATAATTCAGCGGTGTATTAATTCATCACAGCCACTCAAAACGAAACATCCCCATGATTATGAGGTGCCTAATCATTACTCGGACATTGATACAATCTTATTCAATGAAATTCAAGTTGAGTTTTGTAAATACTCTCAACTTGGACACATTGTTCTTTTGTTACCTTTTTAATTTCATCAGGTGTTTTTTTCACATATGTATTATCAAGATAAACAAAACATGAAACCGCTGCCGCTATAATAGCGGCCAATCCACCCAAAATGCCTACATTCATGGCGATAAGGCTCTGGACTGTTTGTTTATTAGACTCTGTCACATGTACCTCCTTTAAGATTAAATCTGATTTTTATATTTTTTTAACAGCCACTCAAAACTTTGATAATAAAAAATATAAGTAACAGCTTAATGTTTGTCAATAAAAAAATATGATTATAAGTACCTAACCAATATTTTTTTAACATT
>JAUCGE010000164.1 GCA_030377965.1 Desulfobacterales bacterium HSG16
TCCGATCCATCCGTTTATCAGCTCTCTTGGATCATAAGGATTTTGAAGCAGGCTGTCTGATTGTGAAGTCTGATATTCATTCACATAATCAAGCTGTGTGCCATAGGTGGCGTTTATACCTTCTATAACGTAATTTGCAGCAACCGCTTGTCCTGTAATGGAAGGATGAACACCGTCAAGACTGAAAACGCCTCCCAGATAATCGGCAGAAATCCATTCTCCTGATCCCATGCCGTACTGATCTTTCAGTTCATGTCCGTAAGTCTTCATATCCATGAAAATTTCATATGTATCAACATGCGCCCAGCCATTGGCATATGCGGTATCGTAAATTTTTTCGTTAATCTGGGCTGCTCTTTCCTGAATAAGGGCAATTTCATCCGGTGTCAGCACAAAACCTTCAGTTGCATCCTGCAGCCAGAAGGGATTATATGAACCCTGGGGAAAATCTGGATTATTAGTTTCGTTCAGGTAAGCTATACAGGTGACATCAGGAACATTCATGATTACAACACCTTGTATTGACTGCTTCGAAGCGATACGATTCGTTATTGTTTCAAAATCTTCCTCAAATTCTGCAATGGGGGTCAGTGCTGCTGTATCAGTGCTGAGGGCAGCTCCAAGAACATCATTGTTACCAAGCCATACACTTACGAAAGTAGGATTTTTGGCAAGAGCCTGATCCAGCGCAGGATCACCGTTTTTGCCGAGAACCAGTTCGAAAAATCCGCCTTCACTGCCGTAATGAGTCATGGCTTCAGCGGCTGTGGCTCCTGTAATACCGAAGTTATTAATTTTGTCCTGATTTCTGTAGCCGTCAACCCTTACTCCACCGACCAGGGGATAGTAATATTTCCACCAGCTTATATTGCCTTTTCCCACATCTTCGATATTTACCATATATCCGGGAAACTTGAGTAGAGGAAGGTTGAATTCGGTTCCCATTTTTTCTGCCAGCAGAGAAGCATACCCGCATGGCTGTCTTGTTTCATCCACTGAACCACTCTGGTATCCATGTGTCAAGCTGTCTCCGAGAGCCACATAGGTTTCAAAAACAGGTTCAGTCGCATAAGCGGTCAATGAAAACAGGGCGAACATACATACCAGTAACACGCATTTTTTTGCCAAGATAATTCTCCTTTAAATCTTTTTTGTTAATTTTTTAGCCTTAAATAATTTTGATTCAATTAAAAAAAGCCACAGTTTTAAAAAGTGAACGGTGTTTTCCACTTAAAACTTCATTTCGGGGATGTCAAGGAAAAAATGAAATGGGAGAAATTTTTTTTATCGCTGTCAGGATAGAGTCAGAAAACGAGATTCGATAATGCAGATCAATATCAACCGGATCATAAGATGATCTCGCTTCTTTGCTTTTTTATTTGACTCTTCGGACAAATTGGAGGAGAATCACTATAATAACAGGCATAACAGACAACAAAGCTGTCTTGTCCATGCAAACGAAACCGAAAGCCGGTTTACGGAGGAAATCATGAGTACATTACAGGCATTGCAGGCACTATCTCAAAATGATCATACATATAGTGAAAGACATGAAGAATCTCCTTTCTCGGAAAATGAACTGTCCAAAGACGGACTGGCTGTGTCAGAGGCCGAATACTGGGAAAAATATTATCATGATCTGGATTTTACTTATGAATGGAACAACGGCTATCTGGAGGAGAAACCTATGTCAGACATTAAAGGATGGAAAGTTTATCGATGGTTCTGCAAAATTCTGGAAAGTTATTTTACAGCATTTCCCATCGGCGAAACCATTGGCCTTGACATTGGTTTTCGTCTGGCACTTCCCCATAAAACGAGCATCCGAAGACCAGATCTTTCCGTGATTTTAGATACTAACCCCATAACGTATGACGAAGATGACTGCACTTACTCCGGTACATTTGATCTATGTATCGAATCATTGTCCCACTCTAACTTAAAGGAAATAAAGCGGGATGCGGTTGACAAGAAAAAAGAATACGAGGGAGTCGGTGTGCAAGAATATTACATTCTGGATGCCCGAAAATCTCAAACCGAATTTTATGGACTCGATAAAAACGGAAAATATAAAAACCTCGACACAAAAGGAATTGTAAAATCCATCACCCTTCCAGGTTTCCAGTTTCGGATTTCCGATCTGTATCAACAGCCTCCTTTGGATGAACTGGTGGATGATGATATTTATCATGACTACATGCTGCCTGCATATCAAAAGGAAAAGCAGAGGGCAGATAAGGAAAAACATCGGGCTGATAAAGCGGAACAACAGGCTGACAAGGAAAGACAGGAGAAAGAAAAAGAAAAACGGCGGGCTGACAGGGAAAGACAGCGGGCCGAACAAATGGAGGCAAAATTAAAGGAACTGGGAATTTCTCTCGAATGAAAACATTGCTTTACTGCTTTAATCCGCACATCGGTTTCCGCTTGCCCACAAGATCAGTATTCGAGCAGGCAGGAGGAAACCGTTGAAACTGTTCAGTTTTAAAAAAGGTACAATCAAATGCAAAAAATTATCTGGCTTTGAGTGCTTCCATGATATTCTTATTATCGAATATCTTTTTCGGGTCGAAGTCTTTTTTAAGCATATTGTTTGCTTTAAGCATTTGTTTCAATTCTCCCAGATAATTATAAAGCCCTCCGTTGTCCTTGTTTCTTTCTGCCATTTGTGCTGGATCATGAATTTTCAAGTCATTTAACATCACCTTGATATCATCATTGGAAAGATCAGGGTAGCCATCGAAAGTTCTGGAATTTAAAATATGTTTGAATTCTTCAGCGTTGTTTTCATCTTTCAACCATCTGACAGCCTTTATCAGCCCTGTGAGTATGGATATCATATCTTTATTGGGAATAGCGTTTAAAACATCTATTCTTGCGGCCATACCTTCGGGCATGCATCCAGGAAAATCTGCGGATGTAGCCACCATACTGCCGTTTCCTTCCTTTTCGGCACTGAGGACAAAGGGGTTATAAATTACGATAGCCTTGAATTTGTCTGCAATGAAATCTTTTACCAGGCTTTCGGGTTCGGCTTGTGAGAATTGGAAATTTTTTGATTTGAGATTTTGGGAAGATAGATATTTGTGGGCAAAAAACAATACCGACGGATCATTGAGATAAAGGCCGAATTTTTCTTGGTTCAAGCTGGTAATATCAACTCCTTTTTTAACGATGATTTTATCGCCGCCATTAGACCAGGAGGATTCAGCAATGATCTTGATGGGGACTCCCTTCATATATAAATCAACGAGTGTTCCCATCATCTGATAGATCATATGGACACGTCTGTATTTTAAAGCTTTTATCATTTTTTTGGTGTTCTTATAACTGACTACTTCGACATATATGCCGCTTTCGGACCAGAATCCTTTTGCTTCAGCGATATTAAATGGGGAGCATCCAGCCCAGGGAGTGATACCGATCTTATAGCTCCGTGCATGCCCGATGCTGGTGGATGCATAAATAGTTATGATTATAAACAAAAGAAGTTTCATGCCTTTGTTACTCATGCTCATATTTTTCTGATCTGTTCGTGGGACTGCCACCATTTTGTCATTCCTTTTTTTGAGATTTTAGAGATTTGTTTTGGATACTTGTTTCTGCCGGTCATTTTTTTTGAAATTATTCCTTTTTTTGAAAAAGGCGGCCTTTTTCTTGAATAGCCGCCTTTGTCTGTGTGCTTAACGATTTACTGCGGTATTTATGAAACAGCCGGCAGTTCCATCTATTTTATCCGTAGAAAGACCTGTGGGAGGAGCAGGCGGCGCAAGGTACGAATTGTCGGATGTCATCTCCTGCCGTTTCATGGATGAGCGCGGAGTGTTTACCTCTGTCGATCTTGCGTCTGGTGAAAAGACAAGATAGACATTATTCATTTTGACTTTTATGAAATATGCCTCATTCTGGCGAATGATCCAGGATGTGGCAGACTCGTAATCGCTGTTTTCCCACCTGAAAATCTGTTTTTCAATATAGGAATTGTTTTTGGCAAAATCGCCGATTTTTTTAGGTTCGCTGACAATATTGCCTGCCGAGTCATAGACCACTATCTTGATTTTTTCCCAGTCATAATCAAAGGCATTGGGACTGCCTATCATGTTCCAGCCATCCAGATTACTTGCACTGTAGCGTGTGGGAACGTAAATATCATCGTCTCCATTGTAAACCTGAACACCTTCAATTACGATATCCATGCCATTTCTGGCAAGAAACCAGCAACCCCATCCAGGTATTATTTTAAGGCCTGATCCATATTCGTCATATCCGTATTTTTCAGGGTTATATGTACCTATCCTGAAATCATCGCCATATTTATCTTTCACTATAGATCCGAATATGCTTTTGGAATCGGGATTATCCGGCCAGTGCGTAAAAGAGACCATTTTCAGGGTCTGACCATCTGTACCCGAATCGATTCTGATCAAAGGCGCTGTAACCGATGTTCCGACTTTAAAGTTAGATTCGTGTGTCCAGAAAATGCTGCCGGAGGAAAGTTTGTATCCTGCTTTCCACACATATTTGAACCCGGTTTTCAAGTCAGTGACAACATGCTGTGTTAATTCTGAACCCGCAGTTCCAGTAGAAGTGAAAGATGCGTTATATTCGGGCGCATTATACACATTTTCCCAACCTCGGATACGCCAGTGAGTCGCTATGTGTCGATATTCCGAACCGCGACCCTCAGAACCTGACCATGAATTTATAGTAAGGGTTACTCTATCCTCGGAAATCACAGATTCGTCCGGCGGGTTCATTTCGACCCGGATTTCAATGAATACTGCCTTTGCCGTCTTGTCTCCATCCATTATTATAGCAGCGGATTCCGATGTGCTGCTCGAAGCATCCCCTTCCCAATGATCAAAGGAATAACCGGGTAGACTCTTTGCGGTCAGGGACACAGATTCGTTCAATGAGAAACTGCCGCTGCATTTATTGTCCGGGCATGAAATTGTTTCAGGCCAGGATGTCACATAACCGGCCTCTGGAGGATAGACACTGACCGTCAACTTCTGGGGATTACTGATGGGCGTGAACACAGCTATGATATTTTTAGGCCCGTCCATTTTTATGGTTGCACCGGGTCCTGTCCCTGAAGCATCACCTTCCCAGTGATCGAACTCATATTCTTCAAAGTGAGTTGCAGTAAGGTTTATGGTTTCGTTGAGTGCGAATTCATTTGATGTGTTTGAACAATCTATACCAGCTGGCCAGGAATTTATGCAGCCTGCTCCTTTCGGTAATACATCTACGGTCATGAGATATGATGCGCCGATTTTGGAAAATACGGCTTTTACATATTTTGCATCATCCATTTTTAAGATTGTTTTAGGCCCTGTATCCGATGAATCCCCTTCCCATCTGTCGAACTGGTAACCGGGGGAAGGCGAGGCAATCACTTCTATGGAAGCAGATCTGGCAAAGGTTGAAGAACAGATTCCAGGACATTCGACTCCGGCTGGCCAGGAATGAACTGTCCCTGCTTTTTTATCAGGCCATATTTCCACTGTCAGGGTTTTTGGTTCTTCCACTGGCTTGAATATCGCTTTTACATTTTTGGCCGATGATATGGATATCTCCGTTGAAATCGTTGTGGAACTTGCGTCCTGGCCCCATCTGTCGAATTCATAACCTGGTTTCGGTGTGGCAGTAAGCGATACTTTGCTGTTTTCCGGAAACTCTTCGCTGCACCGGCCCGGACATGCAATTTCTCCGGGATAAGAATGGACAGAACCGGAGTCCGCAGGTTCGACAGATACAGTCAGGGTATTGGGGCTTTCCATTTTTTTAAAGACAGCTATAACCGATTTTGAACTGTCTATCAGCAGGGTTATTTCATTGGTCGAACCGCTTGCATCCCCGCCCCAGTGATCGAATTCATAGCCCTGCTTAAAATCAGCGGTCAGCATGACTTTCGAAGATTCGGGAAATTCACTTTCGCATTTATTGCTCGGGCATTTAATATCTCCAGGGTACGAATGAATGCTTCCTGCTCCTTCAGGTTCAATGGTTACAGTTAGTTTTTGGGGCATTTCCATTTTTTTAAAGACTGCTGTAACCGATTTTGGGCTGTCCATTATCAGGACTGTTTGATTGGCCGAACCGCTTGCATCCCCGCCCCAGTGATCGAACTCATAGCCCGACATGAAATCAGCGGTCAGAATGATTTCCGAAGATTCGGGAAATTCACTTGTGCATTTACTGCTCGGACAGGTAATATCTCCGGGGTATGAGTGGATGCTTCCTGCTCCTTCAGGCTCTATGGCAACAGTCAGAGTCTGAGGAGTTTCCACCTTTTTGAAGACTGCTGTGACAGATTTCGGACTGTCCATCAATAATTTAGTTTCATGTCCCGTTCCGCTTGCATCTCCGTCCCAATGATCAAACTCATAGCCTGGCATGAAGCTGGCGGTAAGATAGATTTCGGAAGATTTTGGAAATTCGTTTAAGCATTGTTTATCGGGGCAGTTAATATCTCCGGGGTACGAATAAACACTTCCCGCTCCTTCAGGCTCTATGGTCACGGTCATTTTCTGGGGTTCGACAGTAGTTTTGAATATGGCAATTAAGTTTTTATCAGCGTTCATGATGATACTGTTTGCACTGTTTTCTGATTCTGCTCCTCCATCCCAGTGGTCAAATTCATAATCCCAATGATCAAATTCATATCCGGTATTAAATACGGCATTTATCCCGACCAGAGTTTGCATGGGATATTCCTCGGAACAATCCCCCGGGCATTTGATACCGGGCGGTTGGGTGTGAACTGAGCCGGCCCCTTCCGGTGTAATCGTGATATTGAAAATTTTGGGATTTTGTATTGGCATGAATACCGCTGTCACATTTTTGTCCGCATTCATGATTATCGCAGGATTTTTGCTTGTCCCTTCAATATCTCCTTCCCAGTGGTCGAACTCGAAACCGGGCTGGAATTCAGGTGTCAGGCTGATTTCGGCATTTTCCGGAAATTCTTCGGAACATATTTCAGGGCAATATATAGCTCCCGGATATGTGGAGACGGAACCAGACCTTTCCGGTGATATTGAGACAGTCAGTTTTTTCGGATTTTTGAGGGGAATAAAGACTGCTGTTACATGTCTGCCTGTGTCCATAGTGACCGTATAGGCACTTTCCGAACCTGATGCAGCTCCTTCCCAGTGATCGAACTCAAAACCAGAGTTGTAAATAGTCTCCACAGTGACCTGGGAATTTTTAGGAAAATTTTCTTCGCAGTTGTCCGGGCAATAGATGCTGCCCTGCCATGTATAAACAACTCCGCTGTTTGCAGGAGATACTGACACGGTCAAAAGCTGCGGATCGGTAATCGGCACAAATACCGCTGTCACATAAATATCTTTTGTCAAAGTAATGTTAATGTCAGATGTCAAAATAAATTCAACATCAGTCGAGTCCTGTGTTGCTATCTTTTCCCAGTGGCTGAACTCGTAACCTGAATTGAAATAGGCATGCAGTTCCACCAATGTACTGAGTTCCAAAAGTTTACTGCAACTGCCAGGGCAATCCAGTTCTGATATGTCGCTTGTAATCTTTCCTGCATTTTCCGGTTGGATTGAAAGGTTTATTGTCGCATTTGTATTATCCGGAAAAGTTGGAGCTTGTCTCTGTGCAGGAAAGCTGATGGAAGCCGTAAGGAAAATCGCAGTAAAAATACTCCATTGAATTAAATGTTTCATTTTATCCCTCTCTTTTTTCCTGAGTTAGGTATTCAGCAATAGTAAATTATCCAATTATTTAAATTTCTAAGGACATGGAG
>JAUCGE010000024.1 GCA_030377965.1 Desulfobacterales bacterium HSG16
CCATATCGCAGACTATTGGCAGCCTTTTGCCAAAAACAAGCTAATGCCTTTTAATCAAAGTGTGTCAGGAGTCTGTATCATTGAAGATATGGTTATATTTTTTGCCGCAGATTTCACAGGCAAAACGCATTCCATCCCTGGTCTGGGATTTGAGCAGTTTTCCGCATTCGCATACAAATCCTTTCAGCCTGCTTGGATTGCCCATCATAAGAGCATGAGGCAGGATATCGTCTGTCACAACTGAACCTGCGCCAATCATTGAGTAATGTCCGATCTCGATTCCGCATAAAATTGTGGCATTTGCTCCGATGGAAGCCCCTTTTCTTATATATGTCGGAATTATCTCCCAGTCCGGTGAGACAGAACGGGGATACATGTCATTGGTGAATGTGGCATTCGGCCCTATATAAACCTTGTCCTCTATGACGATTCCTCTGTAAATGGATACTCCGTTCTGGATTTTGACATAATCTCCTATCGTGACCCCGGTATCGATATATACCCCTTTGCCCAGCACACATTCTTTCCCTATTCGAGAGTGTTCCCTGACATGAACATGATGCCAGATCTTGCTTTTTTCCCCGATAATCACATCATGGTCGATCACCGCTGTGGGATGTACATAAAAGGTTTCAGACATCAGGATGCGTTCCTTTTCTCTTTATGGTACTATGCTGTTCTTTGCAGTACATTTCCAATATATAGATTTAATGATTATCCCTTATATTCATTGAAAAAGCAAGTCTCTGCATATGAAATGAAAGCCTTCGTTTCCAAGCTCCGGCTGTCAGAATGTTATTGCACACTTTAAAAAATATTGTTAAATTGGCATGTTGATTGAATATTTCAATTTTTGAATCTATCCGGAAATTTCAAGTATCAGGCCGGAAATTTCAAGTATCAGGCCGGAAATTTCAAGTATCAGGCCGGAAATTTCAAGTATCAGGCCGGAAAATTCGGATGTCAAGCCGAAAAAAAGGAACATCAAACAAAAAAAGGAGAATAAAATGAAGAAACAATTCAAAATTTTTCCACTGCGGAAAATAATGTGTCTGGTGTTTAGGGTCTTGGATGGAATTAATGCCATAAGATTGCGCCGAATTTGGATCGGTTTTACGGCGTATATGGGTGAATACTTATTGTCTGTACCCAACAATGCAACGCAGAAAACAGGTTCAAAAGCAAGCAAGGTTGTGGAATTTATTTCATCCACGGCCATTAAGTTTTCTCTGGCCATGATAATTGTTACGGCCACTTCTATTTCTATTGGTCATACTGCCGGGAAGACGGTTGGCAGCATTGAAACTGTCAGACAGGGAAAAGATGTGGCTGACACTCTGCGTATGCTCTACTGGCAGGCTCCTGTTTCAATTTTGCCGTATAAAAACAGAGCTTATAAAGATATTGAGGCGTGTCGTTTCATTTATGAACCCTTAGCAACTTTTAATATAGATGGCAGACTGATTCCCATTCTGGCAGCTAAGATTCCTTCTTTGGAAAATGGAGGGCTGTCAGCCGATAGAAAATCTGTCATATGGAAGCTCAAACAGGGAATACTCTGGGCTGATGGAACAGCATTTACCGCCGATGATGTTATTTTTACCTACGAATACATTATGAACTCAAAACACAATGTGGATCAATCCTTCAAAGCTATTTATTCCATAATTCAAAATATCGAAAAAATTGACACATGTACAGTCAAACTGAATTTTAAGATGCCGAATTCTACCTGGGCATTACCGTTTACTGGAAAATATGGCATGATTATCCCTCGTCATATTTTTAAGCCTGTCATGAAAACAGGTTTTTCTGACAATGCATTTAACAGACAGGCTGTCGGCACAGGACCTTATCGTCTGGTTGAATTTTTAACTGAAGAAACACTGATTATCGGGGGTAATGTGGTCAGTATGATCAAGGCCGTATATGAGTCAAATCCATTTTTTCGTGAACCGGGAAAGCCTGCTTTTTCCAGAATTGAACTACGGGGAGGTGGTGATGCTGCTTCGACAGGTCAGGCCGTATTGATGGATGGTACGGCTGATTTTGCATTTGACCTTCAAATAAACTTTGAAACTTTAAAACGCCTTGAGACAGGTGACAAAGGGCGGATCATGCAGTTATTTGGTTCTGATGTGGAGTTTATAATGCTTAATTCCACTGATCCGAAATGGGATGTCAAGGATGGTGAGCATTCAAGCTTGAAATATCCTCATCCTTTCTTCAGAGACAAGCGGGTCAGACAGGCAATTGCACATTCGATTGACCGGGACACTATTGCAGCGCTTTATGGTAAAACAGGCCGTCCGGCAAGAAACGTGGTGGTCTCTCCGACAGGCTATCGTTCTTCCAATCCTCATTATGAATTTGATTTGAAAAAGGCGGCAGCGCTTCTGGAAGACGCGGGCTGGAAAGATCATGACGGAGACGGTATCCGTGATAAAAAAGGGGTCAGGCTGAGATTGCGCTATCAGACTACGATAACCCCCCTCCGTCAGCAGATCCAGGAGATTGTGAAACGCGGATTAAATTCCATTGGTATCGAAGTAGACCTTCGAGCCATAGAATCAAGTATTTTTTTTAGTAAAGATGCAAGTAATGAAGATAGAGTCAGATTTTTCTATGCGGATCTTCAAGAGTACTATAGCGGCAATTCTTCCCCTGACCCGCTATCCTACATGAAGCGATGGCATTCTGATTTCATACCCAGGAAAGCCAATAATTTTAAAGGGCATAACTTTGAACGCTGGGCAAATTTTGAGTATGACAATCTGTATAAGCAATCCATTATAGAGGCAGATCCTGAAAAACGACGGCAGCTTATTATCAGGTTAAACGACATGGTTGTTGACGAAGTGGTACGTATCCCGCTGGTAAATAAGGCTGTGATCAATGCTGCCAGCAACACTCTTGAAGGCATTGAGCTGACACCCTGGGATGCTGTCGTCTGGAAAATTAAGGACTGGAAAATCAAGGACTGAAAAATCAAGGACTGGAAAATCAAGGACTGGAAAAAAACGCCATGACACTAAAACAATTTGTGATGCCTGTAAAGTCAGCATACAGACAGTTTCTGGCAATATTTCGGAACATGAGTATTCGGAATAAACTGGCAACAGGGTTCGGAGCCTTGGTAATGCTGACTCTGTTAGTAGTTACTTTGAACTATTTCGCTGGCAGTGGCGCAATTTCCACAATTGAAAATACAAGCTTACGCCGAGTTCCGGCAATGCTCGCAGTTTCCCGCGCACAAGCCTGCATCCTTAAAATGTTTGGTGATGTGCGTGGTTATCTGGCGCTGGGTGATTCACGTTTCATTGACGACTATAATCAGACCAGAGAAGACTTTTTAATTGTTTTAGAACGAATGAATAACTTGATGCCCGGATTTAATCCTGAAAACAGGCGTCGCTGCAACGAACTGATGGATGCTTATGAAAAATGGAATATCCTACCTGAAAAACTCTTCAATTTAAGAGACAACAGGATGATGCGGGAACCGGCCTATGCATGGTTGAATACAACTGGCGCAAAATTGACAGCAAAAGTCGTTGTTAATGTGAAACAAATCCTTCGAGTTCAGGCAGAAGCAGACCTGTCAGTTCAAAACAATCTGATACTCAAAGATTTATCCGAGCTGCAAAATTCTTTCACAGAGATGTTTTCTGGTCTGCGAATGTTTGTTACAACCAGAAATCCCAATTTTCGTTTTGAGTATAATGCTAACCTGATTAATAATGAAAATACCTGGAAGCAGATTGTCAGACAGAAAAAAAGGCTGTCCCAGAGACAACAGGCTGTTCTGGAAATTATTGCCCGTTCGCGGACAGAGTTGCTGAAGCAGATTCCTGAATATGTTTTTGCAGTCATGGACAGTGAAAGATGGAGGAAAGATTTACATCTTTTTAAAATCGAAGTTTCGCCTCTGGTCGAAAAAATGCAGCGTCTGCTGCTGGAAATGACAGACAATAAGCAGGAATTTTTAAAAGCCGATTTAACCAAAGGAATTCAAGCTCTTGACTTTGCACGTATGCTGACTCTGGCTGGAGGAACAGCAGCTCTTCTCCTAGGGATCATACTGGCTGTTTTTACAGGCAGAAACATTATCGAACCTGTGATACATTTAACCAGGACTGCCCGACAAATTCAAAAAGGCGATCTGAATGCTCATGTTCATATTACGTCGTCAGATGAAATCGGAACTCTTGCCGCAACGTTTAACAGAATGATAGAACGACTTCATCAGACCATGTCTGCTTTGACCCATGCAAAAAATGACGCTGAGTCTGCGAACAATGCAAAGAGTATATTCCTGACTAATATGAGCCATGAACTTCGTACCCCTTTAAACGGCATTCTGGGTTATGCCAGCATTCTCAAACGAAACCGGGATCTTACTATCGACCAGATCACCGGCCTGAATGTCATCGACAAAAGCGGTAAGCATCTTCTTACTCTCATTAATGATATTCTTGATCTGGCAAAAGTTGAAGCCGGAAAACTGGAAATTTATCCTGGTCTGGTTGGCCTGCCTGATTTTCTGGACAGCGTAGCCAGCATCATGCGGATGAGCGCACGACAGAAGAATATCGAATTTATTTTCGATATCTGTAATAATCTGCCTGCCGCAGTCCTTGTCGATCAGAAACGTCTGCGCCAGATACTGCTGAATCTGCTGGGCAATGCGATCAAGTTTACGAGTGAGGGAAGTGTCACATTAAGAGTCCGGAATCGGATTTTTGACAAAACCAGGATTTCTTGCAAATTTGAGGTTCAAGACACTGGTGTTGGCATGACTCCCGAAGAGATTTCCAGAATATTCAAACCTTTCGAACAGGCTGGCGATGTAAAAAAACGTACAGAGGGGACGGGACTGGGGCTTTCAATCACCCGTCAACTGGTCAATCTTATGGGGGGAGAGGTTCAGGTAAAAAGCGATTATGGCAGAGGGACTATTTTCTGGTTTGAAATTCTTCTGCCCACACTGAAAAAAGCAACATCTGAACAGTGTTTCGCTGAAACCCGTCAGGTGACCGGCTATCAAGGACAATGTCGAAAAATTCTTATTGTGGACGACGTAGAGGAAAATCGTCTGATGCTGTTAACTCTGTTAGAGGATATAGGGTTTGATATTGCTCTGGCTGATAACGGAAAGGAAGGCGTAGAACTGGCTCAAAAACTTCATCCCGATCTTATCCTGATGGATATGGTCATGCCCATAATGACTGGATTTGAAGCAGTTTCTGAAATACGGAAGATACAGGGGTTCCAAAAAACGCCTATCATAGCGGTTTCGGCCAGTGTAATTCAGGTAGATCAGGAAAAAAGCAGATTTGCCGGCTGTGATGCCTTTCTGTCAAAGCCGGTCAGTATCAAAAAATTGTTCGAGTTTATGGAAAAGTATATGAAACTGGAGTGGATTTATGAGGATATCAGGGACTCGGAAAAGACGAATGAAAAATCAGAATCACTTGCAGATGATTCTAAAATCATCCCACCTCCTCTGGATGAACTGGAGATATTGTATGAACTTGCCCGATTTGGCAGCATGGATATGATAGAAAAACGGGCTGTTTATATTGGCGAACTGGATGAAAAATATGTTCCCTTTACCCTGAAACTGAGGGCATTTGCCGAAGAATTTGAGGATGAGCGAATTTTGGACATGGTAAGGCTATTAATGGATAAATGACATTCGGTATACTGAAATTGCTATGAATTCCCTTAGCAGAAATGAGATTATTTTATTGATTTAAAGCTCTTGCTTGTAATTTTGTTTACAACAGATTACAATTGAAGCTGGAATCAAGATTTTAGCAGGTTAAGATTTTTTATCCCGTAGGGATATGGAGGAAAATCGATGAATATCACAACAAAAAATCAGAAGAGCATTATCTTGATCATTGATGACAATATCACGAATATCAAGGTTATTGCCAAGCATCTTAACGATAATGATTTTATAACCATTGTTGCACGAAATGGCCAAGCAGGTCTGGAACGGGCAAGATTTTCCCAACCAGATCTTATTTTACTGGACGTACTCATGCCGGGTATGGACGGATTTGAAACCTGCCGCTGTTTGAAAGCAGATGAATTTACCAAAGATATTCCTGTCCTTTTTATGACTGTTCTTTCCGAAACTTCGGATAAGCTGAAAGGATTTGAATCGGGCGGCCTGGACTACGTAACAAAACCGATTCAGGAAGAAGAGGTTCTGGCGAGAATCACGACACATCTGAATTTGCGTAAGCTGCAAAAATGTCTGGAAGAGAAAAATGCAAAATTGCATTTTCAGGCTATGCTTATGGATCAGATAAAAGATTCGATTTTTTCAACTGATATGGAAGGGCGGATCACTTATATCAATCAGGCTGCGGTACGATCTTTCAGGAAAACACAGGAAGAAGTGATCGGCAAAACAGTTTGTGTTTTAGGAGAAAGTCCTGAGTACACTGCTGTTCAGAATAAAATTATCAAGAAAACCTTGTCAGATGGAAAATGGCAGGGAAAAGTTGTCAATTACGACAAATCCGGCACAGAACATATTTTTGAGACAAAAACATGGCTGATTCATGACAAGAACGGAGAGCATAAGGGAATGGTCAGCACTTCAACAGATATAACAGAACAGGCAAATATGCAGGATGCCCTGGTAAAAGCCAAAGAAACAGCAGAAACTGCCAGTAAAGCCAAAGGTGCATTTCTCGCCAACATGGGCCACGAACTCCGGTCTCCTCTCAATTCAATTATTGGTTTTTCCCGGATCATGGCCCGGGATAAAAATCTTTCTTCGGAGTATCAAAAAAATTTGGACGTTATTCATCGCAGCGGGGAACACCTGCTGTCTCTCATAGATGATGTTCTGAATATGTCAAGTATAAATGCAGGCAATGCAACATTGGCAGAAGAAGATTTTGATATTTATTCCTTGATGGATGATATGAGAAATATGTTCCGTCTGAAAGCGGATGAAAAGGCTTTGAGTCTCGATTTTTATCTTGCCTCTGACTTGCCCCGATATGTCAGAACAGATGAAACCAAACTGCGCCAGGTTCTTATAAATCTGTTCAGCAATGCGATCAAATTTACAAATGAAGGGAGCGTCATTTGTCGATTGTCACTTGCAGCAACCAGCAACCGGCAACCAGCAACCGGCAACCAGCAATCAATTTATTTTGAAGTAGAGGATACGGGTTTAGGCATTGACCGCGATGAACTACCCAATATATTTGAACCTTTTATCCAGGCCAGAGAGGGCAAAAAATCTCGCAAGGGTACGGGGCTTGGGCTGTCAATCAGCCAGAAATATGTGCAATTGATGGGCGGCGAAATAAGTGCAGGCAGTGAACCTGGCCGAGGTTCAGTGTTTACTTTTGACATTCAAGTCAGTCTGCCTGAAGCATTAGATAACAATATGATCAGGCAGATTTCTCCTGATGTAGTGCTTCTTGAATCTGATCAGCTCCGTATATCCAAAGCCAGCACGATAGAAAGCGCACTGATTTCCGACAGGCTGAAAGCCCTGCCTGATCAGTGGTACATAGATTTAAAGACCGCAACGAGAGTTACCGACCCTGAAAAATCAAATGCAGTCATTCAGCAGATCAGAGAAAAGGACGAAATACTGGCTGACTTCCTGGCAGATCTGCTCGAACAGTATCGTTTCGATATCATCCAGGAATTGTTAGAGAAAAATGAGAAAGAGATGTCTGTACAAAAATTTGCTGAAAAATCGGAAGAATAACTGGCATGGCAGATCGAATTTTTCATAAAGATATTTTTATAAATATTTTACCTGGCATCTTGATCCTGTCAGGACTGTACTTTATCAGCCATTATAATTTTCTGCTTTTTCATACGCTTTCCGAACTCTTCAGCATAGTTATAGCCTCTGGTATATTTATGCTTGTCTGGAATGCAAAAAAAATTATGGATAACGATTACTTTTGTTTCATTGGGATTGCCTTTCTGTTTGTAGCAGGACTTGATCTGCTCCATACCCTTGCATATAAAGGAATGAATATATTTCCAGGTTATGATGCCAATCTGCCGACTCAGTTCTGGATATCTTCACGATACCTTGAAAGCATTTCTTTTTTGATCGCACCTTTCGCATCAAGGCAAAGATACAGACCGTACTGTGTGCTTTCCTTGTATAGTGCCGTTTTTATTATTTTGACAGCTGCCTCTTTTGGAAGAGTTTTTCCGAACTGTTTTATAGAAGGAATCGGACTGACAGGTTTCAAGATTATCAGTGAATATATCATTTCCCTTATTTTTTCGATAGTTTTGTTTATGCTGTTTCGACAGCGCAATCGCTTTGATCCTTACGTAGTTAATCTGGTGATGTTTTCAATTTTTATGAAAATTATTTCTGAACTGTCATTCACATTTTACATCAGTGTCTATGGCTTTTCCAATATGGTCGGCCATTTCTTCAAAATAATTTCTTTCTATCTCATATACAAAGCCATTATAGAAACAGGCTTTGCAAAACCGTATAATCTTTTGTTCAGAAATTTGAAACAAAACCAAGCGTCTTTGCAGAAAGCTATAAAAACAGCCAAAACTGCAAACCAGGCAAAAAGTACCTTTCTTACCAATATGAGCCATGAACTCCGCTCTCCGCTGAATGCAATTATAGGATTTGCACAGGTGATGGATCTAAATCGTTCAATACCATGCAGGGAAAAAGAGAATCTGGCGATCATTCTTCGCAGCGGACAGCACCTGCTGAACTTGATCAACGATGTGCTTGACATGTCCAAAATCAATGCAGGCCGTATCGTTTTCAGTGAGGAAAAATTCGATATTTATCGTCTGCTGGATGATATGAAAAATTTATTTTGCCTGAAAGCCGAAGAAAAGGGACTGGAATTGATAGTCGATTACAATGCCAGCCTGCCTCAATATATACAGACAGACGAGGGTAAATTGAGACAGGTTTTGATCAACCTGCTCAATAATGCTGTGAAATTTACAAAAAAAGGCAGTATCCGGTTGCAGGTAAGGAACAGCTCCAATCTTTCTGAAACTTCGGATATATTGCTTATCTTTGAGATTGAAGATACTGGCCCCGGAATTGCTCCAGAAGAATTAAAAAATATCTTTAAACCCTTTATACAGACCAGAACTGGAATAAAATCTCAGGAAGGGACTGGCCTTGGATTGCACATCAGTCAGGAATTTGTTAGAATAATGGGTGGAGAACTCACTGTTGAAAGTACGATTAACAGAGGAAGTGTTTTCAGATTCAGAATTCAGGCTGAAAAGGTAGAAAATGTTTTACCAGAAGACAAGAAAACAACAGAACGCGTCATCGCTCTGGAGGCGGATCAGCCTCAGTACCAGATTCTGGTCGTTGATAACATAGAACATAATCGATTGCTGCTGAACAGATTACTTGTACCGCTCGGTTTTGAAGTCCGGGAAGCAGCAAATGGCAGAGAGGCAGTTGAAATCTGGGAAGAATGGGAACCCCATCTTATTTGTATGGATATGCGGATGCCTGTCATGGACGGTTATGAAGCAATTAAAATAATCAAGAGTACTCCAAAAGGCCGGATCACGCCAATAATTGCCGTGACAGCCAGTGCGTTTGAAGAAAGGCAGGGGGCTATCATGTCCTCTGGCTGCGATGATTTTGTACGTAAACCGTTTCAGGCATCGGAGATATTTGAGGTGATACATCGGCATATCGGAGTTCGGTATGTATATGAGAAAGATGTCAAATCTTTGACCCGAAAATCATTTGAAAAGAATAAGCCAGATGAGGATCTATCTAAATGTTCAGATGCTTTGCCGGATGAATTACTAATCGAACTGGAGCGGGCATCAGTGCAGGGTGATACAGACAGGGCTGTAAGCTTGACAGAAGATATAAGTTTTTACGATGTTGTGCTGGCTGATGCACTCGCTGCGTTGATCTCTGATTTTGATTATGAAGAAATTTTGAAATTGATCCGGAAAAAATTATTCGTGCCGGGTTCCTAAGATTTTTGTAAGGAAAAACTGATGAATAAAACAGGAATTATTACAAAGAAAAATTGGAAAGAGCTTATCAGATACTTTCTGATTGTCTTGCTGCCCCTGGCAATGATTATAATCGTGGTCACGATACTGATATACTTTGCTGAAATCAAAGCTCAGACAAAGTTTATCCAGACTAGTGAGCATAATACCATATCCATGCTTATGACCGTCATCACTCATGATTTTGAAACAATCGTATCCGATCTTATTGTCATGGCCGAAAACAATGAACTGGTAGACTTGATAGAAAGCGGTGAGACAAAGTATAGGAAAGCATTGGAAAAAGAATTTGCTTCCTTTGCTGCCGGAAAAAAGCTCTATAATCAGGTACGTTTTCTTGATGAAACCGGCATGGAAATTGTCAGGGTGAATTATAACAAAAAAGAGGCATATGCCGTTCCTGACCACAACCTCCAGTTCAAGGGCAAACGATATTATTTTAGAGATACCTTCGTTCTCAAGCAGAAAGAAATTTTTATTTCTCCTTTAGATCTTAATGTTGAATACGGGAAAATCGAAATACCTCTAAAACCAATAATTCGTTTAGGCACACCAGTTTTTGACTCTGACGGACGAAAGCGAGGTATAATACTTTTTAATTATTTCGGCGCAAAGATTATCCGTAACCTGGAGAAAACTTATATCAATTCTAAAGGAGAACTCATGCTGATAAATAGGGACGGATTCTGGTTGAAATGCCCTGTTCCCGAAGACCAATGGGGATTCATGTATGAGGGAAAAAGAGAGAAAACATTTCAAAAAGCCTTTCCAGTAGCGTGGCAGACAATTTCCAATAACCGAACAGGACAATTTTTTGATAACAGGGGGCTGTTCACTTTCACCACAGTTTATCCTCTGAGACTCATAAAATCAGGCACGGAAAAAGCTTCTGCTTCAAGTATACAGGATGGCCAAATCACAGAGAATTCCTATTATTGGAAAATTATTTCCTACATCCCGCCGGAAATTCTGAAAAACGCTTTTCGAGATGCTGAGAGTCGATTTGTTCAACTTAACCTGAGTCTTTTTCCTTTGATTATCATTTGTTCCTGGCTCCTGGCACTGGCCTATGTCAGACGCAGACGAGATGAAGACACACTGAAAAAAGCCAAGGAATCGGCAGAATCTGCCAACAGGGCAAAAAGTGAATTTCTGGCCAGCATGAGCCATGAACTCCGTTCTCCTCTTCACGTTGTCCTCGGTTTTTCCCGTATGACAGGCGGCAGTCGTCATCTCCATCCAGAACACCGGAAAAATCTCAACACTGTCATCCAGAGCGGAGAACATCTTTTGAAGATGATTGAAGATGTACTGGACATGTCTAAAATTGAAACAGGCCGCATAAGGCTGGAGGAACGAAGTTTCGATTTATACGGCTTTCTGGACGAACTGGAACAAAATATACGTGTTCGGGCAGAAGATAAAGGATTGCAGCTGACCTTCAAATGTTTTCCGAATACGCCCCGGTATGTAAAGGCAGATAAAGACAGGCTTCGCCAGGTTCTGGAGAATCTACTTGACAACGCTGTGAAGTTTAGCAGAGAAGGTAAAGTTGCAGTACGGGTTAAAAGCTACAAAAATTTGTCTGTACCTCATCTTGGTTTTGAAGTGGAAGATGCTGGCTCAGGTATTCCTGCTGAGGCAGCTGATACCCTCTTTGAAGCCTTTGCACAGACAAAACATGGAGACGGATGGCAGGAAGGTACCGGTCTGGGGCTGGCTGTCAGTTACCGTCTTGTGCAGCTTATGGGTGGGAAAATGACCGTAATCAGCCCTAAACCTTCGGATTTTTCCAAAGATTCTCAGACTTCAGAGATTTTATCTGCAAAATCTCGAAGTTTTCGACTGGCTGATGAAAAAATGTCAGAGAGCCAGGGTTCCATATTCAGATTCGATATTCAAGTGGGGCTGGCCGATTCTTCCGATCTTCCTGACTCCTCTCATACGGATTCCCTTATCGTTGAAGAACAGGTTATGCAGAAAGAACTGACTGCTCTTCCACCCGAATTGCTGATGCAGCTGAAACAAGCCGCTATTGGGGGAAATACTGATGAGATTGAGGTGCTGATCGAGAAAATTCGTCCCCATGATGCTGAATCTGCCAACACCATAGCAACTTTGGCTCATGATTATGAACATGACAAGATTCTGGAACTTATATATAAAAACGAGGTAGATAAAAAATGAGAAAACAACACATAGATGAATCAGAATCAAGAATTCTGATTGTTGATGACATACCTGAGAATTTGCGCCTTCTGACCATGATATTAAAAGCTGAAGGATACAATGTCCGGCAGTTGCGTAACGGAAAAATGGTTATGTCATCTGCGTTGAGTTCTCTCCCGGATTTGATCCTTCTGGATATTCTGATGCCGGAAATAGACGGTTATGAAGTATGTCTGCAGCTGAAAGCGCAGGAAAAGACCTGTGACATACCGATAATCTTTATAAGTGCCCTGGATCAGGCAGCCAGTAAGACGAAAGCATTTGCAGTCGGCGGAGTTGATTATATCACTAAACCTTTTCAGGAAGAAGAAGTCCTGGCGCGAGTCAAAACACATCTTGCACTGAGAAAGATGCAGAAGCGTTTTGAGGAAAAAAACCTTCTACTTGAAAAGGAAATCGATGAACGTAAAAAAGCGGAAGTAAAACTTCGAAAACTTTCCCGGGCAGTAGAACATAGTGCCAGCTCGATTGTTATTACCAATCTTGAGGGAATGATCGAATATGTGAATCCTGCTTTTTCCGAAACAACAGGATATTCATTCAATGAAGCCATAGGAAACAATCCCAGTGTATTGAAATCAGGAAAACATCAGCCCGAATTCTATAAAAAAATGTGGCAGACGCTCAACAGTGGAAATGTATGGCATGGTGAATTTGTAAACAAGCGAAAAAATGGGAGTATCTACTGGGAATACGCTACAATATCTCCGGTAAAAGATCAGGAAGGTAATATCACTAATTATGTGGCAATCAAGGACGATATCACCAGGCGCAAGGAAACGGAGAAAGAAAACATCCGCCTGCTTGAGGAAGCGAGAGCAGCCAGGAGCGATGCTGAAAATGCAAACAGAGCAAAGAGTGAATTTCTGGCTAATATGTCACATGAAATTCGAACGCCCATGAACGCTGTCATAGGTATGACAGATCTTACCTTGCAGACAAATCTCAATCAGGAGCAGAGCGAAAATCTTCAAAGTGTGAAAGATTCTGCCCACCATCTGCTGGATATCATCAATGACATCCTTGATTTTTCCAAAATAGAAGCAGGAAAAATAACTCTCGAAAATACTGATTTTGACCTGCACAAACTTCTCGATTCGGTTATCGGGATCTTTTCCTTTCAGGTTGAAAGACAGGGCCTTTTTCTTGATCTGGTTCGTGCGGACGATCTACCCCGGTACATCAGAGGAGATCAGGTACGGCTGAAGCAGATACTGGTCAATCTGATCGGCAACGCCGTTAAATTTACCGAAACCGGCGGCATTACGGTCAAGGCAAAGTGTCAGAAAAGCCCAAAGGAAGAACTTTCGTATTCCGAACATGTTGATTCTCATATGAAAAACTCAGTATCCAATGTTTCAAATTTAAAAACTCTGGACTATTCAATCCTGTTTTCCGTAGCAGATACTGGAATTGGGATTCCAAAAGACAGGCAGGAAAAAATATTCGAAAGCTTCAGCCAGGCAAGTGATTCAACCACCAGAAAATATGGCGGCACAGGCCTGGGGCTGTCTATCTGCTGGCAACTGGCAGGATTGATGAAAGGTCAGATCTGGGTGGAAAGTAAGGTCGGCACTGGCAGTAAATTTTCTTTTTTAATAGATTTTTTGCCAGGCGACAAGGAGAATATCCGGCCTGATTACCATAAACAACGGAGCATGATATCAGGACAGGCTTCCGAAGCTCTGAAAATACTTCTGGCTGAGGACAATCCGGTTAATGCTAAAGTCGCTTCAAGTTTTCTGACACGTATGGGACACATCCCGATTACGGCTGTTGATGGAAAAAAGGTTTTGAAGCTTCTTTCATCAGATATATTCGATCTAGTGCTGATGGATGTGGAAATGCCAGGAATGAGTGGTATAGAAGCCACGCAGCGGATACGTAATGGTGAGGCAGGCCATGAAAACAGCAAAATTCCAGTTATAGCCATGACAGCTCACGTCCTGAGCGATTTCAGAGAAAAATGTGAGATAGCGGGAATGAATGCTTTTGTCAGTAAACCGGTAGATTTTTACGAACTGGGTTCAATCATTGGCAGACACGTTTCTCATGCCGTCGCAGCTATTTCTGAAACAGCAGGAAATAAAAAGGCTGAGACCGTCTCTGCCGCCGACCCTGTCCTTGACAAAAAAGATATTCTGCGCCGCCTTGGCGGAAACAAAGTCCTTTTCGATACACTTTGTAAGTTATTTATCAAGGAAATACCCAAAGTGCTGGAAAACCTTCGACAGGCGATTGCCAATAATAATATGGATGGAATACTTCTGTATGCCCATTCTTTAAAAGGGACATGTATGAATATGAGTGCGAAAACCTGCCAGAATTTTGCAGAACAACTGGAGCGTATTGCCAGAGAGGGGGGGCAAAAATCGGAACAGATAATCCCCCTTTTTGAAAAACTTGAGCAGGAACTCGACAAGGTTATGGACATAATTCAGAGAATATAAGTACCTACCAAATAATTTATTGACATTTTCTTAAAGGGGGAATGGATTATTGTCAAAAAGTTGTTTCATTGGGAAAAAAATTAAAAAATATACTGTGAAAAATTTCTGAATCAGAATTTACAGGATTAAAGAATGAACAGAATTCTGAAAATTCTGATTCAGACAATCTATCGAAAAAAGTTAAAAAATATATGGTCTGGTACTTAACACAATCATTTTATGATTGAAAAAAATGTGGAGGGAAGGCAATAGAAAGTTGACACATATTTTTATTTTTGTTAAGAATCTATGGATTATTCAACAGATGAATTGTCATCAAATTAACTAAGAGAGGAGAATGTATGAAAAGGATTTTTATTCTTGCGTTAGCTTTGTGCTTGATTTCTACGGGTTCTGTCTTTGCTGCTGGAAAGACAGTCAGGATTGGATTAATGGGTCCCATGACCGGCCCCTGGGCCAGTGAGGGCCAGGAAATGAAACAGGTTCTTGATCTGCTGGCTGAAGATATTAACAAGGCAGGCGGAATCAATGGAATGCAGGTTGAAGTAATAGCGGAAGATGATGCCGGTGATCCAAGGACTGCGGCTCTGGCTTCACAGAGGCTTTCCACAAGAGATGTTGTGGCTGTTGTCGGAACTTATGGATCTTCAGTGACTGAGGCTACACAGACTATCTATGATGAAAGCGAAATTATCCAGGTTGCCAACGGCTCTACGGCAGTCCGCCTGTCTGAAAAAGGACTCAATTTTTTCTTTAGAACCTGCCCCAGAGATGATGAGCAGGGAAGAGTTGCAGCACAGACAATAAAAAAACTTGCATATAAAAATGTGGCCATCCTTCATGATAATACAACCTATGCAAAGGGCCTTGCCAATGAAGCCAAAGCGCTTCTGGTAAAGGAAAAAGATATCAAAATCGTATTTTTTGATGCTCTCACTCCTGGTGAAAGAGATTACAACACCTTGCTGACCAAGCTCAAAGGCTCAAAACCGGATGTGGTATTTTTCACAGGCTACTATCCAGAAGCTGGCCTGCTCCTTCGACAGAAACGCGAACTTGGTTTTACAGCACCCTTCATCGGTGGTGATGCAACAAATCATCCTGACCTTGTCAAAATTGCTGGCGTCGAAGCTGCCAAAGATTTTTATTTTCTGAGCGCCCCTCTGCCCAAGGATCTGCCTTCGGCTGAAGCCACATCTTTTGTAAAAGGCTTTGAAGCAAAATACGGAAATTCCCCCAACTCGATTTATGCGGTTCTTGCAGGAGACGGCTTCAGGGTTGTTGTCGAGGCGATTAAAAACGCGAAAAGCGTAAAATCCAATGATATAGCAAAGTATCTGCATACAAAACTGACTGATTTTCCTGGTTTGACCGGTACTATCTCTTTTAACGAAAAAGGAGATCGTGTAGGTGATGTTTACCGTGTATACAGGGTGGATGCAGCTGGCAATTTTATTCTTCAGCCATAGGTACTAAATATTGTTATATCAGCGCGAAGTTTTCTTTGAACGGAAATTTCGCGCTGAAAATCCTTTTTCAAATACCATTTTATGGATTGATATGGAACAATTCTTTCAGCAATTAACAAACGGACTGGCAGTCGGCGGTATTTACGCACTTATCGCTCTTGGATACACTATGGTGTACGGAGTTATGAAACTTATAAACTTCGCCCACGGCGACCTGTTCACCCTGGGTTCCTATCTGGGCTTGAGTCTTTTGACATCTCTGGCTCTTACCGAAAATATAGGGGCGTTCATGGGGGTCATAGCTCTTGCAATACTGGTCATGGCCCTGGTTGGAATAGTCGGCGTAGTTCTGGAAAGGGCGGCTTATCGACCCTTGAGGGAATCACCAAGGCTTTCTGCTGTTGTATCCGCTCTGGGCGCTTCCATTGTATTGTCCAACGGAATCATGCTCATATACGGTGCCAAATATCTTTTTTATCCTCAGAATATTCTTCCAAGCATGACAATCCCGATTTTCGGCCTTCCGGTTCCTCTTATGCGGATAATAATTCTGGTCACGTCTCTGGTCATGATGGCAGCCTTATACCTGTTCATCCAGAAGACGACCATAGGAACGGCTATCCGGGCTGCTGCCATTGATCAGGGAGCTGCAAGATTGATGGGAATCAATGTGGACATGGTGATCATGATGGTCTTTATGATCGGCCCGGCTTTAGGAGGCGCTGCCGGCCTTATGGTCGGACTTTATTACGGCAACATAAATTTCACGATGGGATGGGTGTACGGGCTGAAAGCTTTTACCGCAGCTATCCTGGGTGGTATCGGTAACATTCCGGGCGCTATGGTGGGAGGTATTCTGCTCGGAGTGATAGAATCTCTGGGCGCGGCCTATATTTCCCTTGCATGGAAAGATGCGATAGCATTTTTTGTTTTGATTCTGATTCTAATCGTTCGTCCCACCGGACTGCTGGGTGAAAGGGTTGCGGAGAAAGTATGAAAACAAAACAGATCATTACGGCTTACGCGGTCACCATCATCTTGTTCCTGTGCTGTCCGGCCTTTTTGAATCGCTATTGGGTCGATGTATTGAATAATGTGGGTCTTTATGCAATTCTTGGCCTGAGTTTGAACGTTATCTTAGGCTATGCAGGTCTTTTCAACATGGGCCATGCCGCGTTTTACGCTATCGGTGCATATACAGCGGCGATCCTTAACACCAAATTCGGAGTTCCAGTTTTATTACTGATTCCTGTGGCCGGTGTTTTCGCGGCTGTTTTCGCGGCAGTGGTGGCAAGACCGATCATCCATCTCAGAGGCGATTATCTTCTGATTGTTACCATAGGCATGGTGGAAATCCTTCGCATTGCCCTTATAAACGATCTTTTCGGCATCACAGGAGGCTCCAACGGAATATACGGCATAGGCAGGCCGGAAATTTTCGGGTTCAAGATAAAAAAACCCCACGAGTTCTTTTATCTTATCTGGCTTTTCGTAGCGATTACCGTCTTTTTTTTCAACAGACTCGAAAATTCCAGGTTCGGCAGGGCTTTAAACTTCTTGCGTGAAGATGAGGTAGCAGCGGAAGGGTCAGGCATAAACACAGCCTGGTATAAATTGCTGGCTTTCATACTCGGTGCGTTCTGGGCAGGAATGACAGGCGTTCTTTATGCCACTAAAATGAATTTCATATCACCTGAATCTTTCAATTTCTGGGAATCAGTGGTTATTTTCATGATCGTCATTTTAGGCGGTTCTGGAAGTATAATGGGCGTTATCCTCGGTGCATTTCTGGTTGTAGGACTTCCCGAAGTGTTTCGCGATTTTGCAAACGCCAGAATGCTGTTTTTCGGTGCGGCCATGATCGTAATGATGATTTTCAGAAACGAAGGACTCATTCCTCCAAAACCGAAAAAATTCGTGCTGGATGCCTGAGCTGACAAACTAAAACGCTTTAATTATCAATATTTCTTTTACGGCTTCATGCAGAGAATGTCTGCATGGAGCCGTAATTGTCTGATGTGTGATTCACATCCTCTAAATTTTTCCCAAAGCATTGATCCGGCAGCATATAATTGAAAATGTGAAGCGGAAAACAGATTACAGGCAGACAAAGTTGTAGAAGTTATTTCATCCACTGCCCAAAGGTAATATAAAAGGAGATAGATTGATTAATACAATCATTGAGGATCAGCGGCATATACTCCTTGTTGACGATCTGCCTGACAATCTGAAAGTACTGAAAGGCATCCTGTCCAGACAGAATTATCTGTTACGGATTGCTATCAATGGAGAACTGGCGTTGAGATCAGCCAGCGTGGATATACCTGATCTTATATTACTGGATATCCAGATGTCGGGTATGGATGGATTTGAAGTCTGCAAATGCCTGAAAGCCGATGAACGGACCAGGAACATTCCTGTAATTTTTTTTAGCGGCTCGAATGATCTTGAAGACAAGATCAGGGCTTTTTCCGCAGGCGGGGTGGATTTCATTACAAAACCGTTTCAAGAGGAAGAAATACTGGCTCGTGTTAAAACACATCTGGATCTGAGGGCTATGCAGAAGCGAATGAAAGAAAAAAACAGGAAGCTCAGACAGGCGGAACATGTACTTAGAAAAAATGAAGAGCGTCTGAGTACTCTTGTCAAGTTGAACCAGATGAAGGCGTCCTCAACGCAGCAGGAACTTGCGGACTTCGCTTTGGAAAAAGCCATACATCTGACTGACAGCCAGATTGGTTATATCCATTTTGTTAACCCGGACCAGAAGAGTATACAACTTTTTTCATGGTCAAAAAATACATTGAAAAACTGTAAAACTGTCAAAAATGCCCATTATCCTATAGACCTTGCTGGCGTATGGGTGGATTGTGTCAGAACTCGAAATCTTGTAATTCACAATGATTACCAGAAGTTACCTGGAAAGAAAGGACTGCCTGACGGACATATCCCGATTAAACGCCACATGAGTGTGCCTGTTTTCGATGGAGAATTGATTTATGCCATTGCAGGAGTTGGCAACAAGGTCGATCCGTATGATGAATCGGATGCCAGTCAACTTTCCCTTTTTGCCAGCAGTATGTGGGAAGTCATTCAGCGAAGAAAAGTCGAAGAAAAACTGCGTGAAAATGAGGAAAGATTTCGGCTTACTTTTGATCAATCACCCATTGGAGCGGCACTCGTTTCGCTGGATCGACGTTTTCTGCGTGTCAATGAGACATTTTGCAAAATTACGGGATATTCGGAAACTGAACTCCTGGAATTGACTTATGATCAAATTACTCATCCAGAAAATGTGGAAACCGATTTTTCTCTGATCAGCCAGCTGATATCCGGTAAAATCGATAAACTCAGTCATGACAAGCAGTACGTCCGAAAAGACGGGAGCATAGTGTGGGCAAATGTATCCGTCGGAATGATGAGAGATTCTGCCGGAAATCCAATGTGCCGTCTGCCGATGATCGTGGATATCACCGAGCGCAGACAAGCTGAAGAATCTCTCCGTATGGCGAATGAAAAACTCAAGACCCGTGTCAATGAAATGTCCTTGCTGAACAGTATTTCCAGAACAATGACCTCCACAGGAGATTTTGCAACAGCCCTGGAAATATCGATCCGGCAGATTGGAGACCTTCTGGGTGCTTATGGTGGAAGCTATGTCTTACTTGATGAAGACAGCCAGGATATCAAGATTATTGCACACTACGCCACAGCGGACGATGGCATAGATCTGACCGATATGGTAATTCCTGATATGCCGGTTAGTTCGATAATTTTTGAACATGGGAAAACTGTCATCATCAATGATGCACAGTTAAATCCTCTCATTGCACCGATTCAAGATCTCATACATCAACGCGGCATACAGGCGATGATGATAGTTCCTCTCAAAGTTCCTGGTAAGGTCATTGGTGCAATCAATATTTCAAGTGATTCTCGGGATCATAATTTCACGGCAGAAGATGTAAATCTGGTGGAAACCATTGCCGGGCAATTGGCAGGCGCTATTGAAAGAGCAAGTTTATATGAAAGTGCTAAAACAGCCAGGACGGAGGCTGAAAACGCCAACAGAGCCAAGAATGAATTTCTGGCCAATATGTCCCATGAAATTCGGACTCCTATGAATGCTGTACTAGGTTTTCTCAGAATGACTATGGATGATTCCGGTCTTTCCAGCTCTCATAAAAAAAACCTTAATACAGCTTATGACTCGGCAAATTTGCTCATGTCGCTGATAAATGACATTCTTGATGTCAGCAAGCTGGAAAATGGAAAAGTTAAACTTGATAAACATATCTTTGATCTTGTTCGAATAATTCGGAAAACACTGGACGTTCTTAATACAGGTGTCCGTGAAAAAGGGCTGGCTTTATCTTTAGATGTCCATCCAGACATTTCTCGCTTTTATATAGGTGATTCTTTGCGATTGCAACAGATTCTTCTTAATCTGGCAGACAATGCCATAAAATTCACTGAAGAAGGTCAGGTAAAGGTAAGTCTTGTCCCCTGCGAGGAGGAAAATTTTCTTCATTTTACGGTTTCCGATACCGGCATCGGGATTGCCCCGGAAAGGCTGAGTACAATTTTCGATGTTTTTACCCAGGCAGACAGTTCCACCTCTCGAAGTTACGGTGGCACAGGGCTGGGTACAACTATTTCCAAACAACTCGTCGAGCTTATGGGGGGACAGATATGGGCTGAAAGCAAAGAGGGCAGAGGCAGTGTATTTCACTTTACAGTGCGAATGAAAGCGACAGAACAAATGTCGGATAATGAGTCCGAATACAAGTTCGAACAAAGTTGTTCTTCTCGCAAATGGTTCAAAATTTTGCTGGCTGAAGATGTAGAGTTCAATATTATTCTTGTAAAAGAATATCTGGAACGGGAAGGCCATTTAGTTATAGTAGCCAGAAACGGCCATGAGGCTGTTGAAATGTTTTCTCAGGACGAATATGATGCTGTTTTAATGGATATTCACATGCCTGAAATGGATGGACTGGAGGCCACGCGTAAAATTCGTGAGGTAGAAAATCGCACCCGGCAACCTGAAGCCTGTAAAATTCCAATAATTGCCCTGACGGCAGACATTATGAACGATGAACAGGATATCTGCCGGAAAGCTGGGATGGATGCTGTCGTTGGAAAACCTATCGACTTTGATAAATTATGTGCAACTCTTGAACAAATGATATCCGAGGAGAAAGGCAGAAATTCGGAAATTTGTAAACGTAAATCGTGTGATTTTCAATCTACTGATACCCAATACCCAATACCTGAAATAGACGGTGTCGATATTCAAAAAGGTTTGAAAATCTGGAAAGACTCTGATGTATATACCAGCGCTTTGATTCGGTTTTCCAGGGATTACAGAAATTCGGCAGATAAAATATCCAGCCTCCTCGAACAGGGTGCTATGGATAGCGCTTTTCATATCATACATGCAATTAAAGGTGTATCTGGAAACCTTTCAGCGCAGAATATTTTTGTCATCTCGTCAAAAATTAATAATGCAATCTCTGAAAACAGGCAGGACGATGCCAGATCTATGATTCCGAGTCTGGAAAAAGCTTTTGATAAATTTTCCACAGCCATAAGCAGGCTTGAAGAGAAAGAGAGAAAGGAAGAAAAAACTGAAAAAAAAGCAGATTTATCTCTTGTGACTGAATTGTTGCAGAATATGCTAAATGCTATGGATCAATATAATCCAGCAGCAATTGAACCGTTTTTGTCCAGACTGGATGATTGTATGTCTTCCGATCTGGTCGATCCTGTTAAAAAGCGTGTGGCCAGGTTTGACTTCAAAGGTGCTAAAAACGAGACTATAAAACTGGCTTCTGCATTGGGGCTGGAACTGGAGATTTTATATGGATGATAATAAACAACTGATACTTATTGTAGACGACGAACCAACCAATCTGGAACTGATGATGCAGATTCTCGGAAACAATTATCGTCTGGCCTTTGCTACAAACGGTGCCGAAGCACTGAAAGCCACAGAAAAATTGGAACCTGACATTATCCTTCTGGATATAATGATGCCAGAAATGGACGGATACGAAGTATGCCGACATCTGAAAACAAATGAAAAAACACAATCCATTCCAGTGATTTTTGTGACAGCAAAGGGAGAAACAGATGATGAAATCAGAGGACTTGAACTTGGAGCCATTGATTATATCACAAAACCGGTCAGCCCGCCTATTGTAAAGGCAAGAATCAAAAATCATCTGGCATTGAAAAGTGCTCTTGAAGAAATAGAGCGAAAAAATAACATGTTGGAAAAACAGAATAATGAGCTGATAGAAGCATCGCAGCTTCGAGAGGATGTGGAACAAATAACCCGTCATGACCTGAAAACCCCCTTGAATGCGGTCATCAGTTTTCCCAGAATCATGCTTGCAAAGCCGGATAGTTTTTCTCAGAGCGATCTGGAATATCTTGAAATAATTGAAGATGCCGGCTTGCAGATATTGAATATGATCAATCTTTCACTGGATCTTTTCAAGATGGAAAGAGGGCGTTACATATTACAACCCGATAAAATGGATATTCTGCGGATCATAGAACGAATCATGATTGAAAACAGACAGATAATGGAACTGAAAAAGTTGTCGCAGATTATACGGATCAATGGAAACCCCGTCAATGATAAAACGGCTCTTTTTTATATTCAAGGAGAAGAACTGCTCTGTTATTCCATGATGGCAAATTTAATAAAAAATGCTCTCGAAAGATCTCCGAAAAAAGAGATAGTCGGCATTGATCTTTTTGAAGAAAATAATGCTGCCGTCATATGTATTCATAATACAGGGTGTGTTCCTGAAAATATTCGTTCCAGATTTTTTGATAAATATATTACATCCGGCAAGACATCTGGCTCAGGTCTGGGTACTTATTCTGCCAGATTGATTGCCGAGACACATGGAGGTAGTATTCATCTTGATACATCGGATGAAAAGGGAACAACGGTAAGAATTCGAATTCCTCTCGAAAGTTCCGACGAGGTGGAACTTATGATATAAAAGGAAAAGGCAGAATGAAAATGTATTTTGCAGATTTTGATTAATAAATCAATTTGGAACTGGAGCAAAAAATGAGTAATCAAAAATGGCGGATACTGGTTGTAGACGACGAACCCAATAATCTGCATCTGATGATGCAGGTTTTAGGTGATAAATATCAGATGGCTTATGCAACCAGCGGTAAGGAAGCGTTGGATATCGTAGTGAAAATGAAACCGGACCTCATTCTGCTTGATATCATGATGCCTGAAATGGACGGTTATGAAACCTGTCGAAAGCTGAAAGCAGATCCTTATATATCAAAAATCCCGGTAATATTTGTGACTGCTATGGGCAAAGAGGAGCATGAAAGTTTAGGGTTTGAAGTTGGTGGTGTAGATTATGTTACCAAACCGGTTTCCGTCCCGGTCGTGCTGGCCAGAGTAGCCACTCACCTGGCTTTGTACAATCAGCAGCGGGCATGTGAGATAACTGTTCTGGAGCGGACAGCGGAACTTGAAGCCAGCCAGCATTCAGCCATACATATGCTGGGAGAAGCAGGCCATTACAATGACACGGATACCGGTGTTCATATATGGCGGATGGCTGCCTTTGCCGGTGCCATTGCCAGGGCACATGGCTGGCGGGCTGAACAGGCGGAAATGTTAGAACTTGCGGCTCCTATGCATGACACGGGAAAAATTGGAATTCCAGATGCTATTTTAAAAAAACCCGGCAAACTCGACGCTGAAGAATGGCAGATCATGAAAAATCATTCCAGAATCGGTCACGGCATACTCTGTAAATGTGACACTCCCCTGTTTCGCATGGCTGCTGATATCGCCTTATATCACCATGAGAAATGGGATGGCGGAGGTTATCCCGAAGGTCTGAAGGGAGATCAGATACCAGAAAGCGCCCGTATCGTTGCTCTTGCAGATGTTTTTGATGCGCTTACGATGAAACGTTCGTATAAAGATGCCTGGCCGCTGGATAAGGCATTGAAGGAGATTCGTGACACCACAGGAAGTCATTTTGACCCGTTTCTGGTCGAGTCTTTTTTCAGTATCCAAAATGAGATAATGGAAATCAAGGATACATGGAACAGGAAAGAGTTATCCTGAAATAGTTAATTTGCCCAATTTCTGCGTCAGGCTATAATTTTCAATCCTCAAAATACTCAATGTATTCCTCCGGTTGGAAATTGCAGACTTCCTTGAACTTGAACAAATTTTCTTATTTCTGAATGGACAATAGCAAAATATGGCGGGAACAAAACCCTGCCTGCCATATCAGGTATTTTATTTGCTGGAAAATCCCTTGCAGCTCTGACAAAAAAATAAAAAATTAAGAGAGGATAATTAAATGAATCTGAGAACTTGTGTTGATCCAACAGGACGATTTGTATATGGAATACATAAACCTCATTTTTTTGTTGAAAATATGCGAGAACATGATCATATCTCATCTCTTGGAATCTTTGATGACGGACAAAATCATGAAAATCTGGCTAATTTTCCGACAGGGCCGGTAAATGTCGAGTCAGCAGACCGGATTTACGAAATTCCCAATGCTTTTCCTTTCAAGGGAGTGACATATATATCTGAATCATGGGCTATACCAAAATCTGAAAACCCGGATTCTATTTTTCTGCCCGAATCACCAAAAACTTCTTTTTCCAATGTGATAAAAAAATGGTTCAAAGATCCAGACATATCGTCTGCAAAGATCCAGGAACTCTACCAAAATCTTCCCGCACCTGTCCTTCTTACCCTGGCTAAGACCTCGACAGATAAGATAGACCTTTCCTGTATGGCTCATATGGCATGTAAATTTGTGCTTGATCCTAAAACAGAGAAACCTTGCGGGCTTGAATATGAAAAAGATAAAACGGGTAAGATAAGACCCGTTATTTACAATCATGACCTGTTCGAGGTGCTTGCCAATAACATATATCTTGCAGATGATTTCAGACAGGCAATGGTATTAAGGCCAGGTGTACAGGGAGAAAGTGAAATCATGGGCGAATGGATGGTTCAAGCCGAAGATGGCCCAAGCCATGTATTTGAATATTTAAGGCAGAACAGCTATATCCCCTGGGGTCATTATGCTGCCAATATGGCAAATGATGCGGTACGCTACCGGGTCAATGATTTGAAACCTTCGGATATGGAAGGTATGCGTCACCTTTATTATCAGCGGACATATTTGCAGATGGCCCGGTTGGTCGGAGTAAAAATACCGGATCGCAGAAGAACCCTTACTGTTGATGAACTTGAAAATCTGCGTATAAAAATTCTTTCTGGCCTAGTTTCAGAAAAAACGGTTTCAGAAAAAAAAGTGAAATTCAGCAAAACTTTATGGGGCTGGAATTACGGATTCGATTTTTCTCCCACAGGATATCGGCTTCATGCTTCTCATCAGCAGATTCACCAGCAGTTTGCCATGATTCCGGCATCCATTCCGGCCAAAGGATTCAAAAACCGGGAGCTGCCATGTTTCGGATGCGGAGATATGATAGCGGATTTCATACGGGATTATCGTGAAAAAACAGGTAAAATATTTTTTGATGTCTATATTGAAGCCATCTTGAACAATGAAAGAACAGACGGACGCACAGACAAAGACAGCAGCCTCATAGTCTATAAAGACGACCGGGTAATGGCATTTGTTCCAAAGGCTCAGACCTCACAATGGGAAATTCAGCTCATGCCTCTGTCTCCTGTCGGCAACATCCTGGAAACTGATTTGATAACCCGAAAATCTCTTGATACTGCCATGCTGGCCTGTGTCAGAACACTTGGATTGATGGGAGCTGAAATGATAACGAGCATCGAATATTCCAAACCTGTCGAAGATAAGGATACCGGTCAGAGACTTTTATATGCTTTTTTGCCCAAACTCCCTATATCACCAGGCGGGTTCAGTGAAGCCCAATTGCGATGGATCAATGGCCATTTTCCGGAAGATTTTGCTCTGGCATGTCGAAAAAAAATGTCATAAAATTTATCGACAAAACCCATTTTCCAGAGCCTGCTCATTCCAATGCAGTTACTTTAAATAAAAGGGGAAATACAGAAAAAACGAGTCTCATTTTTACAGTCAGGGATACTGGTGCTGGTATTCAGCTCTTTTTCATGAGAAAAGATAGGATTCAGAATCAGGTACGAATTCAAAGCCATATGACATTCCATCTTTGGACTGGTCTGCCCATACCAGTTGAGCCTCCCGTTCTTTTATCTCACCGTCGGCTTCAAACCGCATTCTTATTTTTATCGGAAAATCTGTTCGAAACCGCACTCCGGTTTCCGACACATCAATTGACTTGGCACCGATGATGTCAGCATCCACGTAAAATTCCACCTTTGTTTCCATTTTGTATCGTCTTGCACATCGCTTATTCGACGAGTTTTCATCGGTCATGGTATTATTCTCCTTTAATCTGAAAACATCATTATTTTTTTTCGATCCAGGTGTCGTCTTCCTGTTGAATCTTTTCTCCAGGTAATGCGTTTTCAGCGTTCAGCTTCCCAAAAATTCGCTGGATACGGGGCAGATTTTCTTTTGTCAAATTTTCATTGGTTTCGATAACACGCCTCATAATCACTTCCCTGGCCTCGTTGCTCTGCAAAATTACTGCCTCTAATTCTTCGTCTTGATAACGCAGGGCAAACTCCTTCAGTTCTTCGGGAACATTCTCATCACCACCATCATTTCTGTTAATACCAAAAACCTTCAGGAGTCCTTCTTTATTCTCACCGACCCATCCGAGCGTTTTAAATCGCTGGATATCATCGGCATGAAAGGAAAGCAGCTGCATGGCTGTTACAGCATCCTTGTGTTCCTGGCTGTGTTCAGGCGGCTTCCTAAGTTTTCCCCTGGCATCCACGCCCCGGACAGATGCAACCAGCAGCATTTCTCTGTCCAGAGAGTTATAAGTTCCCAATACCTGGTTTTCAAGGGCAGTTCGTTCACTCAAAACTTCGACATTGACATTTGCCAGAGTACACCCAGCAGCAAAGGCCAGGACAAAAAGATTCAATATCCTGTAATATTTATTCATATCAACCTTCTCCTGTCTGTCATTTGAAAATGAAATTTCCTTTTTCATCCATCGCCATAAACTTTGCGGACGCTATATTCAATAACTCGATTATCTGCCTGACTGTCGCAAAATGTTCTTCATAATCTTCCAAGCCGACAATACTTGTTATATTTAACCTTTCCACTCTGGGAATGTCAATGGGAACGCCTTTAACCTGAATCTGTCCGCTCAAAGAAAGATTCCCGTTTTTTATGTTAACATGAATCCATTTCGGGCTTCCGGTGCGGACCAGCCCGCGCTGTGAAACGACAGCCTCGTTGCTTTCATAAGGATCTATGGCATACAGGAGGCGGTCAAAAGCCAGCGCTCCGATATGGCTGAACCGAATGTCTGCATTCATACCCGACAGCAATCCGTCTATCTGGCCTGCCAGGGGAAACGAAATAGCCATCTGTCCGCTTATTTCAGTATCTTTGCTGGCATTTTCAACCTTATTTTCATTTTGAGTCTGAGATAAAAAACGGCTTGTGTCCAGGCCAGAAAACGCAAGCTGAATCCTTATATAAAATTCTTTTTGTCTTTTTAATAAGGTAACAGCCCCCAGAATAGTTCCGCCCAGAAAATCCACCTGAAAATAATCCAGATTGGGAAGGCCGTTATCAAGGAAAAAATCGAACAGAGAATGGTCAATAGTGACTGGCAGAGGTGCGGCATTAACATGAACTGACTGAAATGAGAGAGCAGGATCTTCTTTGACGTGTCTTTTGAGTGTCTTGAAAACTTCATTGCTGGTTTCAGGTGAGCTTAAAAATTTGCTGCTGGCATCAGACTTCATCACTTCCACAGACAGAGCGGATTCATCCTCTGCGGCTGTTTTCTTTCCTTTTTTGGCTTTTTTATCCGAAAGCTTCAGTGTTTTTTCAAGATTCAGCCCAGATTTCAATTGGATAATTTTTATCATATCCCCAAAACTTATGTCCATGCCAGGAATTTTACTCCATGTTTTTACCCCAATTGATTCTTTCGGGATAAAACTAATTTCCATCCCCATATTCATGGAACCACCGATTTTCAACTCTGGAACCAGCATCGAAAAATCAGATCCGTCAGCCAGCATAACGCCTGTCTTGATATCTGCTCCAACATTTTTAAATACACGGTCAAAAGAGGGAGTCAGCGTTTTTTTCAATATCCTGTCCATATTGTAAACCCTGATATCGAATTTTTCCGTAAGCTTTAAAGGTGAAATGGTAAGCGCCTGGGACAGATCAAGGCTTTGAATGCCATTGTGCTTTCCTTTTATTGTAAATGCCAGGTTCAGTGGCTTTTTCAACCTGCCCTTTCCCGGAATCCGAGCAATCTTTTTGATATTAGCTTTCCCTGAGATCAAACCTTTACCGGTTTTTCGATTAAATCGCCAGGAAAACGGATCTGGTGTGGAAACAGAGCCGATATCAAGGACACCATTTCCTTCAACAGGCAGGTAAATCTTTAATTTTTGTGCAGATGCAAAGCCTGCAATTTTATCGATAAATCCTATATCCGATTTCAGGTTTATGCCATTCCCTTTTGTTAGAACCGCAATTTCCCCGTCATTGGGTAATCGTCCTGAAAACTGCCAGTCAAGTCCGAGTTTACCCCCGATTTTAAATTTTTTATGAACCATCTGAACAATTTTTCTGGGTAATCCAGACAAAAAGATTTCAATCCTGCCCTTTGTGGAAACAGCTTTTTTTCCAAGATCAACTGCGTCTGCTGAAAAAAGTTTCACCTTTAACATTTTTTTGAGGCCAATTGACGCACTGGCATTTCTGACATCGGCACTTAAAGGATCAAGGGATCGGATGATAATTTTTTTTACTGCGGCAGTCATATCAAGGCCGGTAGCTATCTTCCCAATTTGTTTATCCGTAATATCAATTCGGGGGGCTGTCATCTTCATATTACCAATACTCATATCAATAAGGGATTTTCCGGCCATCTTACATGTGGCAGACAAAAAATGGCTGAAATCTTTGATATTAATCAATCCTGGCATTTTGATCTGTCCGATACCAAAAGATTCATCGAATGTAACAGCAGCCTTAACACCGAACATGGATTTAGGGGCATTTTCGATATCTGCAACTTTTACCGAACAATCTTCCATTTTCACTTTTCGAACTTCGATTTTTTGCGGCCCCTTGATATTTATGCTGTCCAATGAAAAAGACGCTTTTAAATCCACATTTTTTGGAAAGAGATTTTTGATGTCGGCAATAAATTTGTCCAGAGTAAACAAAAATTTTCCGGTTTCAATCTCGTTTTCCTTGTCCTTTATTTTAAATCTGGGCAGATTGACTGCCAGATTATCAACTTGAACCCGGCTTTCTCCCTCCGGCATTACACCGTTTAAAAGACATTTTTCCAGATCAATCAAAAAAAGGTTTTCCAGTTGTTTTTCATCCCAGGTAATATTTTCAGGCACAAAGGGCATTGCAAGAGTAAAAATATCCCTGGCATTTACCATAATCGGCCCTGCTGTCACATTCATCTTGATTGCCGCAGTATTTTTTGCATCGATTTCGCATTTCCAGCCAATACGTGTTTTTTCAAAAAGAGCAATCTGACCACTGTCAATAATAAGGGTCATGGTTTCAGGGGTAAAATTGCCTTTATGAGCGATCTTTGCATCAACAGGCCCGATCCTGCGTTTTTCGAGTAAGCCGCCTGAAATAGCTATTGCATCTGCATCAAGCCTGGTATCGAAAACAAGTTTTTTTAAATCTTCTGCGTTCGCTTCAAGAAAAAAACCGATTTTCCCCTTTATCAAAGTTCCTGCTGTTTCAGGAGGCAGAAAAGCTTTAGCAACAGCAAATAATTCTGCCAGGTCAACATCAAGTTCTGCCAAAACTTTTTTTTCCCCGGCACTGGCTGAAAAGGCAAGTCTGGTTCCGGGCAGTTCTGCATCTGCTTTCACTTTACTGTTTTCGATATCAAGCATGCCCTGCTCGTCAAAGATATTTTCTGCTGAAATTTTCAAGGAAACCGGAGGGATATTATTACCATCCAGTATTATTCTGGAACCCAGATCAAGGTTTATGGGCGCACTCAAAACAGAGGGCGCATCCAGCTTAAAACCAGCATGTTGCAATTCGAGCAATGCTCCGGTTATTTTATCATCCGCTTTGAAATTGATTTCACTCAATTCAATTCGGGTCTGGACATCTAAAGGGAGGGATATGGGTTCTTTTTTGCCTGTTTCAGGCCCTTTTCCAGGCTCTGGTTCTGTTGTTGAAGGTTTTTCATCAGGGCCTGCTAATTTTTCGAGCAAAGCCTCAATATTTGTCTTTCCATTTCTGTCCCGGATCAGGTTTACATTCAAGTTTTTTACATCAATATTTAAAAAAATCTTATCATGCCGGACAGCATCGAACCTGAGCTTGAGTCCTGCACTGCCAACAGAGATCATGGGATTGTCCGAAAATTTCGGATCATCTTCGAGTCTGAGTCCTGAAACTGAAATGCCTTCTGTCCATCTCCATCTGAGACTGTGAAGGTGAATGGATCGTCCAAGTATACCGGAAGCCTGGGTTTCTAACGAAATTTTGAACCAGCTGCTCGAAATAAGGCGGGGCAGAAAACCGATTAAACAGACCATGAAACCAAAGGCCAGAAAGGAAAAAACAGTTCCCCATAGGAGCAATCTCCTTATAATACCGCGTTTTTTTCGTTTTTTTTCAGGTTCAGGCATAGTCTGTTATTTGTCCAATTATCCTGTATTTAAGACCAGTCTAAACGATTGATGCCTTATATTCAAGCCTGATATTAAAAAAGATTTTTTTCTCTTTGGATTCCTTTAAATTTCTCTGTGAGGTAAGTCCTTGAGACTTATTGTAAAATCAGAGGATTAGTGGATTGTCTGTAAAACAATGCCTGGTCACGGCTTTAAGGTTAAAACGTCAGAGTGGTTCCGGGCGATACAGCTTTGAATGACTCATCATTGATTTTCATTGTCTGTTTTGCGGATTCAAGTTTTTTAATCGGTTCATCCAGAGGTTCGTCTGATAGAATAAATGTTCCCCAATGGATGGCAATAGATTTTTTCGATTTGATGTCAAGATGGATTTGAACAGCTTCTTCTGGATTTACATGCTGATAGGCCATAAACCATCGAGGCGCATAAGCCCCTATTGGCAGTGCTGCCAGGTCAAAAGGTCCAAAACGCCGTCCGATTTCGACAAAAGTGGGACTGTAACCAGTATCTCCTGCAAATAAAAAGGAAAAATCGAAGGCTTTGACAATCCATCCCGCCCATAAAGTATTGTTTCTTGCAAAAAGCCCCCGCTTGCTCCAGTGTTGAACAGGAATCGCATGGAAAACCACATCATCTGTAATATACGTATCCCACCAATCCAGTTCCTGGACATTTTTTACGCCTGCCCGTTGAAACCATTTTTTGAGTCCGAGCGGAACCAGAAAAAGCGTCTTGTGACCGTTTTTTCTTTGACGCAGTTTTTTGATGGTGTTTTTATCCAGATGATCATAATGATCGTGTGAAATGAGTACCACATCAATTTCTGGAAGGTCTTGAAATTCAACCCCTGGCTCTGCGACTCTTTCAGGGCCTGCCCATTGAAACGGAGATGCTCGTTTTGAAAAAATCGGATCTGTCAGGATATTGATTCCCTGGATCTGAATCAGCAGAGTTGAATGGCCTATCCATGTAATGGTCTTTTTCCCCCGGTCAGGCTCCTTCAGGAAGGCAGGATTATTTTTCCCTGGGACAAACTGCATGGGGCATGGTGATTCATGAAAAAATTTCTGCCATCTCCACTTAAAAAAATCTGATATTCCCGCATGTTTTTTATAATAAAGATTTTTAAACCTTCCATTTGCATGATGCGGTTTCTTTTTTTTGTTTAAAACTGCCAAATTCCGTTTTGAAAAATATTGTCTCATAAAAAAACTTTCTCACATTTGTGCCAGATTAAAAAAACATCGGCTTGTCGGATAGATTGTCCCGACCTATTATATGACTTGATAATGCCGTCCATGTGTGTTACGCGAATATCAGGCTTCAAATTAAATGATCGGGATCTTTCCATATGAATGGGGTAGCAGTGACCTTATATTCCATGATCCCGTAAGAGTCTCTGTGGGCATTATCTTGAAGCCTGATTTTATACAATATAAACAGGATTTGAGAGATGAAAAGAGACAAGACGTATAAAACAACGGTATTGGTCATCGGCGGAGGTGCTACCGGAACCGGCATTGCCAGAGATCTGGCATTAAGAGGTGTCGAATGCATTCTTGCGGAACAGAAAGACATCAACGCTGGCGCGTCCGGAGGCAATCACGGCCTGCTTCACAGCGGGGGGCGTTATGTGTCCAATGACGGGGCATCCGCTATTGAGTGCTGCGAAGAGGGCAGGCTGCTCAAAAAACTCGCACCTCATTGTATTGATGATACGGGCGGTCTGTTCATAGCTGTCGAAGGGGATGATGAAAACTTCGCGGCAGATTTTCCCGGCATGTGCGAAAAGTGTAAAGTGCCGGTTCGCAAGCTCGATCTTGAAGAAGCAAAAGATCTGGAACCCACACTTTCAGACAAAATGATAGCAGCCTGCCAGGTGGAAGATGCTTCCATCGATCCTTTTATGCTCTCTCTGGAAAATATTTCACACGCCCGACAATTGGGCGCTGCCTTATTGCGGTATCACAAAGTGGTCGGATTTACGCGAAAAGGGCGCAATGTGGAAAAAGTTCATCTTAAAAACACCCGCACAGGCGAAAATGTAATAATTGAGGCAGATCATGTAATCAACGCTGCCGGTGCATGGGCGGGAGATGTAGCAGCTCTGGCCAATGCGATTTCCGCTGAGATAATCTATTCCAAGGGAACCTTGCTGGTAACCAACAGCAGAATTACGAATCAGGTAGTAAACAGGCTCCGCCCTCCGGCAGACGGAGATATCCTGGTTCCAGGCGGTACAGTATCCATACTGGGAACCACATCCGTCCGCATCACGGCTCTGGACAATTTCGAGCCTACGGCAAAGGAAGTCGATCAGATAGTGGAAGATGGAGCCATGATGATTCCGAGCCTGGAAAGTACCCGGTATGTCCGCGCTTATTGCGGAGTCAGACCCCTGATCAAAACAGCAGGTTCAAGTGACGACCGCTCGGTCAGCCGAGGTTTTGCCCTGATTGACCATCTTGAAAACGGCCTCGAAAATTTTATTACAATTGCCGGAGGTAAACTGACGACTTTCAGGCTGATGGCGGAAAAAGCCACTGATCTGGTATGCTCCAGACTTGGAGTGACAAATCCATGCATAACCCGAACAGAACCATTTCCCGCACCACGCGAAGGCCAGTGGACAAGACCTGGATTTGCGCCTAAAGTCTGGCTCGAAAAACACGACCCAAACGATGTTTTGCTGTGCGAGTGCGAGATGGTACCCAAAAGTGCCATAGACTGCATTATCGAAGATATCCGTAAACAGGGCAACAAGCCCGATTTAAAAGCCATAGGGCTGAGAAGCCGTATAGGAAAAGGCTCATGCCAGGGTGCTTTCTGCGCTTTAAGGATAGCCGCTTACATGTATGACAAGAACGAACTTGATGATGATCATGGAATTTCCGATTTGAAGGATTTTTTAAACGAGCGGTGGAGAGGTGTTCACACTGTCCTGTGGGGTATGCCACTTATACAGGCAGAGCTTCAGGAAGCCCTGCACTGCGGGTTGCTCGGAATGGAGCATTGAGAGAAAGTCTAAATAAATCCCAGACTCATCCTGTAAGGAATTTCCAATAAATAAAATACCAGATATGGCAGGGCGGGGTTCCGTCCCCGCCATCTTTCTGGCAGAAATAAGTACCTGATCATATATTATGTAACAATCCGTAGGGGCAATCCCTTGTGGTTGCCCTTTGCTGAAAATACAAAATGTTTCGTTTTCAAGCAGGGCAACCACAAGGGATTGCCCCTGCGATAATATTAAAAAATTATTGGTCGGGTACTTACCTTTATTTTATCTACTTGGAGGACATCGTAAGAGAGGTACGTAAATGCGTAAAATAGTTTTATTGGTGATTGCCTGTCTATTATTTTCGTCATATTCAGCCGCATATGACCAGAAAAAATGTGACAGGGATATTCCCGGAGAATTCCATCATTACAAGCTTGCAATATCATTGTCTCAGGAATGGTGTATTGCAAATGACAGGCTGGAAGAAATGCAGTGTGATGTAGAGTTTATCGTTCATGGTTTATGGCCGCAATGCCAAAAGGGTTATCCTTATAGATGTAAAAACTTTGATCCCGAACTAATTGATGATATCAATAAATCAGAGATATATAAATTCATGCCAAGTGATTTTCTGATCAGGCACGAATGGAAAACACATGGAACTTGTTCTGGGTTGAAACGATCTGAATATTTTAAAAAAGCGGCAGATTTTTACAGCAGCATTACTCTTCCTTCGTTCAAAGCAGGAGAATACAGCAAAGAAGCTGTTATGAAAAAAATTATTGAAGTCAACAAAGGATTTCTTGCCAGAGAAAACATTGAGTTGTGCTGCGATGAAAAGGGAAGAAAAAAAGATGACGATACATTGGATGAAATACGAATTTGTTTTTCAAAAGATGGCATACCCATAGAGTGCATGGAAAATGAAAATAGCTGTAAGGATACTATTAAAATTCGTCGATTAAAAATGAGATCCGAAGATAAGTCCAGAGAAAAAGATGTAAGCTATGTTCTTTCAGGTGTAGTTAAAAAAGTGCTTGACGGAGATACACTTATAATCAGAAATGATAAGGGCGTGGAGTTTCCAATAAGATTATCAGATATGGATACTCCTGAACATCACTATGAAGCAGGATATAACAGAAAATGCCCCAGCGAACCTTTTAAAGAGCGTCCGGGCCAAATTTACGCTCAAGAAGCAACAAATGCATTAAGAAAACTGGCTCCTGCAGGTTCTGTAATCAGAGCTGAATGTTATGAAATAGGAATGTACGGCCGCTGTATATGCCATGTATTTGTCGGTGGAAAAAATTTGAATCTGGAGATGATAAAACAAGGATGGGCAATGGTTAATAAAAATCCAGAATGGGTACATGACCCGGAAAGCAGGAAAGCAGAGGCTGAAGCAAAAAAAAACAAAGCAGGGGTATGGCAGATTGACAACCCGGTTCATCCGAGTGACTGGCGCAGGAATTGCTGGAGAAACGGAATTTGCGACTGAACATAAGTACCTATCCAATAAATTATAGACATTTTCTTAAGGGGGAAATGGATTATTGTAAAGAATCTGGTTCATCAGAAAAAGTTAAAAAATATAT
>JAUCGE010000165.1 GCA_030377965.1 Desulfobacterales bacterium HSG16
ACGATTAGGTTCGACCATAATTTTTTTTGTGTATATAAAATATCAGAAAAGCAAAACAAATTCTGTTCGTCAAAAAGCAGCCATCTTTTAAGCAAACAGCATTCTTCAAAGAACCTGTTTTATCATTGAAAGGAAAATAGTATGAAAAGAAAAGTGATCATTTTCATTTCGGTATGTATCCTTCTTCTTCACTATCAGGCGAGTGCTGAGGAATTCGGCATTTGCAAAGCCCAGGAAATGCGTATTCCGGGGACATATAAAGTCGTCGAAACGTATTTTCTGGCCGAATAGTCTGATCAGATCCATGAGATATCACTTGCCAACTGCCTTGGGGTCTATGGCGTAGATAAAGAATTTTGAATCCGAACTTGTGCCGGCCACATAGACTATGTTATCTTGAGCCGTCAATGCGCTTGGAGACAAATCAAGTTTTCTGATCCATTTTTCCTTTCCGGTAATCTTGTTTACAGCATATAACTTCGGATTTTTATCCGTTCCGACAGCATAAAGCATATCGTTATCTGTTACAATCAGGGACATGGAAATCTTTTTCCCGTATTTCCAGAGAATTGTCGCTGTATCTGTATTCAAAGCATACAATCTGGCTCTGGTTCCGAAATACAGGATGCCATCTTCAAAAACCAGATTGAGAATATCCTCATCTGCCTGGTATCGCCATTCTTCAAAGCCCCCATCCTTGCTTATTGCTATGATATTCTTGCCTGCAGGAAAATAAATGATTTCTTTATTAACGACCATATCAGCATGAAAAGTATCTGCTTCCGAAGAAAAATCCCATAGTCGGCTGCCATCGTCTGCATCTGTAGCAACGAGTGAACCGTCTTCACCAATGCAGTATATTTCTTTACCCGACAGGCCAGGGGGTGGAATAGCCGCTGTCAGGCTTTTTTCAAATTCCCATTGATTAATCACTTCATGAGCATTGAGATCGACAACATGGAAATCGCCAAGTGAGTCTCTGATTACAGCCATTTCATCGGAAAATGCAGATTGTTCCGCCTTGAATGCCAGTTCAAGCTTCCAGATTTCGTTTCCAGAATCAATCTCGACAGCATTGATGTAATGCTTTTTCGGGCCGGAACTGACAAAGAAAAGCGTATTTTCTTCAGCCATGACATGCCTTCTGATATCAGTCCCGCGCTGGAGTCTCCATATCCTGTCACCGCTTTCTCTATTCACTGCATATATATAGCCGCTGCTGCCCAGAGCAAGCAGAGTGTTTTTTTCGACGTTCATATTATAAATCGAAGTTTCTGTGTTGAACTTTAAAGTGATGCCATCGGGACCCGGTTTCATGAATACATAGAGAATATTTCCTACAATCAACAGGCAGAAAATAGCTACAAGAGGTTTGTCCAGAGAATCATCTTCTATCATTTCACTGCTCAATTTCGATACACATAATATACTGACAAAACCGCCCGTGAAAAAGCCATAGCCCAACTTGAACAGAGCTATGAGAAATGTGGAGGGAGCGGAAGAAGGATCGAAAAACGAGTTCAACATAAAAAATATTGATAACCATGCGCCGCAGCAGACGAAGCACACGAGCATAAGTCCTGATCTTTTATTTACATATCCAAAGTTTCTTGCTCCGAGCATACTGATAGCTCCGATAATCCCACATGCCCCAAAAATGAAGCAGTTCAGCACAGAGGCTATAAATCCACCCCTTTGCCAGGGATCGAAAATTCCGCCCCATATCAAACCGGCAACAGCGCCTGCAATTGCTGCCCACTTGATAATTCTTCTTACCTCAACTCCTTCATCGGCATTGGCTCTGCACAATGTAGCCAGAAATGAATCTTGTCCATTATCTGCCTGTATATCAGGAGCATGGGGTTGTTTACGAGTCTGCTGCTGTTCCTGGAATTTATTTCTGGTCTGAACAGAAGGGTTGATACGACTGGCAGCACCGCTTTTTAAATATTTTTTTATGACAGTGCCGCAATAGGGGCAAGTTTCGGCCTTTGGTTGTTCATGGCTGCATTTAGGGCAGGTCATCATGGCTTCAGGTTCTTTGATTTTTTTTTCCTGATGTTGCGGATGCCTGCCAGACAGGTTCTCTGATTTATTTATAGCTTTTTTCGCTGGTCGATTTTTTGAAAGAGCGTTCGGTTTATCAGCACGGGAAGATTTTTTTTGTTCACTGGCAGGTTTAATTTTACTGATTTTGCACACTGCGCCTGCATTTTTCAGAGTTTTTGCGTATTTGACGGCAGTATTGTAATCCACATTTTTTTTGATGACTACAGGCTTTCCGATAAAAAACTGCCCGATCTTTTTTTCATTGATATTAAAAAGGCCCGCAAGATTTTTTTTGACCCGCTCAATCTCATTTCCTTTACAAATTTCACCTTTATATATTATGTTATAACGCGAGTCATCCACACCTTTCCTCCTTGGAATTAAGGTAATACTCTTCACATCTCTATTGACAGAATGCTCATTCTAAATTCCAGTTTGAACCTCTGTCAACAAGAATTGAGGAGTTTTTCAACTATTGCTTGTATTTTCTTATAAAAGCCCTGCCTTTATCAGCCAGGCATCTGCAACTTCATCAACAGGTTTTCCCTTTCCATCCACTTCATGATTCATCTTAATCATTTCCTCTGCGTTCACTTTTTCCGCAAGCTTTTTAAAAATATTTTCAAGTTCTGGAAATTTCAGTAATGTCTCATTTCTGACAACTGGAGCCGGATTATAGACAGGAAAAAAATGTTTGTCATCTTCAAGAGCGACAAGATCGAATTCCTTAATCCTGGCATCTGTTGCAAAACCCAGAGCAACATCGACATGATTTTTTTTAAGTACTTTATAAAGCAGGGCTGGAGTTGTTTTTACAATATTTTTTCTGATAAATTTAAAACCGTATGTTTTTTGAAGAGGCCGATAGCCGTCCGCTCTGGCATAAAATTCTTCATTGGTACCGAACTTGACTTCACTTTTATGTTTTTTCACATATTCAGACAGATCGCTCAGAGTTTTTATCCCTTTTTTTTCCGACTTTTCCCGTTGCATCATCAGACAATATGTATTGTTGAAGTTGAGAGGTGACATCCACACAAGAGCATTTTTTTCAAAATCAATCTTTTTTACAGTATCGTAACATAATTGGGGATCAGTGATCACCTCGTGTTTAAAAAACGCCATCAGTGCAGTTCCTGTGTATTCCATATAAATATCAATCTGCCCGTTCATGAGAGCCTTTCGAACTGAAAGAGTGCCGCCCAGTCTGATCTTGTCTACTGGTTCAAAACCGTTTTTTTCAAGAAGGGCTGTCATTATTTTACCAAGGATCTGCTGTTCTGTGAAATCTTTAGAGCCGACCACGATTTTTTTACCATTTTTTTTACCATTTTTTTTATCATCGGCAAAACATGAAAAAGTTGAAAAAATAAAAATTGTGATGAGTACAATAACCGCTGTAAAAGTCTTGATTTTTTTCATGATCTTTTTCTCCTCTGTTCAATGTCGATCAAGGCGTATCCATGATTGGACCGACTTGTTTCACACGCTCTTTCTTCCAACCATTTCACTCAACTCTTCGATATAAATACTTAACTGACCTGTAAGCGCATACATTTCCTTAAAAGAGGCTGCACATTGTTCGGCGTTTGAAACAGTATGCCGGGTTACTTTGTCTGTTTCAGACACTGTCTGTGCAACCTGCTCGATTCTTTTAACCTGTTTTTTAGAATCGTCTGTTATTTCATCAATAATTTTTTTCATATTGCCCGATACAGTGGCCACTCTGGAAAAAGCGTCGTTTACTCCTGACACAATATCCGCATTTTCATTTATTCTGCTTACGGAAAGGTCAATAAGCCCTGTTGAATTACTGGCAGATTCTGCTGTTCTCAGTGCAAGATTTCTGACTTCTTCTGCCACAACAGCGAATCCGGCACCTGCTTCGCCAGCGCGTGCTGCTTCCACAGCCGCATTCAGAGCGAGAATATTGGTTTGAAACGCTATATCGTCAATTGTTTTTATTATCTGCCTGACTGCCTGGCCCCCTTCTCTGAGTTCTTCCATAGAACTGACCAGACGTTTTATTCCTTCCTCTGCATCTTCGACAACCCGGAAAGTTTCGCCTATGAGGGAAGCCGCATGAAACGTATTTTCAGCATCATGGCGAATCATGGACGCAATTTCTTTAATACTGGAAGCAGATTTTCGGTTAGCGACTGCCTGGGCGGAGGCTTCTTTTGCAAGATCCTGGCTGGCTGACAGAACCTGACCAGATGTTTCATCCACCTTGCTGTTTACTTCAATGACACCGTTAATAATTGAAGTGACAGGCCGTGTGATCCTTCTGGCAATAAAAAATGAAATTACAAGGATAAAGACGAGAAAAGCGGCACTGATCCGAAAAAGCCATGATTGAATATTATGTTTTGTCCTGATGACATACGAACGCATGGTCTGGATATTTTTATTGACCTGCTCTTCGGGAAGGCCCACACACAGAATTCCGACTTTCTTTTTGTCAAAAGTTTCTACGGGAGAACAGACTGAAAAGTATTTTTTGCCAGCAACTGTCAACGAAAAGTTGATGGTTGTATCTGTAAGATAGGTTTTTGAAAGCTTATCTGAAGAGATCCGAAAGGAAGATAAATCTTCTTCTTTTAAGTCAAAGCCCGCATGGGCAACAGGAACTGTGTCCAAAAAGAGTACGCAGGCAGATCCTGCCATATCGTATAATGTCGTAAACAGTTCATGATTATTATTAATCAGCCTTCCTGTAACACAGGTTCCAATAGCATCTCCAAAATCGTCTGTTATTATATATGCTGACAGAAACGCAATGCCACCAGCGCCTGCAATATCATGAACTCCCAGCCCAAGGGCATCAAGCTGTCCGGAATCAAGTTTTACGACAATATTGCTCCCTTTTTTTTCAGAATCTCCATTTGAAAAGTTTTCAAATAACTGCTCTAATTTCAGATACGTATAATATTGTTCGATTGCCTTTATATTGACATCATGGGAGAGGGATTCGATCAGTTTTCCCCCTGCATCATAAATCAGAGTTATATCCATGAAATCCTGTTCATCAATTTTTTGAAAAAAAGCTTTTAAAGCATCATACATTTTTTCCTCTACTCCTGTGATCAAATCTTTATCATTACACAAAGTTTTGGCAGATCCGTTGATATCATCATGATAATGGGCAAGAATAGATCGGAGCATAAAATTGTTTTTATTAAGCCTTTCAATGGTCTGCTCCTCGGTTTTTTCAACAAGAAGTTTTGACTGGGAGGAAATGCTCCTATCCAGTTCCCATGAAATGATGCTGACTATTGCTGTTACGGTAAGAACTGTGAATAGAGAATAAATTGTGAGTATCTGTTTTTTTATATCCTTCATGAAATCCGCATTTGTAGTTGATTCATATCAGTAGCCTGATCATAATTTTGTATCAGGAAAGAGTTTTTTATTTTCTCTGACATCCCTTAAAATGGTATACCGCCTGCTTTTTTGATTGCATGGACGGCAGCATCGGAAGTAACAAATTCCACAAATTTTTTTAAACTGCCTGTATTGTTTTTTTCCTTGAATATAAGGGCTAACGCCCCAAAAATCTTATATTCATTATCAACAGGGTTTATTCCGTCTATATTCAGAATATCGACTTTGTAATTTATAGCGTTTCCATATGTTCCAAAGGCTATTGTATTGGCCTTTTTTTCGATCAGTTCAAGGGTTTTCTGATCATTGAATGTGATTTTGGATCGTTTTGTTATGGTAATCTCTTTAAAGCCTTTAAATGACTTCAATAATACCGAAAGCGAACTGTCGCCGTTCTCTCTTCTCACTACTCTCACCCTGGCAGATTTTCCACCCGCATCTTTCCAGTTCCTTATTTTTCCGCTGTAAATATCACAAACAGTCGATGAGGAAATATTTTTCAGCCCCACATTCCTGTTGACGAAAAAAACAACCGGCATCTTTGCAATCGGAACATAAGAAAGCCCGTAATGCTTTTCTCCGTCCTTGATTGGCCTTGCGACTCGTCCGATTATGTATTCATCTTTTCCAACTGTTTTAATTCCACCACCAGAGCCGATACTTGGAGGTATATTGACTGAAATTTCTGGATTTGCCAGAGTAAAAGCTCTGCCAATTGCTTTCAGAACAGGTACTCCGCTGCCCGTACCCACGATGGTAATGTCTTCGGCTGTTACCGGAATTGCAAGGATGATATTCACGGCAGAAAATAATGTGAGCAAAGCTAAAATTTTTTTCATTTTATTCTCCTTTTTAATTGAATATCCGTTCTTAAAAGAAATTTATTTTTTTGACTTCCCTAAATATAAAAAAATACAATATGAAGTCAGTATTTGTCAATTTGTTTCTGGTTCGATACAAAGAAAGAGTTATTTTAACAGTCTGTGATCATAAACAAACTTATCTTTGTTTGACAAAGGCGGTTTAAGATGATAATCATAAAAAATTTTTCTAAATATTGAGAATTCAAAAAAATGATAATAGTTGCAGACAACATACAGATTACAAATCCTGTAATCGCTGAAGCAGTAAACAAAATGAATCCAGATCCGATCTGCAAAATGGCGATTGAGTGCGAGCGGGCCGGAGCAGATATGCTGGATATAAATTCCGGGCCCCTTTACAGGGAAGCTGAGGTCAAAATGAGATTTCTCATTGAGGCAGTTCAATCAGTTTCTGACCTCCCAGTATTGATAGACACCGCAAATCCTGTGGCAATGAGGGCAGGACTTGAGGCATCTAAAAACATTACGATTATAAACGGTTTTTCTCTTGAATCAAAAAAACTTGATCTTATATTGCCGATGGCGCGAGAATTTGACACCTGCATAATCGGTTTTCTTCTTCATCCGAACAGCCATGTTCCTTCGAATGCAGACGAACGTTTTCAGGTGGCGCTGGAAATTTTTTCCGCCATTCAGCAAGAAGGAATCAAAAAGGAAAACCTGATCATTGATCCTGTGTTAGCTCCTGTTTCATGGCAGGACGGCCTTTCACAGAATATGGAAATTCTTTCGGTTTTAAACAATCTTGATGATTTGTTTGGTTTTCCAGTACGTACAATAGGTGGGATATCCAACCTGACTACCGGATCAGGACCAATCAGAAAAAAACGCCTTGTGGAAAAGACCTATATTCCCATGCTGGCGAATTCAGGTCTTGATATGGCCCTTGTAAACGTTTTCCATCGGGAAAGTGTTCAAACCATAAAGACATGTAGAAGCCTTTTGACCCGGAGAATATTTACATATGAAGATGCGGGCTAAAACACAGATGGCATTTTTAAATCAAAAGATCGTGATTCTCATAGCAGTCGTTTATCCTGATTTGCTATATTGAAATATCTGATGCCTATGGCATAGCACGATGTTTTATTGATATTAATAATATCTCTGCACCATCTGACTTCACCCAGAAAACGGTTTGGTCTACGGTCGGCCTGCTTACTGAATTCTTTAATATCTGGGCGATAATATTCATAAAAATTTTTGGAATTTTTCCGCATTGTATAAATCAGAGTCCCAGGTTCGAGGCATCGGTCGGATTTAAAAAATATCCCTCCTCTGCTGAAATTTTGAATCATTCCGCCAAAATAATATTCCTGTTTTTTATCAGAAAAAATAAA
>JAUCGE010000166.1 GCA_030377965.1 Desulfobacterales bacterium HSG16
TAGAGCGCCGGACTTCGAATCCGTAGGCCGGGGGTTCGAATCCCTCCGGGCGTGCTTTTGAATTTTAAAAAGATCGAGATTTCTCTCGATCTTTTTTTTTGGAAATTTCCTCTGATATCCCTATGCAGAATATCTTAAAAATCGGGAATCTCATCGTATGCGAAAATTTTCATCCTATGGCCCTGTAGACAACGACCTGCATTATTATGTGCCAAGAAAGCGCCTGATCGAAAAGGCTGCCAGACAATTGATCGGAGAAAATCCATTTAAAGGAGGCAGTTATATCACGGTATGGGCTTCGCGTCAGTGCGGGAAAACCTGGGTCATGCGTGAAGTCCTGTGGAAACTGAAAAAAGATGATCGTTTCAATGTCTTGAAATTGAATCTTGAAAGTCTGAAATCGGAAAAAAATCTGGAGAAAATTGTCGGATGCATAGCAGATATGATTGTAAATGGGCTGGGGCTGAAAAATGTCAGTATAAAAACTTTTATGGAATTTGGTTCATTATTTTCCAGAGAAACGATGGAAACGCCCCTGATTTTAATCATGGATGAATTTGATGTTCTGCCCGAAGAAGTCATCAGCGGACTGGCAGGGATTTTCAGAAATATTTACATTGAAAGAAGCGAAGATCAAAGGCCGTCTTCCGAAAAACAATATTTGCTTCATAGCGTTGCCCTTATTGGTGTCAGAAGTGTTTTAGGTGTTGAAAATGTAAAAGGCTCACCGTTCAATATTCAGCGCAGTCTGCACGTTCCGGGCCTGACCCATGAGGAAGTGAATTCCATGTTTCGGTGGTACGAGCAGGAAAGCGGTCAAAAAGTGGAGCAGGAGGTAATCGACCGAATTTTCTACGAAACACAGGGACAGCCCGGACTTGTAAGCTGGTTCGGCGAACTTCTGACCGAGGGAATGGAAGACTGCATACCGGAAAAAGGTACTGTTACCGGCAAAAAATTTGAAAGGGCTTATAAATTTGCGGTTCATGCCTTGCCGAATAACAATATACTCAATATCATAAGCAAAGTGAGAGTGAATCCTTATCGTGATATTGTCATAGAGCTTTTCAAAACCGGAAAAAAAAGTATTTTTACATATGACGATCCATATCTGAATTTTTTATTCATGATCGGTGTTATAGATCGTGAGGAGGCTGCACATGAATTTCATACCAGATTTTCATGCCCGTTTCTTCAAAAAAGGCTGTTCAACTATTTTTCACGGGAGATTTCCCGGACAGGCGATTATCTGCATGATCCTTTCGAGAATCTGGATGAGATCATTACAAAAACCGATGTCAACATAGTAAACCTGATCGGTCTGTATCAGAAATATCTGGAGCAAAACCGGGACTGGCTGTTAAAAGAAGCGCCAAGACGAAAAACCGATCTGAGAATTTTCGAGGCAGTTTTTCATTTCGATCTTTACATGTATCTGAAACTGTTTTTCCAGGATAAGGGTGGTAAGGTGTTTCCAGAGTTTCCCACTGGTAACGGCAATGTGGACATTATCATTCGATATGAAAAAAAAATGTATGCTCTCGAATTGAAATCATTTAAAGATCTCAATGCCTATAAAAAAGGACTGATACAGGCAGCCGAACATGGCAGCGAGTTGAAGCTGGATCAGATTTTTCTGATCTTTTTTACAGAAGGGATAGATGACGTAAACAGACAGCGGCTTGAAACGGAATATGAGAATGATCAATACAGGGCGAATGTAAAACCGCTTTTCGTGGCAACTGGGAAATGAAAACCTTTCATGGCAGGGCGGGGTTCAGTCCACGCCATATTTTTCAATATTGATATAAAGGAAAGTACAAAAATGGGTGCAGATTCCAAAAAACGACAAAAGAGACTGGCTAAAAAGAAAGCAAAGCGAAAATCTTCTGCTTCAAGAAAAAATCTGACGGGTGATAGATCTTCCATTTCTATAGCTCAAAAGGCTCCTGTTCATGAATGTTTTCTTGGGAGCAATACATTTGAAATTGGTATTGGTTTGACGATGGTATCAAAAAAAATGCCGAACATGAGCATTGCCGCTGCTATCTTTCTGCTTGATGTCTATTGTTTGGGTGTCAAAGACTGCTATTTGAAGGTCTTTTCTCGTCTCGATTATGCTAAGTTTATGGACGAGTTCCACAGAAAAGATAGATTTGAGGCCATTCATCCTTCCTGCACGCGCAAACTTGTTGAACAAGCTGTCGATTACGCAAAAAATATAGGTATAGATCCTTGTAATGAGTACAAATCGACGAAAAAAATATTCGGAGATATCAATCCTGAAGTTTGTCCGCGAGAATTCACATTTGGTCAAAATGGCAAACCATTTTATGTGGCCGGCCCAAACGACAGCCCGGACTTTTCAAATAAAATAATGAAAAAACTTCTGAAAAACTGCGGTGAAGATAACTTTCATTATTTGATACCAGTAAATAAGGATGGATTTGACGACAATTTTTGAGATATATTACGATTCATGCCGACTTTGATGGTAATTGGGTCCCGCGTCACATCCCGCGTTTTGCATCCACTGCACCGTCAAGATCGCTTTGAAGCACATCAATGGCAAACTGGATCAGCTTTTTTCTTGTCCAGGTTGAGTCAATATCTGTCAGGATGCTCGATATAAGAAATTCGATTATAGAACCTATTTCGGGGTATTCGTTGGTTGCGGTTTCCAACAGCGTACAGGCCGGAGATGACTGCGACAGGTAGTATTCGAAAGCTTCCAGGATATCGATTTTGCTTTCGGCCATGGCAAACTTTAAAGCTTCTTCATCCATCATAACTGGATCATTTTTCTGGTTTTTCGCATTGTCCGCATCGCGGAGCCTGGTTTGCAGTCCATCTATCTCGTTTTGAGCCTCGTCAAGCTTGGTCTCAAGATTTGTTACCTGATTTAAAAGCTCTTTATAAGTTGGCTGTTCTCTCATTTTATGTCTCCGGTTATTGTCGAATGGGCAAAAAATGTTTGATATCAAAGATATCCCGGCGAAGATAGCCAAAAGGAATTGAAAAGTCAATAATTACCGAAATTCATGAAAATTTGTCAGGGAAGTCAGAGAAAATAATATACCTTGGACTTGGATTATACAGAATTCTGGTCTGTATCACGGCGCTGTAAAGAGTGTGCATATTCTATATTTTTGGGCAGACACCACAAATATTACAGTCGTTCATTTTGCAGCTTACAAAGGTTTTTTCTGCACCAGCACGCAGATATTCATCATATAAAAATGATTTTTTTACCTTGTGATCGATGATATCCCAGGGGAAAAATTCGTCAGGATTTCTTTGCCTGTGGATATAAGAATCGATATCAAGATCAGACTGCTTCAGTGTCTGGGGCCAGTTATCCCGATTTTGTTCGGCCATCAGGAGAATATCGGAAACTCTTCTGTCACCTCTGGATAAGAGAGCTTGAACCTTCGCTTTCCGGGGAGCATCTGCATGGAAGCGGACATTCGATATGGGAGCAAGCCCTTTTTTGATCGTTTTTATCTTTTTGTTCAGGCTTTCGACTGTATCCATCCCAACCCATTGAAAAGGAGTGACAGGCTTGGGAACGAATGAATTGAGGCTTACGGTTATCTCTCCTATCCGTTTTTTCTTTCGGCTGGACGATAAAAAAACTTCCTTGATTTTTTTGCATAATTTTATGATGGCAAGAATATCTTCATCTGTTTCCGTGGGCAGTCCTATCATGAAATATAGCTTTAAATTGAAAATCCCGGCAGTTACCAGAGCATAAGTTGCTTTCATGATGTCATCTTCCGAAATGCCCTTGTTGATTATCCTTCGCATCCGTTCCGATCCTGCGTCAGGGGCTATGGTGGCTGTCTTGACTCTGCTCTGAGCCAGGGCATTGATCAGGGCCGGGGTCAAAGCGTCCGCCCTTAAAGAACTGAAGGAAAATCTCAGATCATGATTTGAAAATCTTGAGCAAAGATCGCTTATTCCGGGCAGATCCGAAACTGCAGCGCCTACAAGGCCGATATTGTCAGATATTTTTTCAGCGTTTCGAATGCATTTATCCAAAGAATCTATATCATGAAATCGCGGGGGCCTGTATATGTAACCAGCGCTGCAGAATCTGCACCCGTGGGGGCAGCCTCTGCCAGTTTCAATTAGATACGTGTTTGCAAACGATGTATTTTGTGTAAAAATTGTTGTGCTGGCAACAGGTGATTTAGAAAGATCCGGGACATGAAGTTTTGCTATGGTTTCAGGCAGACCGGAGCAAAGAGGTTTATAAGCAGATATTCTGCCTTCTTGATTATATTCTGGTGAATAAAGGCGGGGAATATAGGCCGATGTGACATTTTTTGCTATGGTTTCAAGGCTTTGAAATTTTTTGTCTGAATCTGCCCTTTCCCGATCCTGGTCATTTGGCAAATCTGCTGCAAAAGCGATTTTATAATACTTGAAAAAATTGAAAATGACAGCCTCTGCCTCGCCAATAAGAAAGCAGTCGATAAAATTGGCTATTGGTTCGGGATTGAGCATACATGCCACACCGCCAGCCATGACAAAAGGATCGTTGGCATGTCTGTCTTCAGATTCAGGGGCAATTCCGGCCATCCTTAATATACGGACAATATTGATATAATCGGTTTCAAAAGAAACTGAAAATGCCAGTATATCGAAGGCTGGGAGAGCATGACCGGATTCAACCGAGGTTGCCTTGCTATTATTGTTATGCCGGAAATCAGCAGGAAGGAAGATTCGTTCACACACCACATCGTCCATCTGATTTATCAGCCGATATACTGTCTGGAAACCGAGGTTGGCCATGCCGACCTGGTATGTATTTGGATATATGAGGGCCACCCGAAGGCGGCCCTTCCAATTCTTTTGAATAATACCGGTTTCGGCCTTACGAAGCGCTTTGGTGTAAAGGTGGGTTCTGGTTGTCAATTAACTCTATCAATCTGCCTTTTTTCTCAGAAAAGTTGGAATATCAAGGTCGTTGGCATCAATTTCCATGCCCTTGTAACCGCGATACGGAGCATCAATTGGTTCTTCGGCTTCAGGAGGAGGAGCCATTGCTCTTTCTCTTTTCCTGATAAACGCGGGTTCTTCGTATTGAACAACTTTGTCAGCAGCAGGAGGAACAGGGCGAATATTGTCCGTTCTTCTGAAATTTTTGATCAGGCTGCTTTTTCGTTGAGCGGGAGCATGTTTCTGAGGCAGAGCAGAGGCAGGGGAAGCCCCAATGCCAGTGGCAATGACCGTTACACGCATTTCATCTCCAAGGCTGTCATCTATTACAGCACCCCAGATGATGTCCGCATCATCCCCGACTTCAGCGTAAATACGTTCTGACGCTTCTGTCATTTCTTCCATTGTCAAATCGCTTGTGCTGGTGATATTCATAAGCACGCCTCTTGCGCCAGCAATGGAAATATCTTCCAGCAGAGGATGGGAAATAGCTTTTTCAGCAGCTTCGACAGCTCGATTTTCCCCGTTTGCAATACCAATACCCATGATTGCCATGCCCGCTTTTTCCATAGTCGTTTTCACATCGGCAAAGTCAAGGTTGACGAGTCCGGGCATGAGGATGAGATCTGTAATGCCCTTTACAGAATGGAGCAGGATTTCATCTGCCTTCTTGAACATATCGATCATGGTGGCGTTTTTCGAGGCCAGCCCCCTTAATCTGTCATTGGGGATGGTGATCACGGTATCGGCAATATCTTTTATTGCGTCAATGCCTTCTTCAGCCTGCTTGAATCGTTTCCGTCCTTCGAACGAAAAAGGTTTTGTGACCACAGCAACTGTTAATGCACCGAGTTCTTTGCATATTTCCGCAATAACTGGTGCTGCCCCAGTTCCGGTTCCACCGCCGAATCCTGCGGTGATAAAGACCATATGGCTGTCTTTGATAGTGTTTCTTATAATTTCCGCGCTTTCGATGGCAGCTTCCCGACCGATTTCCGGATTTGCGCCCGCGCCCAGCCCTTCTGTCAGCTTATCGCCTATCTGTATTTTGGTCGGGGCCTGGGAAATATCGAGAGCCTGCTGATCGGTGTTAGCAACTATAAAGTTTACACCGTGAAGATTCGACTCTATCATATTGTTGATGGCGTTTCCGCCCGCGCCCCCGACACCTATTACTTTTATTTTCGCGGAATTGTTGTTCTCTTCCACATAACTGAACATCGTTCCCACCTCCTGAATTCATTTTTACTCTTTGTAACACATAAAAAAAAAGAATGCACCGTAAAATTTTAAAATCACGGAAAAAGCTTCTCAACCCAGCCTTTCATCCGTGACATTACACGGTTGAAAATATTGGAATCTCTGATCCTGAATTTTCTTTCAGTATGATGCCTGGCTCCGTAAAGTACGAGTCCGACACCGGTTGCAAACATGGGATTGTTTACCACATCCACAAGCCCGCCAATTCCTGTGGGCTTGCCAATTCTTGCTGGCAGGTTGAATATTGATTCGGCTATTTCAGTGACCCCTTCCAGGATGGATGTGCCGCCGGTCAGCACTATGCCGGAGGGCATGACATTTTCCATGCCAGCGCGATAAATTTCCCGCTGAACCAGGGAAAATAATTCTTCCATGCGGGGTTCTAAAATCTCTCCTAAAATCTGCCTGGACAATTTTCGCGACCTGCGCCCTCCCATGCCAGGTACTTCGATGGTTTCATCGGGGCTGATTGCGGCGGACAGGCAGGTGCCATATTTTTTCTTTATGGATTCAGCTTCGGACAGAGGAGCGCGAAGGCCGATTGCTATATCGTTGGTAAGGTTATTGCCGCCAAGGGCTAAGACAAAAGTGTGCTTGATATTCTTTCCAGAAAAAACTGCAAGATCGCTGGTTCCTCCACCCAGATCTATAAGGGCTGCTCCAAGTTCTTTTTCGTCATTGGCAAGAACAGCTTCTCCAGAAGCAAGTGATTCAAGTACAATATCACAGACATCAAGCCCTGCACGGTTTGCACATTTAACAATATTATGAGCGGAAGTGACAGCACCGGTTACTATATGAACTTTGGCTTCAAGACGCACTGCCGCCATGCCGGCCGGGTCGAGAATTCCCGACTGGTCATCCACGATAAATTCCTGGGGCAGCACATGTATGACTTCCCTGTCCATAGGGATTGCCACAGCCCGTGCAGCGTCTATTACGCGTTCCACATCCTGCTTGGTTATTTCTCCGCCTTTTATAGCAATAATACCCCTGGAGTTGAACCCGGTTATATGGCCGCCAGCAATCCCCGCATAAACAGAGGAAATCTCGCATCCGGCCATTAATTCAGCATCTTCCACTGCTTTTTTGATCGACTGAACTGTTGATTCGATATTTACCACCACACCTTTTCGAAGGCCGATGGAAGGATGGGTGCCGATTCCGATTATATTGATTTCGCCTCCAGATGCTTCTCCGACTACGGCGCAAATCTTTGTTGTTCCGATATCCAGCCCCACTATTATGTCTCCCTGCACTTCATACCTCCTTGGAATTTATGGCGGATCTTTCGTCCACCCCGGAATCTTTGTTTTCTTTCCCGGGATTTACGACAATACACTTGATATTGTTAACATCAATTGATTCTATATATGATTTTT
>JAUCGE010000167.1 GCA_030377965.1 Desulfobacterales bacterium HSG16
TGCTTTGTCATTTCTTACAACAGAGGCAAGAGGACAGGAAATCAGGATTGGTTATCATCCTACTCTTGAACCATTTTCTTCAACGAAAAAAGGTTCTGCACAAGTGGAAGGTTTGGTATATGATGTATTGAAAGAGACTTTTAAACGAATGGGAATTAAGGTTACTCATAAAGCATACCCTTGGAAAAGAACCTCCCTCTATGTTAAAACTGGAAAAATTGATGCTTTTTTTGGCACTGTAAAGAAAGCACGACAAGATTTTGGAGAATACGGTAAGGAAGAAGTAGCCAGTCTTGTATGGAGGATATATACATATAAAGACCACCCCAGACTGAAGAGCATAAACAGACTAAGAACTATTGAGGGATTCAAGGATTATAAATTAGTTTCGTTTCGCGGATCAGCTACTATGGAAACTTATTTTGTTGACAAAGGATATGATATTCATTTTTTAGATAATAATAATCAGCTCCCTCAGTTCTTAGACAAAAAAAGGGCTGATATTGCCATAGCCATAGATTACAATATGCAACATTGGCTTAAAAAAAAGAGACTTGAAAATCAAATTATTGAATTGCCTACTGAGTTTGAACAACTTGCAAGAAGACCAATGTTTTTAATTGTTAGTAAAATTTCGTCATATAAAAGCATTCTGCCGAAATTTGATGAAACTCTGAGGAAGATGAAACAGGACGGCACTTATCAAGCAATCATAAGAAAATATGAATAACATGATAATCGCTCCAAAACCAAATTTAGGCAGACTAAAATAGCATAACATATCGGTCAACCGGACAAGGTTTTCTTCCGCTTCGCTACAGAAAACCTCGCCGGTCTGCCATCAGTACCCTACCCGCTGAATAAACACTTTAAAAATCCACCAATCACAAATATGAGAAAGGAGTTTGTTTTGGGTTTCGTTCCTCAACCCAACCTACGCCGCTGATCCGGGTTTAATTTTAATATCAGGTAGATGAGTTTCCAACTCGGACTATTCTTAACAATTTCTTTAACTTTATGCAAGATATTTTTTGCGTTCATCTCTGATGGCTTTATTATGAGTTTGCCGTTGTACTTCTGGAGGTAGTCACTTATTCGGATGAACCAAATCTTTCTGGAAAAGATTATGCAAATCAAGAGTCAGCAATACAGTTCATCATCTTTGAGTTGACATTCAAGCATTGGTAAAATAACCTGTTTCAAAATTTGGATAACTTGGTGAAATATGATATAAATAAGAAGGAAAAAATAAGTGAATCAAACAAAATATCAAAAACTCGATGTGGTGGTAATGCCAGACCGGACATTGCATCTTGAATCCAGTGATGTAGATATTCCCCCTGATGAAGGAGCATTATATCTTCAAGAAGAGATAATGAAACGATATAATAGTGGCGGAAACGACTGGCTGCTGTTTGTCGGATTTTGTCAAAAAGATATCCCTCTTTCCCCTTCCCTTGATTTCTGGAGAAATTTTACAGGAACCTATACGCAGAGATTAAGCCTGACTCCTGATCTGGAGATATTACGGCACAGGGTCATAATTCCGCTTGAAAAGGATGAAATTCCGGAATTTTTAGAAATGGCACCCATGATGGCAGGGGCTGAATACCTGAGTGCTGAACTTTTAACATCCGTGTGGGAAAGGTTGAATAAAGCTTTTTTCAATTTTGCGGATGTATTTGACGGAACAATTGAGGAACTCATTCAGTCATACAGACCTGATGCTCATCTGGCAGGCCGCGTCTATTTCCATCTGGTGGAAAATAAAGCAGGCGAGCTTCCCTTTGCATTTCTGGCGACCTATTCCACACGCCTGGACAGTCAGGGCAAATCGAAACATCTGCCTCTTGGACATGCTATTGAGGAATATGGTGCAGACAGTAAAAAACTTTTAAAGCTTCTGGCAACCGTTCATCGGGCAGCCAACAAAAGCGATACTATTGCAGTTCTTCTTAAAAGTGGAGAATTGTTTCATCCCCTTGCCTGGACGATAGAAGAAAGTTTCGTATTTTTGAAAGAGGTTGCAATCTATGAGGAGTCGGGCATATTGTGCCGGATTCCTGACTGGTGGAAGGCCAGGTCAGCCGGACCGAGAATCAGTGTAACAGTTGGAAGTGCCAGGCCCTCGCTTGTGGGCATGAATGCTGTCCTGACATTCAATCCCCGCCTTTTTCTCGGTGATACTGAGATCAGTGAAGCAGAAGTAAGAGAATTGCTAAAAGCTTCCCGAGGACTGGCATTTATCAAGAACAAGTGGGTTGCCGCAGATCCGGAAAAATTGAAACAGACTCTTGAAGTTTACGAGCAGGCAAAAGAGTTGATGGATCAGGAGGGGTTTACTTTAAAAGAGGCAATGAATCTGCACCTGAATCCAGAAAAATTTCTGGCTGGCAGCGCAGATAAAGCGGATGTGAGCATAGAAAACGGCAAGTGGCTGGAATCTGTGATGGCAAAGCTTTTAAATCCTGCAAAAATTTCATCAAAAAAACCTGGCAAAGGATTTAAAGCAGAACTCAGGCCATATCAGAAAAAAGGGATCGACTGGCTCTGGTTCCTCCATACACTACGATTCGGGGCATGTCTGGCCGATGATATGGGCCTTGGCAAGACTGTGCAGCTACTTGGTTTTTTAAATGCCTTAAAGTCTTCTAAGGCAAAAGCTTCCAAAAAGGCCAGTCTTTTGATCATACCTGCTTCTTTGATCGCCAACTGGATGAGCGAAATCAAGAAATTTTCTCCGAGTCTGAAATATTACGCAGCCCATCCGGACGTTCACAGGCCAAAGGGTGTCAAGGCTAAATCCCGAAAAGAGCTGGATGCCATAGATCTTGTAATAACTACATATGCCCTGGTGCAAAAATATGAATGGGTTCAAGATTATTCCTGGCAATACGTAATTCTGGACGAGGCTCAGGCTATAAAAAATCCGGGGACAAAACAGACCCGTGCATCCAAGAAGCTCAAAGCTCAAAACCGAATCATCATGACAGGTACGCCCATAGAAAACCGGTTTACTGATCTGTGGTCGTTATTCGACTTTCTCAATCCGGGACTTTTGGGAACATCCAGAGAATTTGGTAAATTTATGAAGAAAATCAGCACCGATTCATCGGGATATTCACGTTTACGTAAAATCATAAGTCCTTATATACTCAGAAGATTGAAAACCGATAAAAACGTGATATCGGATCTGCCGGACAAAGTGGAAATGAAGACTTATGCAACCTTGAGCAAAAAGCAGGTTATTTTATACAAAAAATTAGTGGACGATATCGAAGAATCTATTGACGAATTTGACGGGATACAAAGAAAGGGGCTTATCCTGGCTTCTTTGATGAAATTTAAGCAGATCTGCAACCATACAGATCAATTTCTGGGTACAGGAAGCTTTACAGAAAAAAACAGTGGAAAATTTGCAAGGCTCAGAGAAATATGTGAAACTATTTATGAAAAACGAGAAAAAGTTTTAATCTTTACACAGTTCAAGGAAATGACAGAACCCATAAGCAGTTTTCTTGCTGGAATTTTCAAGACAGACGGATTGATACTTCACGGGAGTGTTCCTGTTGGAAAAAGAAAAAAATTGATTGAAAAATTTCAAAGCCGGGAGTATGTCCCGTTTATGGTATTATCTTTAAAAGCCGGGGGAGTCGGCTTGAATCTCACCGAAGCCAACCATGTAATCCATTTTGACCGATGGTGGAATCCTGCGGTGGAAAATCAGGCTACAGACAGGGCTTTTCGTATCGGGCAGAAAAAAAATGTCGTAGTACACAAATTTCTTACAAAAGGGACTGTGGAAGAAAAGATTGATCTCATGCTGGAAGAAAAATCGAGAATGTCCAATGAAGTTGTGGTCGCTACCGGGGAAAAATGGATTACCGAGATGGAGAGCAAAGATTTGATGGATATGTTTAAACTGAGACTCTGAGTTCATAAAAAACAAATGGAACAGACAGGAAAAAAATAGTACAGGAGACTAACATATGAGCTATTATTACTATGCCCCCTACGTCACCGTGGCAGAAAAAAAAGCTAAGGCAGCCAAAAAACTGGCACAATTAAAAAAGAAGAACCCCGGAATCGAGCCGATTACAATCGAAGGTAGGTCTATCGCTAAATCATGGTGGGGCAAATCATGGAATTCAAATCTCGAAAGATATGCTGATTACACAAATCGTATTGCACGGGGCAGAAGTTATGTCCGCAACGGCATGGTTCTTGATCTTAAACTGGACAAAGGAAAAGTGACTGCTCTTGTTCAGGGAACAGCATCCAAGCCCTATTCAATCACCATAAAAATCAAAGAGATAGACAAAGATACCTGGAAAAAAATCAAAAAAGCGTGTCAGGGAAAGTTAGATTCACTTCCGAAACTTCTGGGAGGAAAGATTCCAAAAGATTTAGCTGAAATACTGACGGCAAAAGGTAAAGGATTGTTTCCATCCCCTAAGGAGATAAAATTTAACTGCTCCTGCCCTGACTGGGCCTACATGTGCAAGCATGTGGCAGCAGCCCTTTATGGGATCGGCGCAAGGCTTGACAATGACCCAATGCTTTTTTTCAAACTGAGAAACGCTGATGTCGAAGACCTGGTTTCAGAAGCTGTTAAAAATGAAACACGAGAGATTCTTGATAAGGCAGGCAAAAAAAGCAAACGAGTGATAAAAAATGCAGATCTTTCGGATATGTTCGGCATAGAACTGGAAGAATCACCCAAGCTTCAAAAGGCAAAAACTGCAAAGAAAAAGCCGGTTACTGCTGCAAAGAAAAAGCCGGTAACTGCTGCAAAGAAAAAGCCGGTCACTGCTGCAAAGAAAAAGCCGGTCACTGCAGCAAAGAAAAAGCCGGTCACTGCTGCAAAGAAAAAGCCGGTCACTGCTGCAAAAGTTGTGAAATCTGATATTGATATAGTGGAAGCTGTAATCAGACGGAGCAGGAATGGAGTGGATACTATGACCCTGATGGCAAAGACCGGTTTCAATGAAAAGAAGATTTACAATCTTATCTACCGTCTTAAAAAGCAGGACAAGATTATCAACATTGAAAGAGGCGTTTATATGAAAGTTTCTTGAGATGCTGTTATTTCAGGATGTTTTGAATGGGTTAACCATTCAGACATTCAAGGCTTGACTCAAAAATTCCTGAACCATGATTATAAGGATGCAGGATTTCCTGATCATGTAATCCTTTAATCCTTATAATCATGGTTCAAAGCTTTCATTGTTCGTTGTGATCATCAGGTCATGGGAGTTTATAAAAAAGCCTGAAATGCTTTATTTTATTGAATCATCAATAAAGGGGGGAAACAGTCAATGGTAACAGAACGGGATACGGATACCATCGAGTCTCAAACCACGGCTATAAATGAATCGAATTCGGAATCAATAGTGAATCACGACAGTATCAAAGCATCCCTTGATACTTCATCCGACAAGAATCGAAACCACTTCATATCTTTTATACTTGTGGAAATTTATATGCTGGTGACAGTCGGAGCCACCACGGATATGCAACTGCTGATTCCCAACAGCCGGGTTCATCTCCCGATCATCAACATTGATCTGCCGCTTTTTTCATTTTTCGCTTTTGCCCCGATTCTACTACTGTCCGTCCATTTCAACTTGCTTTTCAATCTTCTCCAGCACAGCAAGAAGCTATACATGTGGGACAGAGAAGCTACCGGGGATGAGCGAAAAGGACTGCTACAGCCGTTTCTCTTCAATTTTCTCGTCCGTTTCAAACCTGGACAGATCAATTACCATCTGCTCCGCATCATTATCTATTGTATGATATATCTCTTTCCTATCCTGGTGCTGGCACTCATACAATTTAAATTTTCGAGGTATCACAGTTTTCCCATGACCCTGTGGCATTTCACGATGCTGTTTATAGATCTGATGCTGTTGAAAATCTATTGGAGACGAATAGTGAACCCCGAATTCATCGGAGATGATTATGAAAATTGGCAGAGCATTTGCAACAGCCAGATATCACCCATGATAAGCGATTTTAAAAAAATCTTCGGAGTGCTGCTGCATTTACTGATTTTTTTAAGCCTTTTTTTCCTTTGCTTCATCTTGGCCAATCTTTCGTATTCTATTCCTGACTCTGTCGTATTTATTCTATTATTTTGGATAGCATCCGGTCTGGTCGGAATATTCGTTTATGGTACAACACTTTGGCATGGTTCGATTATAAGCAATGTGCACTTCATGTTATGGAGAACCATTTTATTTCTTCCAATATGGATATTGCTTTGGAAATTGATACGTATTGTTTTTATAATCATCATCAAACCCAGAATTACTTTGAAAAAATTAAATAATACGGTTTATTTTAAACCTATTGTCATTTTTTTCAATGAAAAGTTCAATTCATGTGTTCTATTAACCATTATCACTGTTTCATTCGTAAATTTCCTGCTTGTGTTTTCATTGTTTGTGAATATCATTCCTTTTAAGAATATTGATGTCATGAGATTTTTTTATCCCAATTTGACCATCAATGAAAAAACGTTGGTCGCTCGTAATCCAAGCGATACCATCATCAGCTATTATCTGGCGAAGAACAAGAATAAAGAAACAGACTGGCTGCCGTTTTTCGGAGGTCTCAATCTGGAGAAAAGGGATCTCCGATATGCTGTTTTATCCAATTCGAAACTTTACAAGGCCAAGTTGGAGAAGGCACAATTGCAGGGAGCGGATTTGAGGTATACACAATTGCAGAGAGCGGACTTGAAGAATGCACAATTGCAGGGAGCGCGGCTGTGGTATGCACAATTGCAGGGAGCGGACTTGAAGAATGCACAATTGCAGGGAGCGGACTTGAAGAATGCACAATTACAGGGAGCGGACTTGAAGAATGCACAATTGCAGGAAGCGCGGCTGATGAATGCACAATTGCAGGGAACGGACTTGGAGGATACACAATTGCAGGGAGCGGACTTGGAGGATACACAATTGCAGGGAGCGAACTTGAGGCGTACACAATTGCAGGGAGCGGACTTGAAGAATGCACAATTGCAGGGAGCGTTTTTAAGCGGAATCCTGCTAAATGGAATCAATTTTGAGGATATAGATACAAAATATAGCTGGTGCCAAGGCATTGATTTTAAGATATCGTATCCTTTCTATTATGATCGCTCAAAAGAATTTGATTTGAAGGGAGCCAAAGAACGATTTAAAACCAATATAAATTTTGATGAGTTCCTTGAGAAAAGGCAGGAACTGGCCTGCGAGGATAAATATGTTGCCGAGAGCTTGTATCGACAATTAAAAGACATGGCCATGCAGATTTGGATACTGGATGGGAAATTGAACAATGATATTCTATCGAAGTTAAGGTCTAAATATAGTAAATATAAGCAAAATTCAATTGAAGAAATAGAACAAAAAATTTTTTATGACGATTTCTTACGCTATGATATGAAAGACATCATAAAAAAACATTTTCCTGGCATCATAAAAGAAATTAGTTTAAATAAACAAAAAAATATCGACAATCTGCGAAAACACCTGAAAACCAATTGTCCTGAAATAGAAAAAAAGATTGATTGGAGTAAATAG
>JAUCGE010000168.1 GCA_030377965.1 Desulfobacterales bacterium HSG16
TGCAATGTATTATACATCTATCACAATTATTATAGGTTTTTCAGTACTGGCCCTCTCGAATTTTCTGCCATCCATTTATTTCGGCCTGTTTACCGGCCTGGCCATGTTGATAGCATTGATCGCAGCAACTTTTGCAGATATTGATAATCTTGAGTCTTCTTCGACATTTGGAAGGACAATTACCGAATATATCGGTTCACGTCTTGTTCAAAAAGGATTTGATGTCAATGAAATAAAGCTTGGAAAATCAATCTTAATCAAGAAAAAAGAAGGGGAATTCCTGCTGTCCAGAAATTCCGAAAAAATGAGCAATGCAGTCAACGCTCATGCCCTTTTTACAGGAACATATTCTGTTGCAGAAGATATTGTATATGTTACCGCACGAGTTCTGAATCCCTCTGATAGCTCGATTCTTGCCGTATATGATTATAAGCTGCCCCTTGGAAGGAATGCCCGGAAGATGCTTGCCCCTGGAAAAGATCAAACTCCAGAAAAAGGACGAATGCCGGGCAAGCCTTCCGATTATGAATAAATCACCAGCCTATTCAATCAAACTTGCTATTCCTTTCAGCGCGAGGGAATAGCCGATAACTCCCAATCCTGAAATCTGAGCAGTAGCGATATCTGCAACCATCGATTTGTGGCGGAAAGGCTCCCGTTTGTAAATATTTGAAAGATGGATTTCTATGATGGGAACATCAAGCAGAAGAAGCGCATCCCGAATGGCAACGCTGGTATGCGTATAAGCAGCCGGATTGATAACAACTCCGTTTATCGTTCCCATAGCCTGCTGAATCTTTTCGACAATTTCACCTTCATGGTTGGACTGAAAGGTTTCGATTGCCAAGCTGAGTTTGCTGCCAAGATCCTCAAGACTTTTATTTATTTCATCAAGAGTTGTACTGCCGTAAATTTCAGGCTCCCTTTTACCAAGCATATTCAGATTGGGGCCGTGGATGATAAGTATTTTGTTGTGCTTGTAACCTATAGTCATAATGTCAATAATTCCCTTATTGCTTAATTCCAGTAATTTTTCGGATAGCTTCAGCATAATCATCTGTATTGAAAATTGCTGATCCGGCAACTAGCACATCCGCTCCTGCCTCAACGATGCTTTCCACCGTGTTTTCATTGACCCCGCCGTCTATCTGGATCAGGATATCATAGTCTTCTTCATCCACAATATCACGGAATGCCTCGATTTTTTCCAGGCTGTTTTCAATAAAAGACTGCCCTCCAAAGCCCGGATTGACACTCATGATCAGGACAAAATCGAGTTCATCCAGAACCCAGTCTATGGAGCAGAGAGCAGTTGCAGGGTTAAGGGCAACACCGGGTTTTACATTATGTTCTTTGATCAATCCGACTGTTCTGTGCAGATGAGTACAGGCTTCCGCATGAACAGAAATGTAGTCTGCACCTGCTTTGGCAAAATCGCCTATATACCGATCTGGATTTTCGATCATCAAATGAACATCCAGGGGCAGGGATGTACATTTTCGTACGGCCTCAACTACTATAGGACCCATCGTGATATTCGGAACGAAATGGCCGTCCATGACATCTATGTGTATCCATTGTGCGCCTGCTTTTTCTACTGCCTGTATTTCATCTTTCAACCTCGAAAAATCGGCTGACAATATGGATGGGGCAATGATCGTCATTATCTTGTTCTCCTGTTATGAAATTTTTTTGACTTCCCTAAGTTTTTTACCAGGGGCTGTAATCTTTTATTTCCTTGATTTTATAATTTTCATACAATCTGATTGTAGAATCATCATTTTTGGGCAGGAGAAGCCAGATTTCCTCTCCCGGCTTCAAGAATCCGTCAAAATAGTCGAAATCCGTTCCAAATGTTGCTAGTTCAAGCCTGATCCTTTGATTCAGATACCCTGATCCAGCCTTGTATCTGAACAGGTTTCCTTCAATTAATTTTCCTGCCGATTCTTCAGAGTTCTTTTTATTCACTTTCAGACTGATTCCATCTCCTTCAAGAATTCTGCTCCCAAAAACAGGTGTATGCTCAATTATGGTGTTGGGTGGCTTTTTCCTGTCGTAAAAAGATTCTATTGTCTTGACTTCGATATTCAGCTTTTCAAGGGTGATAAGGGCTTTTTCCAGAAATAAACCTGATAAATCAGGCATTTTCAACGCCTTTTTTCTAATTCCCTGGCTGACAAGAATGTTTATGCACTCGCTTCTCAATACTTTCTGGCCGGCCCGTGGGGTATGGGCAATTATCTCATTTTCAGGCACATCATCAAAAGTATATGAAACAGCAGCTTCGCACAGCCCTTCTCCTTCCATTATGATTCGCGCCTGTCCCAGAGTAATCCCTTTGAAATCGGGCATGAAAAGGATTTGCGATCCTTGTGACAGAATAACTTTGATATCCCGTCCGGTCTTAACCTTTACGCCTGGTTCCAGTTCCTGGAAAATGATATTGTTTTTCGGTATTTTATCGCTGTATTCCCTGTCTGTTACCTTTAGATTCAAGCCTGACTGACCACAGATTTCAAGGGCATGAACCACGTCTTTTGCTATCAGATCCGGAACGATCACCTCTTTTTTGCTTTTTACGATCCACGTCAAGGTAAGGTATGCACTCAGGCCCACTACAAAGGCAAGTCCTCCTATCAGGAATAGAGATTTTAAAATTTTCCGGATCAAGCCTTCTCCTTTTCATCTTCCTGCCGGATATTTTTTTTGCTGTTTCGCTTGAAAATAACGGAAAAAAAACCGTCTGTTTTATTTATATGGGGAAATGTTTTAAAAAAACCTTTATCAACAAAAAAATCCCTCCATTCAGGATAATGATCGCCAATATTTTTTTCGATCACAAAATCCGGGTTCCTGCTTAAAAAAACATTTACTGTATCCAGGCTCTCTTCAGGTTCTGTGGAGCATATTGTATATTGCAGAATTCCTGCAGGTTTTAACAAAGGAGCCAGGCATGATAAAAGATTGACCTGGCGTTTGTGGTATCGCAGAAGATCTTTTTTTGAAGATGACCATTTTATATCAGGATTCCTGCGGATCACCCCCATACCGGAACATGGCGCATCAAGAAATATTTTGTCGAACAGGCCGAAATTTTTATTTTCCAGAGGATGAGTAAGATCCCATTTACGGGTTTTTACTATATCGATCCCAAGCCTTTTCATTTCTTTTTTTAAACTTTCAAGCTTGTATTTGTCGATATCAGCCGCGATGATCTGGCCTTTGTTTTTCATCATCATGGCCATATGAGCGGTTTTGCCGCCAAGGCCAGCGCATGCGTCAAGAATTCGTTCGCCGGGTTCTGGATGAAAAACAGCACCTGTAATCTGTGCTGCCTCGTCTTGAACCTGAAACCATCCTTTTTTAAATGCTTCCATTTCAGGTATGCTTTTTTCAATACCGGCCAGTTCCAATCCATCTTTTGCAAATCTGGTGGGAACAATCAATTCCGCATCGGAAGATAAATCTCTTATCAATTGTTCTCTGTCAGTTTTCAGACTGTTGGTTCTTATCACAATTTTTGGGATTTCGTTTGCGGCGTTACAGATTTCTATTGTCTGATCAATGCCGTAATTCCCAATCCATCTTTTTACCATCCATTCGGGAAAAGAAGTCTGAACAGCTATTCCTTTTACAGGATCTGTTCTGATTTCAGGATAACTCACTGCAGTATCGATCCCATTTTTTTCGATTTTCCGCAAAGTGTTTCTCAACAATCCATTGACAAACCTCACTATATGGGGAGCAAATCCGGTTTTTGTCATCTCTACGGATGTGTTGACAGCCGCAGAATTTGGAATTCTGTCCAGGTAAATGGCCTGAAACAGGGCAATACGCAAAATATTTTTGACCCCCGGGTCGATCTTTTTCAATGCAACAGAAGAAAACCGGCCAATCACCCAGTCAAGCCTTGCCTGCCACCTTAAAACCCCAAAAACGAGTACATTGAAAAGCGCCCGGTCTCTTCGCGAAAGATTCCAACTCTCTTCTCTGGATGATATCAGACTGTCGAGGGTAATTTGGGAACTGCAAAGCTCGTTTAAAATATCAAGAGCATGTCTTCTCGGATCTGTCCGTTTTGTGGTCATGATAAAAGCGTACCGGGAGTAACAGGACATCCCCTGAGAAAATCAGCAATATTGAGGCGTTTTCCAGATGCTCCCTGGATTTCGATGATTGAAATACAGCCCTTATTTCCTGTTGCAATTCTTAATTCATCGGCAAAACCTTTTACCGCTTCTCCCGGCTTTTCATTAACTTCCATCTTGATTACTTCGGCCTTGAATATTTTCAGCCGCCTGTCATTTAAAAAGGTAAAAGCGCCGGGCCAGGGCGTTACTCCCCGAATCAGGCTCTCGATTTTTTCTGCTGCCATGTTCCAGTCAATATGCCCGTCTTTTTTTGTCAGCGCAGCAGCATAACTGGTCTGCGAATGATCCTGAACAACAGGGTTCAGGCGGTTATCGACAGAGAGTTTAAGAGTTTTTTCAAGAAGATCTGCGCCCATCGCTGCCAGTTTGTCATGAAGAGTTTCAGATGTGTCATCAGGCATAATCCGAATTTTTTCCTGAAGCAGGATATCCCCCTGATCCATTTTTTCGTTTATATACATTATAGTAATGCCAGTTTCGGACTCACCATCTATTATTGAGCGCTGAATAGGTGCAGGCCCGCGGTATTTTGGCAGAAGAGAAGCATGGATGTTGATGGGCGGCCCCAGCTCTGGTATGGACAGCAGGGATTCGGGCAGGATATGACCGAAGGCTACAACGACAAAGAGGTCAGGGGCGGTCTTTTTCAATAAATTATAAAATTCATCGGTCTTGATCGATTCCGGCTGGACGATTTTATAACCTGCCTTTTGAGCATATGCCTTTACAGGAGGAGGCAGCAGTTTTTTGCCTCTGCCTTTGGGACGATCAGGCATGGTAACTACAAGAGTCACTTCATGATGGCTTCTTTTCAACATATCAAGGGCTGGAACCGCAAAGTCGGGCGTACCCATGAAAACGATTTTAAGCTTTTTTTCTTTCATTTCTTTTAATCTGCTTTTTTACCCGTTTTTTGTACATATTGCGTTTCAAAGAACTTATCCGGTCGATAAACAAAACTCCGTTGAGATGATCAATCTCGTGCTGTAAAACAATAGCGAGCAGGTCTTTTGCTTCCAGTTGAACAGAATTTCCATGCCTGTCCAGAGCATCGACGCTTACAAACTCATGCCTTTTTACATTGGCCTGAAGATCAGGAACTGAAAGGCAGCCCTCGTTTTCCGTAACAGTCGAGCCGTTGCTTTCAACGATAACCGGGTTGATAAGTACCTGCAAGTCCGGTTTTTCATCTTTGGGTGATATATCATAAACAATGATACTCAGATCGATTCCCACCTGAACGGCAGCGAGTCCGACTCCAGGAGCCTGATACATGGTTGCGGCCATTCGATCTATGATAAGTTGAATATCTTCGTCGATATTTTCAACCTGGCGCGAACTCTTTTTCAGAAACTCGTTCGGGTAGGTCAATATCTCAAATAGTTCTACCATTTATATTACCTTTCTGAAACATTTTGTTTCTTTTCAGTTTCATAATCATGGGAAACATCTTTGATACTGATTCCCATAACAACTGCGGAAATAATCCCGGCTATCACCACGGGAATGATCTGAATCGCGTGGTTTGCCAGCGTGAATCCTGCGGCTTCCTGGCTTTCGATCCCAAAAAGGGCCATGCCAAACACTCCGCCAGCTTCCCATATTCCCCAATATCCGGGAACAGAAGGAAGCGCTATGAATACACATACTATAACCATTACAGCGGACACTTCCAGAAAATTAAGACCGATTCCCGGACATCCTTTTGACATGGCGTACCATGAAACAGCGGATAAAATCCAGATAAGTGTTGAAAGCAAAAGGCATACGAAAATCTTTGACGGTTCCTTCAATAATGAAAATCCTTTTGCCAGATTATCGACCATATTGGCAACTGGATGACAGAATCGTGAAGCTATCCGATATTTGAAATCCGAAGGCGCAAAAAAAAGCAGGTTGGGCGAAGCCATAATCAAGATACGGATAATAGCTCTGACTTTTTCAATACAGATGAGTATCATGCCCAGTACGAGCAGAATAAGAAGTTTGACCATGCCATTGACTATGGCTGCAAGCATTTCCCTGTCAAGGCGATACTTTCCGAAAACAATATTCAGGTCAGGGTCCATATTCACAGTAAAAAAAACATAACCCATAATAATTCCCAGCATCACAATATCAAATGCTCTTTCCGTTGCTACGGAAGCCAGCCCTGCGGTAAAAGGTATTCCCTTCTTTTTTTTAAGGATAAGGGGGCGGATCGCTTCCCCGACTCTGCCAGGAAGGATACAATTGATCATAAAACCTATAATCAATGGATGATATGCCTCAAAAAAGCCGACTTTCCCGGCAGGTGTCAGAATGATCTTCCACCTCAAAGCCCTCAGAAGAAAAGATGCCAGTACAGCAATAACACTCGGCACTATCCACCAATAATTGACTGATGCCAGATATTGGCCGAGTTTGTCCAGTTCAACATGCCGAAACGCAAGAATCAGGGCTGCAACCGAAATGATTATGCTTACGATCAAAGAAACGATTTGTTTGAATTTCATCTTGTAATATCTCTTGAATCAGTTTGAAGGTTTTTTTCTTTATATGGAAAGGATCTCTTTTGCTGTGATAATATCCTTTTGAATCTGTTCGGATAATTCATCAATCCCAGAAAATTTTTTCTCATCCCGGATTCTCTGGATAAAATTAACCCGGATTTTTTTGCCGTAAATATTTTCTTTAAAATCAAGTAGATGAACCTCTACTGTATAGATATGGTCGTCGAATGTGGGGCTGTATCCGATATTGGCCACTCCTTTGTATTTTTTATCATTACATTCCACTGTCACTGCATAAACCCCCATCTTGGGAGAGAGTTCATCCACAAGGTTGATGTTTGCAGTAGGAAATCCAAGAAGCTTTCCGCCCCTGTCACGTCCGGTCATGACTGTTCCCCGGATCTGGTAGGGTCTTCCCAGCAGTTTGTGTGCATGAAGAAGTTCGCCATCCATGACAAGTTTCCGTACTTTTGTGCTGCTTATCCTGCCTGAGCCGTTTGCAATCCAGTCCGCAACGATTACCTCAAATCCAAGTTCAGTTGAGCAGGATTCAAGAAATTGCAGGTTGCCTTCCCTGTTCTTCCCAAAAGCATAATCTCTTCCGATTACAAGGATTTTCATGCCCAGACGTTTTAAAAGGATGTCCTCTACAAAAGATTTTGCTGAAATTTCGGCAAATTCTTTTGTAAACGGAATGCAGACCAGCACGTCCAGACCGACTCTTGATATCAGCTCCGTCTTCTGCTCGTGCAGGGTGATGAGCGGCGGCAGATCATTTTTTTTCAGTACCCTGAGAGGGTGGGGTTCGAATGTAACAAGCTCCTAAAGTACATCAGCGGGTTTCCCATCTGATGGTCAAAACATTGTTTTTTACGTCATAACTTGAAAGACGCTTGAAAAAACTCATGCCAAGAAGAGAAGTATCCA
>JAUCGE010000169.1 GCA_030377965.1 Desulfobacterales bacterium HSG16
ATTAAATACATAATGCGGTTTCAGGAAACCTGTGAATTCGGACTCAAAGAATTTGATTATCCCGACAACCAGATGTGCAGAGAAACTTATGATATCGCAACTCTCGCTGTCGGAGGCATTCTTGAAACGATAGATATGGTCATGGAGGGAGTTATCGACAACGCTTTTTGCGCTGTCAGACCCCCCGGACATCATGCGGAAGTGGATAAGGCCATGGGTTTTTGTTATTTTAACAACGTCGCTATCGCTGCCAGATATCTTCAGAAAAAATGGGGCGTGAAACGAGTGGGCATAGTCGATTTTGACGTTCACCACGGCAATGGAACCCAGCATATATTCGAATCTGATCCCACGATATTCTATTATTCCATCCATGAACACCCTTCTTTTGCCTTTCCCGGCACCGGCAGAGATTTTGAGAAGGGCATTGATGCGGGCTATGGATTCACCATGAACTCAGTAGTGCTGCCTGGTCAGGGAGACAAGGAATACCGGGAATTGATCGAAAGAGATCTTCTGCCCGCCTTTTTTACCTTCGCACCCGAAGTCATCATCGTATCGACAGGTTTTGACGCTCATATAGATGATGATATGTCGGATATCCATCTGACGACATCAGGATATTCATGGATCATGAACCAATTGATGAAACTGGCTGATCAGTATTCTAAAGGAAGAATCGTATCCGTACTTGAAGGCGGCTATTGTCTGGCTAAACTTCCAGAACTTGCAGGAAACCATGTGGACATATTGCTCAACAGTTAATGACTATCCTTTGAAATTATAAACAATATAAATCACATTTGGAGTATGAAATGTTTATTGATAAATCAATGCACAAAAAAGTCATAACCATAACCAAGGATATGACCATTCTCGAAGCCAGGGAACTAATGAGGGAAAATCAAATCCGGCATCTGCCTGTAATCGAACCTGATAACACACTGGTCGGAATAATTACGGACAGAGATATTCGGAGTGCTTCCCCTTCCATCGTATTGCAAGAAGGAAATGACCCGGAAACCGAAGAAAAATTTTCTTCTATCAAAGTCAAGGATGTCATGACTATCAGTCCAATCACGGTTTCTCCCATGCATACTCTGCAAGATGCTCTGCTTCTGATCCACAAAACAAACGTGGGCGCGTTTCCGGTTGTGGATGAAAAAGGCATACTCAAAGGAATAATCTCCGTGCGGGATCTTCTGCGCTCATTCATAAATGTCATGGGAATCGGCGAGCCGGGCATTCTCCTTTGCATTCTGGCGGAAGAAAAAGTCGGTCAGCTCAAAAAAATCGTGGATGCCATTACTGAAGAAGGCATATCCTTTGGGAGCATCCTGGTTGCACAGCACTGGGAAGAAGACAAACGAGCTGTATTTCCCTATATCCTGACCAACCGGTCTGGACAGATTAAGAAGAAACTTAAAAACCTGGGTTTTACATTGCTTGATCCTATGGACTGGTATATGGATCGGCTGCCAAAAAATGACTGATGAGCATTCTCAAGGTCTGCTGCCTCCATACAAAGACTTGCATATCTATTATTTCCAGGGCCATATAAGCCCTGGAAATGAGCCTGAATCCAATCACTTTATAGGAAACTGGCAGGAAGATGGATTTTCGTTTCTTTTTTTTGTAAAATCGGCTGATAAACATATTGACCGGTTGCTGTCACTGCAACCGGATCTGCAACTCCTTGACCGTTTTCAAATGACATATGACGAGTGGCAGGGCGAACGGCTTGCTCCATTTTCCGCAGGAGGTTTCTCCATTACTCCTCCCTGGTACAAAAATAAAGAGAATATTCAGGGTGAAGAGAAAAATATTATACTTGATCCCGGAGTTGTTTTTGGAAATGGTCTCCACCCCACCACCCATGACTGCATGGACATGATTGAGATTCTTTTTGCGTCAGAACATTCTGCGTCAGAACGGGTCAAATCAGCGATAGATCTCGGTACAGGCACTGGACTGCTCGCCCTGGCTGTATCCGGGCAGGGATGTGACAAGGTTCTTGCAGCCGATCTCAATTATCTGGCTGCAAAAACCGCACATCGGAATATCATCTTGAACGGACGGGCGGAAAAAATAATGGCGGTTTGCGGCAATGCAGTCGATCTCATAGACTTTCCGGCAGAGCTTCTTATAGCAAATATTCATTATGATGTAATGAAAAGGCTGATCCCCTCAAAAGGGTTTCTTGCAAAGAAATGGTTCATTCTGTCCGGCCTTTTATCAAGTGAAGCAAAAGATATTTGTGACCGACTTTTGAAGTTACCAGTGGAAATTATCGAAACTCGTGAAAATGAGGGGATATGGCATACTTTTTTCGGCAGAGTGATATAGGCCGGATATTATTCCTCAATTTTAGGGTTTAGGATGAAAAATTTCTCACAATATCAATAATCTGTGCTGATAGCAAAAGCGGCCTGCGGTGTCGCCCTTTTTATTGTTAAATTGATTCCAGAAGATGTCTTTTCAATTTTGGGAATCAAGGAAATTTCAGCAGCAAGATCAAGAACCAGCCTGAGTCTGTCTGGATGTTCTCCGATTCGGATTTTTTTCACGATCTCATTATCAATACCAATAACCGACTTGCCAGGGTTGGACCAGTTTCCCAAAAGGTCGATCACGAATCTGGGCGGATCATTTTCATAAAAAGTGGAATAACTCTGAACAGTTTCGCTTGATTCGATCATCATCTTGAAAGTGTCAGCCATTTCCCTGTGATCAATTCTTTTCAAGACTATCAGAGGAGAAGCCTCCGCCCTATTTGATTTAGCTGTTTCAGGTTTGATTGTCGCAGTCTTGTTTTCAACAATTTTGTCAGCTTTGTCAGCTTTGTCAGCTTTGTCAGCTTTGTCAGCTTTGTCAGCCTTGTCAGCCTTGTCAGCCTTGTCAGCTTTGTCAGCTTTGTCAGCTTTGTCAGGGACTGCTCCTCCGACAGATTCCGTATTCATGGCCAGCATCACACCGCTCATGTCTGTTTTAGCATGATAAACATCTTTTTTAGTATCTTCTGAGTCATCATCGTTATCATCGGCCATCAGCTTGCCTGCATCGGCCGGATCAGTTGAAATGGGAGTGATGATCTCGTCAAGATCGTCAGACTTAACCTCCACAGAAGCCATCTTTACAGGTACATTTACAGGTACAGGTATATTTACAGGACGACTCACAACAGGATTCAAACTCCCGTTTCCAGTTCTCAGCATCATGGATGTCAATAGCGGAATCATGAATATGATCAGCAGCAGTCCCACACAGGTAAGAAGGGGTATTTTCGATCTGGAAATATCGAAATCCCAGAAACGGTACCAGCAATCCCTGCACCGGAAAGGCGACCGAGGAATAAAATGTTTGATGAATTTTTCCACACCTCGTCGGTGAGATCGGACAATCTCTTCACTATCACATCTGGGACAATACATCATTATTTCCTCCTTATCGTTATTTTCATACGCCATATTTTTTACAGTCTGCACATGCCAGATATCTTTCATATGCTTGACTATAAATATTCCACATGACGAAAAAAGTCACAATGGGTTGCCAGATGTAATCATGTGTAGGATTTCCCTACTTAGAAATGGGGACAATTATGCCCTGTTTTGAAGAATTGCTGTGCAGGTTTTAAAACGATTATGAAAAAGACATTTCTGAGGCGATAATATGATCGCCTAAAAAACAAGGGGCTGTCAAACATCATAAAAAACTGCCCCTTGTCCTGGATGGAAAGCTATAGGCTGTGACTTTAAGTTCTTTCTTTTGCCTTCATTTTCTTAAATATATCAAGAAAGGAATAATCTTTGAAGTCAGTAAATTCACCAGCATCGAAGAAAAGCCCGTGACATACCCCGCAGGATTCGTACCAGATATGAGGCTGTTTCGAATCAACCATTCTTATCATTCTTGAATTGCATATGGGACAATCAATGAGATCGACAGCATTGAATTTTTTCCCTTTTTCAGGATCTCCACTATCAATAGCTTCAGACCCTTTGAGGTTTTTGAGTTCTTCATGTTCCAGCATGTCAAACCATATTCCTTCACACTTATTGCAGCGATCCACTTCAACATGTTCAAACACCACTTTTTCCATGTTCCCCCTGCATTTCGGACAGATCATACCTTTTCCTCCTGTATCGATTCCATGTCAGGTTCACCTGTTTTAGTGTTCCACCCCATAACTTCCCAGTAATTTTTCATCATTTTATCGATTTCCACGATAAGGCCCTTGTTCGCTCCGCTTAAAAGAGGCGGTTGCCCTACAGACCTGTCACATGCTTTAAGGCTTTTTGGATCAATGCCGTGTTTGATATTGAAAGCCTGTTTCAAAGTCTGTATCCGTTCCCCTGCCTCCATGTACTCGTCAGGCGTGTTTGCCCATCCTGTAGCAGCATTGAGCCATTCGAATATCGGGAGCCTGTGTACACCCATAAATGCGCCGAACATGCAAAGCCCCGCGCCATTGGCCACATTCATGAATTTGCTGCATGCAGCGGCCTTTATCGCACTTTCTTTATCTGCTCTATACTTGCTTTTTTTGAAAAAGAAAAGCTTTGCTTTCGGCAGATTGCTGACTTTTTTCCATAACTGATACATATCATAGTACATAAGTGCGCCTATCGTATGTTTTCCAGGAGCAGCTTCAACACTGTAATGTATTGCGTAACCAGGATCGTTTCTGCCGTCATGAAGGGGTAAGTCCTGGCCTCCTGCATGCATTGCATAGCGCAAAGCCCCTTTTCCGATCTTCTCGGCAGCAGCTTTTGCACCATCGGCAAGAATATCACCGATTCCCTCCCGTTTGACCATTTTTTCAGCCAGAGCTACAATAGCATCAGTATTGCCCCATTCAAGTTCGATCCCGTCGGTATCATCAAGCTTGAGAATTCCTTTTTCATAACATTCTATGGCAAAGGCTATACTGTTGCCTGCCGAAATCGTATCCATTCCAGCCCGGTTAAACAATTCGTTTAGATAAAAAACACTTTTCAAGTCAGAATTCAAAAGCAGACCGCTCAATGCAAGAACAGTTTCATATTCGGGTTTATGGGTACGTTTCATGTCCCCATATTTTCTCGACCTGACCGAACAGACTCCGCCACAGCCCAGGGGGCAGGAATAGCAGGAATACTTACGTATTTCCCTGTCTGTGAAAGCATTGGGATTTATATTGTTCGATTTTTTTGCTCCAAAATCGATGTTACTCCCTTTCCAGTTTTTTATGGGCGAATCTCCCACTTCAATGCTCATCTGATTCATACTGACAGTACCCCAGCGTTTGAGCATCACCTTATAAATCATGCCATCCAGAGCCATTTGAACCGGCAGAAGCCTCATTATCTGACCAAGATACTTGTTCAAAGGACCTGACAGAAACATGGGCTGCGTGTTTACCCAGACCAGAGTTTTTACCCTCTGTTTTTTGATCCGATCACGATCTTTCGCGTGTATTTTCTCCGATCCGGCCAGAACAACGGCTTTGAGCCGCTTAGATCCCATAACAGCGCCAAGGCCGGAGCGAGCTGCCATTCTGCCTTTGTCATTGCTGATGCCTGAAATTAAGGAAAGCTTTTCACCAGCAGGCCCGATACATGCTACCCTGGCCCTTTTCATGCCCGATTCTTTCACCAGAGCCTTGTCTGTCTCAATAGCATCCATTCCCCAGATGTGAGACGCATCTTTGATCTCGACAATATCTCCTATGATTGAAAGGTATACCGGTTTTTCACTTATGCCTTTGAAAAATATGGCATCAAACCCGCATTTTTTGATGGCCGGTGAAAAATTACCCCCGCAGTTTGCATCACCCCATGTGCCGGTCAGAGGTGATTTTCCTACTGCCATCCATCTGCCTGTAAACAATGTCCCGGTTCCGGTCAAAAGCCCGGAAACAAACCCCAGCATATTGTCAGGCCCCAGAGGATCTGCTCCTGCTGGAATCCGGTTATATAAAATATAAGCGCCCAGCCCTATGCCGGATAAATATTTTTCATAAACCTCGTCAGATATCTTCTCTTTTTTGATCTCACCTGTACCAAGATCCACTGTCAGTATCCTGCCCTTATACCCTTTGTATCCTCGATTCATATATACCTCCGAAATTTTTATGTTTTTCGCCGGCCAACCGGATCTTACGGATCGGTCTGGCCGCCGAGTTTACCAACATCTTATGACACAATGACACAAAGTGTCATAAACTGTCAAACATTAAAATTCAGGCATATCGATTTTTCATAAATTCAGGATGGCTTTCTTAAAACCATATTGACTAACTGTCAAATGACATTAAAGGCAGGCCAGGTTCAGGTTATCAAAACTACAGGCAGATCTATATGAAATTTAGTGTACTTACCGGGTTCGCTTTCAAAGCTCAATTCTCCGTGATGATCTCTGATAATACCGAAGCTGATAGAAAGTCCCAGGCCAGTTCCGACAGCTCTTCCTTTGGTCGTGTAGAAAGGATCGAACAAATTTTTACTTACATTAGAATTTATCCCAATGCCCTTGTCGTATACAGTGATTCGAACCAGTTCTCTTCCATCTTTTTGGAACAAACTTGATGAAATTTCGATTTTTTTATTTTCATCATATCCTGGATACTTTTCATTGAGAGCATCCCGTGCGTTTGTGATCAAATTCATAAGAACCTGCTGAATCTGCTGACTGCGGCATTTGATTAAAGGGAGATCTTCAGGAACTATTAGTTCTAAGTTAATTTGATTTTTCCGCAAAACCGTCCGAATTAAAGATAAAGTTTGATCGATAATGTCCTTTAAACGAGCAGGACTGTATTCAATTCGATCTTGTCTTGCAAATGTCAACAGGTTCCGCACTATAGTGGTCACTCGATTTGTTTCATAGATTATTTCACTGGCATATTCAACTAAAGGAGAACCCGAATCAATTTTATCTTTTATCAACTGGGCATAATTCATAATACCATTCACCGGGTTGTTTATCTCATGAGCCACACCACTTGCCAAAGTGCCTATGGATTCCATTTTCTGTGATTGAAGAAGTTGTTTTTCAAGTTTTGCTTTTTCAAGTTTTGCTTTTTTTACCTGTGAAATATCACGAAGGCTTAATCGTCTGTGGATAATTTTACCATTTTTATCTTTAATTGTTGATTCATTCAGAGATACAGATATAGACGTTCCGTCATTTTTCTGGATTTGTAATTCTCCTCCTTTTGTCATAGCAAAGTCTAAAAATTCCGCGAAATTGTTTTTTATGCTTTCAGAACTTTCAATCTCATAAAAATTTGAAACAGGCAGGCCAATTATCTCTTTTTTTTGATACCCCAGAGTCTCAGCAGCGGTTTTATTACAATCAAAAATATTTTCTGTTTCAGCATCTATTGAAAAGAGCATGTCTGGTGAATTTTCATATAAATCACGATATTTTTTCTCCGAAGCCTTTATCTCTCTTTTATATCTCATGTTTTCCAACTGCATGGAAATTATTATAAAAATATTTGATAGATGTGATTCATAACTATCAAATAAATCTTGATCTGATATCTTCAGGACAACATGACCAAAATATATTTCTGG
>JAUCGE010000170.1 GCA_030377965.1 Desulfobacterales bacterium HSG16
ATTATTTCCTGAGACTTTCGATTTTTGACATGTAATTTAAAGTGAAAACTTCGTCAGGCAGAATTTTTGCTTTCATCTTTGCAAAAATAATAATGGATTTGTATCCTTCATAAAGAGGGCTGTCAGTCTCGATTACGGCAGGGCGGACAATGTCGCCTCCAAAATCTTTAATCTTTTTAAAATATAGAGTTTTGATAAGCATTCCCGATGCAGCATAACATTCCAGTTTGTCCGGAAGAAGCTTTTCACCATAAACCCGCATTTTTACCATGTCGTAAGCAACGGTATTTGTCTTTGCTTTAAGGTGAAGGATATGTCCGCCATCTGTCGGCTCGACCTTTTCGCAGTTGTATTCTTCACTGTAATCTACGCGCATGATATCCGAATTGTTAACTATTCCTCCGGTTACAGATTGTAAACTGGTTATGCGGATAGGCTTACCTACATTCGGAATATAAAGCCACATGTTTTCTCCGATTCGCAAGGTACTCCTGCCTTTTTCACTGGCCGGAGACAGAAAGACAGATGCAATCTTGTCTTTCCCTTTTTTAACCGAATACATTACAAATTCTTTTTTTGAGCCGTCCGGCTCAATATTTATCAGCTTTCTGTACATTTCAAAACTTTCCGGGTTGAGATTTCGATCTACTTTTTTAAGCATTTCATTCCCATCGAAAGCAAACCCGGATACGGATATGCACAGACACATAAACACTGCCAAAAACATTTTTTTCATGATATACCTCCTGAATTAATGGATTTATTTCCTTTATTTTAGCTTCGAATCTGCATTTCTACACATGTCCCAGGGCATCAACCGGTTCCATCCTGGAAGCCTTGTATGCGGGTTGTAAAGTGGCAAAAACCGAAACCAGTAACACTGTTGCCGACACCCAGGCAAGCTCTGAAAAACTGATTGTCGGAGACAATAAGAGATTGTCCATCCTGCCAAACGTATAGCTGATTTTGTAGATGTTTAAACTATAAATTCCTGCAATGCCGATGACATTGCCGACCAGAGTGCTGATCAGTCCGAGGGACAATCCTTCTGCCAGAAAGAGACCCATTATCCTGCCTGGTGAGGTTCCCATGGCGGACATTGTTCCGATTTCTCTGACTCTTTCGTAAACTGACATCATCATGACGTTTAAAATGCTTATAAGAACAATGGCGATCATAATTATTTTCATGGAAACAGTCATGATATCTATCATTTTGGCTATATTTGAAAAAGGTGAAAGTTTTTTCCATGTATGTATTTCAAAAACAGGTTTTCCCTTTTTATTTTTAAATTTTGCCAGGACAGATTTAAGGTCTGTGTATACATCGTCGAGTTTATCAAATTTTTTAATCCGCAAAGCAATTTCTATAACTTCCGATTTTTCCATTCGAAGCAAAGATCGAGCATCTTTTATATGCATATATCCTTCCTTGCCCTGGGGTCCTAAAATGCTTTCTATAATACCGGCCACTCTGAAATTAAGACCGTTTACAGAGCCATCCTTGTTGTTGGCTACAAGCACCACAGAGCCTCCGATTTCAATCTTCAGACCTGCAGCCAGTTTTTCAGGAATAATGATTTCTCCGGGTTTGAGCAGAATATCCGGCACTTTGCCGCTGCCAAATTTCATGCGATCACTGACATTGGGGCAAACTTTGATTTCCTTTTCTGGATCAATTGCATTTAAGCGGATGTTGGTGGTTTCTTTAAAATTACTCAGCATTGCACTAAACTTTATTCTTGGTGCATAAGCTTCAATGTCAGGATTCTCCCCGAGTATTTTTTCAATTTTTTTGCAGCTTTTTTGATTAATGGTCAGATTGAGAGGTGAAGTATCTATAGAAGATACATATCCTCTTTTATGGATCTGCATTTGAGCCAGGTTTGAGTCGGTAATCTGGCCGATCATCATTTCTTTGAATGATCCAGCAAGTCCTGAAAAAAGTATCACCATCAACAGACCGAGCGTAATCAGCAGCGATGTCAGCAAAGTCCTTCGCTTATATCGCATCAGGTTCCGCAGTGCTATTTTGAAAATTCGAATCATTATATTTCTCCTTCGCTGGTATCTCTTTGGCTAAGGGCAGTGGATGAAATAACTTCCATAATCTTGCTTGTCTTTGAACCTGTTTTCTGCGTTGCATCAATGGGTACAGACAATAAGTATTCACCCATTGATGCGTCTTGAAAACAGATCCAAATTCGGCGCAATCTTACGAAATTAATTTCATTCACGACCCTAAACAAGTTTCCCGTCCTCAAGTGTATGAATAACTTCAGCTTCTTCCATGACTCCGGGGTCATGAGTGGAAAAGATGAATGTAGTTTTTAGTTCATCTCGCATGGCACGCATAAGGCGAATTACATTTACTGCGGATTTTTTGTCCAGATTTGCAGTCGGCTCGTCTGCAAGAACGAGTTTCGGCTGTGTCACCAGAGCCCGTGCCACTGCGACTCGCTGTTTCTGGCCCCCCGAAAGCTGGTCAGGAAACTTGTCTTTCTGATTCAGCATTCCCACTGATTCGAGAACTTTCAGTACCATTTCCTTTCGTTTTGATATAGATTTATTTTTTATCATCACAAGAGGATATTCGACGTTTTCATAGGCTGTGAGTACCGGAAAAAGGTTGAACGCCTGAAAGATAAACCCGAGGAAAGAACCCCTGAAAGCTGCAAGCTGTCTTCGATTAAAAGCATCAACTTGCTTTTTGCCGACAAATACCTTTCCCTTTGTCGGCTTGTCCAGACACCCAATGAGGTTCAACATGGTTGTTTTTCCGCTCCCGGAAGGTCCTACAAAAGTGACAAAGGATGCCTCATCAATGGAAATGGTTACATCCTGCAAGGCTTTTACCTGCACATCACCTGTCTGGTAAATTTTTGAAACATTGTCAATCTGGACCAGAGCCATATTTTCTCCTATGTAAGTTAATGTAAATTGCTGATTTTACGTTCTCGACTTCTTCCTGTTTTCATGCGTGCAAATGAATTCGACACCCTTCATTTTATGAAGGGTGCCATTAAGCAAATGGGCAGCAGACAGATTGATTGTTTAATCGTGTTTTTGATATCCCATAGGTAGTTTTTTAAAACGACCACCATGAATAATGGGATCACCTTTGTATCCTAATGCTTTAAAATTGATATAATCGGTTTTTTCAATCAAATGCCCGACATCTCTTCCTTTGGATTTCATATAGGAAAAGTCTGTCCCTTTATGGGCAATTTTTTTGAAATCAATTTCACGATTGTCCTGATGGCATCGATTGCAGGTTTTATCACTTTTAAGGCTTTCATGACATTGAACACAGGACAGTGCCATGTTTGCAGGCATTACTTCGTGTTCCAGCCGCCAGTACATCCAGGTCTCCTTCCATTTATATGATCCGCTGTAGTCAAGACCGGCTGTATTCATACCCTCTTTAAATGCTTTGTCCCAGTCAAAATTTTTCCAATAGGCTGTCTTGTCTTTCTTGTTACGTGGAAAAAGATGAGGGACAAGAATATAATCATGATCCGCATCAATGGCCTGGATACCCTTCATAATTTTGAAAGGCGTAATTTTAGAGCCGGAATCATTGATAGAGCCTACCGGTTCGGTCAGATTAATGATATCAGCATTGATATCGACCTTATCGCCGAGTAACACCCGGTTCATATATCCTGAGTCCCACGCATAATCAGGAACGACAGACTCTTCCCATTTAAATCCACCCTTTTTTTTGTTATAATCGGGTTTCCCGTATTTATCTTTTTCAGGCTTGCGTTTTTTATCCCCGGCTGTGGACCAGTCCCACCATGTTTTGGTCGGTTTACATTTGGCATAAACCGGTGAATGGCAAACATTGCAGTCAAGTGTTTTGACATGGTTGTTTAAATGGTGGTCCAGAAGACTCCCGCAATAATGAGGTTCGTCCGAATGACACTGAGTGCATGTCACCTTGCCTTCGGCCACAGGTACCGATGAACTTCTCCCGGCAATCTTGTGATTCCTTGTTTTATGACATTCCGTACAGGAAAAATCATATCCGCCCATGTGGATATCACAATTTCTGTCCGGTTTTAATAACTGCCTTGACATGTCCGCATGTTTAATGGCATCCCCACCGCCGCCGTTAAAATGGCAGGCACCGCAGGTGGCACGGCTTGAATGCCCCACATTCTGGGCAACAAATTTCAGGTCAACATCTTTTTTGGGCATTCCGGCTCCCGGAGGATCTTTTTTATACTTTCCTGCGGTATCATGGCATATTAAACAATCTATTTTTGTTTTATCAGTGAAATCAAAAGAATTATCTTTCCAACCGTATCCTGCATGACAGCTTGTGCAACGAGCCTCGTTGCTGATTGGACTGATTCAGTAATTGTTAAGGGCTGTCGTACCCTTCCCGTGCATGATATCCTTTCGATGACCCGTAGTATATGGAGATGGACCTTTCCACAGCCAGTGGGCTGTTTTCAGCATATCTTCTGCCTGGGTGTCATGACACCGCAGACATTCTGCCGTCACCTGAAACGGGTCGGCATTGTCCGGCAGTTTCACCAGATTTTTGTGATCCGGAACATTTCGCAAATGACAACCTTTGCAGTCCACAGGCCCTTTGGCTTCTTCCTGGTGACATTTCATACACTGCTGATGATAGGCAGCCTTGAGACCGATTCTTTCGGGGTGGTCAGGATTGAATGAATCCTGATGGCAGGCTGAACATCTTGTCGTTTCAAGTGCATTTTCATCTTTTGGTCGGAAATGATGGCATTTGGTACAGTCTTTGGTGAGAGCAGCATGCCGTTTGTGGGCAAACCTGACAGGCTCGTAATGGTCCTCTCTTTTTTTGATGACAGGGCTGTCCAGAAGAAAATAGACATCTTGCACATTTTTTATGGATATGCCAGCATCAATCAGAGACATCCTTCGAGTGATCTGACAGTCATCTTTGTATTCCTTTATAAACGGGACAACTTCCTTCGCTCTCTCCTTTGCTTTTTCCTGATCCGGTGCTTTCCATATTTCCGCCGTACACAGAGCAGCCGTCAGGAGTATGAGACCCGCGAAAACAATAATTTTTTTTATCATGAAGGTACCTCCTTCGATTCTTGTAAAACAGGCAGCCAGGTCACTACGAGTCTGTAAACGAACATCAGTGTCGCGATGAGTCCTAAAGTGACAAAAAATTCTCCGGGTGCCGGGAAATACCCATTATCACTCAATGGCGGTTTATATCCTACAATGAACACATTGATCCTGTTCAATACCACACCACCGACAATCAGAGATGCGGCTGTAAATACACCTCTTCTCGAATTTCTGACTTTTTCAAACAGCAGCATCACCCAGGGTATCATCACACCGAAAAGCATTTCTACAATAAATGAATTGGTCTGATAGTTTCCGTCTAAAAGATATGTATAGGTTCCTCTGACGAACATATCTCCAAGTTTGAAGAACATGTAAATCCCCAATAGAAAAACAGTGATTCGTGTCAATGGAGCCAGAATGTTCATCTCGGAATCAAGATTGAATGAAGACGAGGCAATGGTCGTTTCAAAAACTACCATTGGATAACCGACAGCAAAAGCTGATAAAAGAAATAAAAGGGGTAGAATTGGTGTGTACCATAAGGGGTGAAGCTTGGTAGGTGCAATCAGCATGAGCGAACCCAGACTCGACTGATGCATGCAGGACAATACAACCCCTAAAATAATGAATACCCACATGATTTTATCCAGAATGGCATCAGCGATTTTTAAAATCATATCGATCAACCCGTTGAAAACAGATAAAGGGCCGGGAAGGTTTACCCTGTCTTTGAACTGCTCGGCGACAACAGGAATGAATTCAATATAAAGTACATGCAGATAAACCATCACACACATGGCAACTTCAAACAGAACAGAATTTGTATTCCAGTTAAATATGGGTTTCCAGATGGCCCAGGAACGCCCGATATCAACCAGAAGACCAAGTACGACAAATGTGTATCCTAAAGCGGCAGTTAAAAGTGCAGGCCGTGTAACAGGTTCGTAATAATGTTTTCCAAAGATGTGGGCAAGCGCTGCAGTGGTAAATCCGCCTGCAGCAAGGGCAACTCCGGTTGCTACATCCACACCTACCCATAGTCCCCAGGGTCTGGCATTGGTGAGATTGGTAATGTATCCGATGCCGCCTGTAAATCGGGCAAGAATGGAAATGCCCCCGGCAATCATGAAAACCAGCATGACAAGAACGCCAGGTGTCCAGAATTTTTTATTTAAAGGACCTGCTTTATGTTCCATCAGTAGCCTCCTTTATTTTCCGGTTCACCCTGATTTTTGTTCGATTTGTACATTAACGCTCCCAGAACGCCAAAGAGTGCCAGGGGGGACCACAGATAGCTGAACAGCGAGTGCTGTATCGTTTCTGAAAGTTTGGGTGAAGGTTTGTCCGATAATACAGGCAGGTTGACTTTTTCAAATGGTACGGAAGAAATATAGAGCCATGATGTTCCACCGACCTCTTTCTCACCATAAACATGATCGATATATTTACCTGGATTTTCTTCAAGCCTTTTTTGGGCAACTTTTACAATAGTCTCTCTCTTTCCAAATGTCAGGGCCTCGGTGGGACAAATAGTGGCGCAGCCGGGAAGACCACCTTTTTTGGATATTCTGTCATAACAGAATGAACATTTTATAACCCTGGGTGTGATCGGGTCATGATACTCATAGGCAGGTATTTCAAAAGGACATGCTACCATACAATATCGGCAGCCAATACATTTTGTTGCATCATATCTGACCGCACCGGTCTCATCTTTGGTCAACGCCCCGACAATGCAGGCTGACACACAGGCCGGGTCCTGACAGTGCATGCACTGAACCTTGGCATAGGTTGGAAGTGGTTTGTCAAATTGATCCAGTTTACCTGTAAAGTATCGGTTTACAACTGTATAAGCTTTGTCATCCGGCCTTCTTTTCTTGTCGAAAACAATACATTGACAATTTGGCCGTTCCGGTGTGGGCAGGCCGTTCACCTCAGCGCATGCCTCTTCACATTTGCGGCAGCCAACGCACCGGGTCAGATCCACCAGGCATCCATAGGGGTCCGGCGGTGCTTTTGACTTCCATGCATTGGCTGATGGGGGCAGCGCTGTAACAGATGCACCGGCTGCTCCCATGATTTTAAAAAAACTTCTTCTACTAAGCTGCATTTCTCATCCCTTCTTTATTGTTGACAATTAAGTCATTCCTCCATTTTTTCAAACTCATCCTTATCGACAAAGCACACGGGACACTGCCAATCGTCGGGCAGATCCTTAAAACTGGTTTCGGGAGGAATTTCACTTTCAGGGTCGCCAAGTTCAGGATCATAAACATATTCACAGGGGATGCACACATATTTGTTCATTTCTTATTTTCCTTTTTATTGACTAAACTATTTGACTCGTGAAAATCGCGATTTCACATTCGACCAGCTATCTGTAGCCAGAAAACTTTCGTCCATATTTTCCAGCATACTCAGAAATTTGGGCCAGGGGCGGAGAAAAAGGTATACGGGCAGTATATGGAA
>JAUCGE010000171.1 GCA_030377965.1 Desulfobacterales bacterium HSG16
TTGCTTATTTTTGAGGCATAATTAACCTGATAAAATGTGGCTGTCAAGAAAAAAAATAACGGACGTTCGTTTTTTTATAAAACGGACGTTCGTTTTTTTATTGACAGAAAGAAAAAGGTTGGATATGTGAGATGCAACATGAAATTCGATTTGGAGATGGGATGAAAATACTTACCTGCATCAAACAATCTGTCGTGCCTGATCATTTACAACAGGCAGATATGCCTCTTTCGGATGATTCCGGTATGAATCGGTATGATAAATACGCTCTGGAGAAGCTCTTTTAATACGCGAGGCACTCGATGGAGTCATAGTCGATGTTATAACCGCAGGCCCGGAAGCGGCGGCATCTGCTTTGAAGCGGGCTATGGGCATGGGCGCGGATCACGGTATTCATATACTCACAGAAGAGATTATAGATGATCCGTCTGCCACAGCCTCGCTTATTGCCGAATACGCAAAGAAGAAAGAGTATGATCTGATCCTGACAGGAGTTATGTCCGAGGACTTGATGCAGGGGCAGGTCGGGCCGATGATTGCAGAGCTTCTCTTTCTGCCCTGTGCAACTTCCGTGATTGATGCCCGGCTTCTGCCCGAAGAGGGGAGGGTGAAAGTGGAAAGGGAAATTGAAGGAGGTGAGCGGGAAGTTCTGGAATTAAAGCTTCCAGCCCTTTTATCTGTCCAGTCCGGCATCAATGACCCGCGATATCCTGCTCTTTCTCATCTTCTCCGGGCTGCACGTAAAGGAGCTGAAACCATTTCTGCTGAATCTTTATCCAGCCAGGTCTTCCGTCAGTCAGTGGTAAATATGGTAATTCCTCCAAAAGATCGACAGGGACTGATTATTGAGGGTTCGGCAGGGGAAAAAGCAAAAAGTCTGGAAAAAATTTTTCGGGAAAAAGGATTTATCCGAACAGGAGATTGATTGATATGATTGGTATGGATGGAACCATTTATATAATAGCCGAACATTGCGGCGGAAAAATCCGGCAGATAACTTTTGAGCTTTTATCTTTTGCAGCACAGCTTCAAAAAAAATGTTCTCTGCCCATAGAAGTTCTGATCCTGGGCGAAAATGTTTCGGGCATGGCAAAAGAAATTTCCGAAATTTCCGGAACAAATGTCACAGTTCTTGAAATTGCCGGACTTACCGATTACAATGGTGAGGTATATCGGAGCGTTCTTACACAATTTTTTAAAAATTTTAACTCCGGATTTGTCTGCGCGGGGCATACCTCCCAGGGGACGGATTTTGCTCCCGGCCTTTCGATTCGTATGAATGCTGCAAATATTACAGGGGTTCGGGAAATAGTAGATATTGAAGGAGAGCTTTGTTTTGCCCGTTCAGTTTATGGCGGCAAGCGTATTGCCCATGTCAGACCTTTGACAGAAACTGTTTTTTTGAATGTCCAGCCCGGAGTTTTTAAGCCATTGTCGTCTCCATCATCGTCACCATCACCATCTTCGTCACCGGGAGAAGTTCGCCTGCATGAAATGAAGTGTCTGCCGGAAAAATCGCGATTTATAAAAAGAAAAGCGTCCATAGCCGATACTGGCGCGCTTTGTGAGGCAGATGTAATTGTTTCAGCAGGAAACGGTATCGAAGACGAGGAAAATATCGGTCTTGTATACGACCTGGCCGGTTTTTTTTCAAAATCCGCTGTTGGCGGATCACGTATCGTCTGCGACCGGGGCTGGCTGGCTTATGGGCAGCAGGTAGGCATAACAGGCGCAACCGTTTCCCCAAAACTCTATATTGCATGTGGAATTTCCGGAGCTGCTCAACACCTTGCAGGCATGAGCGGGGCAGAATTCATCGTGGCTGTCAATAAAGACTCACGCGCGGCTGTTATGAATATAGCGGATGTGTGCGTCATAGAAGATATAACAACCTTTATTCCATTATTGATCGATACCTTAAATCAAGGATCATCAAAATAACACAGGAGAAAAACATGATTGATTTTTCATTGGAAGGCAAAACAGCATTGATCACCGGCGCAAGCAGGGGGATAGGCGAAGCAGCGGCAAAAACACTGGCTGCCCACGGAGCGCACTGCATTCTGGTCAGCCGTAAAGCCGAAAGCCTGGAAAAAGTGGCTGAACAAATCAGGAAAGACAATGGTGAGGCGACAGTCCTTGCGTGTCATATGGGTCATATGGATCAGATCAAAGCCCTTTTTGAAGAAGTCAAAACCCGGTTCAAAGGTCTTGATATTCTGATCAACAACGCGGCTACCAATCCTTTTTTCGGAATGATGGTTGATGCTGACGAAGGCATATGGGACAAGACCTTTGATGTCAATCTGAAAGGGCCTTTTTTCATGATCAAAAACGCTGCCGCTTTAATGGCATCTTCGGGCGGAGGAGCTATTGTAAACGTATCGTCAGTAAACGGCCTGAGACCTGCCATGTTTCAAGGGATTTATTCCATATCCAAGACAGCATTGATTTCCATGACTCAGGCATTTGCAAAAGAACTTGCATCAAGCAATATCCGCGTAAATGCGCTTCTGCCCGGAATCACAGAAACAAAATTTGCAAAAGCAATAATAGATAATAAAGATATATACAAGTTTGCAATCCAGCAGGTTCCAATGGGAAGACATGCCAGACCGGACGAGATGAGCGGCGCAATGCTCTATCTGGTTTCGGATGCGTCATCTTACACGACCGGCTCATGTATCGTATGCGACGGAGGGTATCTCGCTTGATTTTTGCCTGCATGGCAATTTATTACGGTAGGGCGGGGTTCCGTCCCCGCCTTCTTTCGGCGAGGGCGGAACCCCGCCATAGCCGTTAAGTGTAACGAGTTTGAAAAGTTTGCTACAAGGATTGCGGATAAAGAATAGGATCGATCCCTTTTCAAAACAGGATGAAGATCCTCAAGTGGTATTTCGGCCAGGAAAATCAGGAGATTTAAAGGCCGACACGATTCATGATAGAATTCTTCAAATCCATGAGTTCGAGTGACACCACATTGTTTTCAATCTGCCAATCCGCCACTGACTTTGCCAGATCCGTATCCATCACTTCATTGCTGTTATAACGCCGATTGAACAAAAATCCCCTGATCATCCGAAAAATTTCTTTTCCAGAAAAGTTTTCCACCCATTTTCCGTCATTCAAATCCTTCTGGTTTACAGTATAGGCATCATGCAGGTTTGTGGTGAGATTAGCTGAATTCTGTATATATGCGGCATGTTCCGGGAATCGATTCCACCATCCGCGAGTCGTTTTGATATAAGTTTCTGCATCAAGAAATGAATTGATGTCTATAATTTTAGGATGTTCGGGGAAATGATCTGTCAAACGTTCATGACAGTCATAAATCACCTGCCTGCAAGCCATCCACCACTGTCAGTTTCTTTCGCAAATTCCATTGACTTGTTCAGACGGATTCGGGGATCGTTTTCGGAAAGCAGAGTGAAACGTTCATAACTGTAAACCGAATCCAGGATTTCCTGTGAATGAGTGGCGCATATTATTTGAGTACCCGGCAAAATCTTTCTCAAAGCTCTTAGAATCACTCTGTGCCATGAAGAATGAAGATGGAGTTCGGGTTCGTCAATGAAAACAATACCATTTGAGAAAGGTTTGATTATCCTCTGCCCGATGAGCGTGAAAACCTCTATTTCACCAGAACTCAGAGAGTCCAGAGGAATGGGTTCCTGTTTTCGACCATCCAGGAAAATATCGAATCCCTGTGAGATATCTTCGCTCACTTTTCTGGCGATGAACCTCTCGTTTCCGCTCGGATAGAAATCTTTCCATAATTCATTCATTGTTTCATATGCGTCTTTTTCCTGGGGATGAGCGGTCTGATCATCCTCGAACGCTTTGCTCGCTTTTAGATTGATGAGATATTGCTTGATTCGGTAGAGCCTGTTCTTTTCAGTATCCGGGCTTTCTTCTTCATTTCCGATAGAAGGAAAAACATTTTTTGTGAGTTTTGGATAACGCCAGGAACTGAAATATTCCATTTGTATAGCATCTATGACCGACGTGGTGTTTGCATCAGCAACATCCTGGTTCATCGCCGTTCTTTTTATGTTATATGCCTTGTCATCGTGAATGAAAACCGCTGAAATTTCAAACCGAGAAGTACCTTTATGGATATATTGTAATTCTTCCTTTGGGTTCGGGAGTACTCTGTCCTGTCCCAATACCAGAATGCATGCTTCGAGTACACTTGTTTTTCCGCAACCGTTAGGGCCTGCCAGCACGATCATATCCAGAGGCTTTCCATTGGGATGCTGAAATTTCAAGTCAAGTTCTTCAATTCCCAAAAAATTTTTTATTCGTATTTGTTTTATTTTCATATTCATTACCTCATACTCCCAGGGTCATTTAAACTCTATATAAACTTATCAAACAAGAAATGAACATGCAAGGTATAAAACTTTGACAATTTTTGCAATCTGGCTTCAGTGATTCAAACAACGGCTCAATATTTATCAACTGAAACTTTTTTACAATTCAAGTTGACATTATTAAAACTTAATTATACAAGATACTTTTTTATGGTGCTGATTTAAGCTTAATAGGGAATCCTGTGAAATTCAGGAGTGGACCCGCCGCTGTGATCGGGGACGAAAGCCGCATTATGTCACTATCCTGATTTTTTGGGTGGGAAGGCGCGGCTAGTAGATTGATCCGAGAGCCAGAAGACCTGCCAGAAAAATTATGGACTTTGCCAGAAAAAAAAGCAGCCGGATCTGCTGCTGAAATGCTCCATTAGAAATGGAGGACAAAGCCATACAATTTAAAGGTTATGCGGATAAAAAAAGGGATATCCCCGTATCGATTTTACATCGGTACGGGGATTTTTTTTTGTTAAACAATTTTTTTAAAAGGAGGATTTGTTATGTTGAAAAAAGCTGCTGTTCTGATCTGTGCTGTCTGCCTTACTGCGCTGTTATTTTCTCTGCCTGCCATTGCATCGGGAGGCCATGGTAAACATCATCAGGACATGAAAAAAGGAATACTGCTCGTTACATTTGGAACGAGTATTGAAAAAGCTGCAATTGCTTTTACGAATATCGAGAAAAAGGTCAAGGCTGAGTTTCCTGATGTACCGCTGCGATGGGCTTATACTTCCCATATTATAAGGACAAAACTTGCAAAACAGGGCAAATATCTGGATTCCGTGGAAGTGGCTCTTGCAAAAATGATGGATGAGGGTTTTACTCATATCGGAGTTCAATCTCTTCACATGATTCCAGGGTATGAGTATGATGATGTCAAGACCAATGCAAAACTGTTTCAGAATATGTCTGGAGGATTTACAAAAGTTATAGTGGGACATCCCATGCTTGCAGGCTCTGATGATTTATCCAGGGTCGTTGACAACATAATGACCATCATACCGAAAGAAAGAAAACAGGGCGAAGCGGTCATCCTGATGGGACACGGATCACACCATCCGGCTAATGCGTTTTACGAAGCTATGCAGTACCGGTTGCAGTTGAAAGATCCGAATCTTTATCTTGGTACGGTAGAAGGCTCTCTCACAATTGATGATATAAAAGCACAAATCTTAAAAAAGGGGATAAAAAAAGCTTACCTGGTTCCTTTCATGTCTGTTGCAGGTGAGCATGCAATCAATGACATGGCAGGTGCTGAAGCTGATTCGTGGAAAAGTATTCTGACAAAAGACGGAGTGGTTTGCGTGCCTGTGTTAAAAGGTCTGGCCGAATATGATGGAATGATCGATATCTGGGTGGATCATTTGAAAGATGTGATGGGTCATTATTAAAAAGTTTGCCATCAGGCATTAATTTTATTCGGAAATAAAAGGCAATTTTAGTTTTGACCGGATAAAGAACTTAAATTTTTTTGATAAATACCGATATCCTGAATATTCTTTTTTTTAAAGGAATGCAAGGCGTTAAGCTTTGTATTCCTTTTTTTTTGTTAATCCGCACTGGATTTTATATTCAAAATCTGTATATACCGTATATACCTGAAGGACAGGGAAAACCTTTTTTGATACTTGTTTCACAATCAGCGCAGGGATTAAATAAAAATAGGACAGTGAAATGAAACTTGATGACATAAACATCGCCATAATAAAGCATCTGAAAGACGGACGTAAATCCTTTAAAAAAATTGCAGAAGAACTTGGAATAACCGAAAATACGGTCAGATCCAGAGTGAACAGATTGACAGATAAAGGTGTGTTGGAAATTACCGGTCTGGTAGATCCTGAATCTTTGCCCGGACACCAGTTGGCCATCATAGGGGTAAAGATAAAAAATATGGAACTTGTCAAAAAAGGCGAGGAATTGAGTAACCTGAAGGGCGTTGTGTCCGTAAGCGTCGTGACTGGCCGTTTCGATTTGATAATGCTGGTTATGTTAAAAGAAGGATTCGGACTGCTCGAATTTTATACGGATGAAGTCTCAAAGATAGAGGGGATTCACTCGGTGGAAAGCTTTATCGTATATAAGGGCTTTCATCTCAAAGTGCCTTATATTCTTTGATCTGGCGACAGCTTTGCAAAAAAAAATTATAATGTTTTAAAAAACGCCTCTGCATCACAAGGTCGTCTGAATTCAATATAGGACATGTCAGGAAAGGGTTTTTCGTTAAACAGTTTTCCATATGTCCTTTTTCTTTTGTTAAAACTTGTCAGCACCCACAAAAGGATTGATTCTCTGCTGAAAAATGATTTTTGAAAAGACTCGAAATTGCCAGAATAAAGGGCTTCTTTAGTCCATGATCTTGTTATTGTGCGTTTTATGGCCTGATAAAAAACTCTTGGGAGCGTATAGTTGAGCCATATTATTGCTGTTGCTCTGGGCAGGATGATTTCCCGGACGTTTTTATAGTTACCATCTGTTACCCAGTTATCTCTGGAGGTTTTGCTTTCGACCATGTTGATAAAATCCAGGGTGTTTCTGGGATTCCAGCCAGGGAGCCAGTAGATAGCGTCAAGTTCGATATGATGAGATTGCAAAGTTGCAGCGAGTCTGCCCGCAAAGGTAGTTTTGCCGCAGCAACTGGTTCCTATCACAATGGTTTTTTGAAGTCGTTTTTTTATGCACATCATATGAGCAATATGTAAATGTTGCAGAATTTATATACAGGCACGTATAGCCTATTTTTTGAAAAAAATGTAAAACGCAAGTCCAATCAAAATAGTGGCAAATATCTTCTTGAATATCTCTGTCGGCACACCAGAGAGAAGTCTGGCACCGACCTGAGCGCCTATTATACCACCAATTCCAAGCAGAATACCTGCCTTGAAATCAACATTATCAAGCTTGCTATGGGCAAATAATGCGGATATTGAAATAATCAGAATTCCCAAAAAGCAGGTACCCACAGCTTTTTGTGCGGAATATCCCATGAAAAGAAGCAGCGGAATCATGAGAAATCCTCCGCCAAGGCCCGAAAATGACGCACCGATCCCAACAATGATTCCCATAAGAATCATATAGATGATATCAGGGGTCATTGTGCAGGGCTTTCAATCGCCTGATTTCTTCTTCTGCTACGTCAGCTCTTTTTTCTGTCTGTCCATCGGCAACTAT
>JAUCGE010000025.1 GCA_030377965.1 Desulfobacterales bacterium HSG16
TCTAAATGAAACAGAAACAAAATATCCCGGAACCGATCTGCAACTCGTATATGAATCTGTGACTCAGAATAGATCAAAATTTTGAAATTCGTGTCACTGAATTTTCCCAGAGATCAAGAAGTCTGAAATTTATGCCCGTTAATTTGAATAATCTTATTGAAGACTCAATCAAATGTTTACAGGATTTCACCAGCCCTTCCATCAATATCATTCAAAACATACCCCATGCAGTAAAACCGATCCTTGCGGATTCACCTCGAATTTACGAGGTCATAATCCATCTGCATTCAAATGCTATAGACGCAATGTCAGAAAACGGGGGGGTTCTTGAAATCAGCCTGGCCGAAATCGCTCTTGGTTACAAAAAATTGCTTTGCTATAATATTAAACCCGGTAATTATGTCGAAATGACGGTAAGCGATACAGGATGCGGGATCGATCCGAATGATATGGACCGAATCTTCGATCCGTATTATACGACAAAAGATGTAGGCAAAGGCGTTGGCATGGGACTTGCCGCTGTACAGGTTATTGTTAAGGATCATGGAGGTTATATATTCGCCAGAAATAGAGTGAACGAAGGATCAATTTTCACAGTATTTCTCCCTGTTTTTAATGGCACTGACACTGATGTAATTTTATCCAGGTCTGCAGCCAGATAAGTACCCGACCAATAATTTTTTAATATTTTTGTAGGGGCAATCCCTTGTGGTTGCCCCTACGGATTGTTACATAATATATGATCAGGTACTTACTGTCTGGGAATTGCTTGGCAGATATACCTATCAAAATAGTACTTATATTCCCTAAGTAATATACCAGCGATAGTATAGTATTGACTATTGTTATTTTTATTATATATTTACTGCATGTTATGGTCATTTACATGTAATTTTATGATCAAATGTGTTTTATTGTATAAAATCAATATTCACCCATTAATCAAAGGAGGTGAGTGCATAAAAAAGACAGCGATCAACGGTTGACAGGCGCTAAAAGCATTTTTCCGGAAAAAATCTTTCAGGCAAATTTTCGTATCTTCGAAATTTTGGAAAGCATGGACAGTTGTATTTACGATGATATTTCGTATCATTTTCAAATAAAGGCATTTTTTATAGCCTGGAAAACGGATACACCTTCGGACAGACTTATTGAATTCATCGTTTTCAGAGACTGACTGATATTGCTTGAAGGTGCTTTGATCTTGACTCATTCATCAATAGAAATGGAGGGGAGCTTATAGACAAAACAAAAACATGATGATAGGAACCAGAGGAGAAATATTGTCGGGGGAGCAGAAATGGCATCACAAAAATGATGTCACAAAAATTTCTGTTTCCCCGATATATATTTTCATGAAAACTTTCGGCAAAAATTCATGCAGAAAGCTAACAATAATATAAACCATCCCCCCCCCCCCCTTGATTTCAGCCTAACTTTTCCAGTTTTTTTCGGTTAGAAAGAGTTTTATATGGCGACCCATCAGCGATATCACATCAAGCATTCAATACGATCATCTTTTCGAAAATGCAGAAAAAGTCATCAGGGACGTCAAAAAAAGAATATACCCGTCCTGCTGCTAAGATACAAATAGTGTAACGCTTTCTTTGGCCATACCCCGTAGCATACCCAGCCCTTTAAAAATGAAAAATACCTGCCTGCCTTGCCTTCAGGGAGATTTTTAGCTGTGGGCAATGCGTAAAAAATGGCGTTACACTATTTTGCCATTATGAGAATATGCGCGTTACACTATTTGAATACTTACATCTGCTTGTCTTTTGACCTTTAAACGATTTACAAATCTTGCTGTCAGTATCAAAAAAACTGAGGTTTTATGATTGATTGACAGAAAGACATAATTGTGAAATATTCAGACATGTTCAAAAATATGAAAAATTTATTTTTTACGGCAAAACTTTGGAGATATATCTGAAAATGAAAAAAACAACAAAGCGAAAAAATGTTTCATGGCCTGTTGTTGGGGCTGTTTTCTTTCTCATCATTGTCGGTGTCGCTGTTTTTACAGCCAGAATACCGATTTTGATTTTCGCCCTTTATCTGCTTATCAGTCTGATCACTTTCATTGTATATGCAGCAGATAAATCAGCCGCCAGAAAAGGAACCTATCGAACCAGGGAAAGTACTTTGCACCTGCTGTCATTGATCGGGGGCTGGCCGGGAGCAATCGTCGCCCAGCAAAAATTACGCCATAAATCCAGTAAACAATCTTTCCGCTCAGTTTTCTGGGTGACTGTTTTGCTGAATTGCGGTGTGTTCGCCTGGCTTTTAACGCCGACAGGTAAAGCCATATTGCAGTCTCTGATCGCTATTGTGATGTAAAATGCCATAGCAGGAATATCTTTAAACCGGATTATGATGTTTTTTAGAGGAAAATATGATACGAGAAATAATCATGTTCGTTTTTTTGTTCATAGCTGCAGAAAACACGGTCTTTGCGGCAAAAACACAAACTGACATTTCGGATATTAACGGCGGTAATAGCTGTTCTGGCTATAATTTTTTTCTGGAATTGGCAGATAAGAAGACGGGAAGAGCATTTCCGGGGACTTACCGAACATGGCATGGCACGGATATTAACCCAGGCTTTTAAAAAAGACGGAACCATTGTGTACCGGAGTCCTTCTCACAAAGCTATTTTGGGATACGATACAGACGAACTTGTGGGTCGACAGCCTGTGGAAAGAACCATATGAACAGGAAAGGAGAAAAAAATGAAAATCATATCCGCCTTGTTGCTTCTGGCAGCAACCTTTCTATCCGGCTGTGAGAGGCAGGAACCCCAAAAACCTGTAGAGCGAATAACTGTCCAGCTCAAGTGGGTGCATCAGGCCCAGTTTGCCGGATGTTACATTGCTGAAAAAAATGGATTTTATCAGAGTGAAAACATTGATACCACTTTGAATGCTGGAGGTGCAGACATATCTGCAGATATAATAATTGCCGATCTTATCGGCGGCAAAAGCCATTTTGCCATCATCGGCGGGGATGAATTTCTCAATGCCATATATATGGACACTCCCATCGTTGCTATCGCTGTTATTTTTCAAAGAAATCCATATGGATATGCATCGCTGAAAGGATCAAAAATCTATCGTCCGAGGGATTTGATCGGAAAAAAAATAATGGTTCCAAATGACGGAAGAATACAACATGATGCTCTCCTTTTAAAGTCAGGCATTGCTGAAACGGATATAGAGCAAATACCCTATAAACGGGATATCACCCCTCTTTTAACTGGCAGTATAGATGTTCATATGGTATATCGTACAGGGCTGCCCCTTGCGTTTGAAGAAAAAGGGGTTGAACTCAATTTCATATGGATGGACGATTATGGCATACAATTTTATGCAGATACCATTGTAACAACGGAACAGCTCGTCCAGCAAAATCCGAAACTGGTGGAAAATTTTTTAAAAGCCACATTGAAAGGCTGGCGATATGCTATTGAACACCCGACTGAGGCTGTGGATGCAACGCTGAAATACGATACTGCACTGAGCAGATACCGCCAGATGCAGATGATGAATATACAAATATCTCTGATTCATACTGGAAAGTCTCCCATAGGATGGATGGAGATGGCCGTGTGGAAAAGAATGCAGGACACACTGGAAAGAGAATATGCTTTGTTAAACGAATACAAAAAAGCTGACATCAAGAAGGCATGTATCATGAAATTTCTGAAAAAAATCTATGACATATCGGAATAAGAGGAAACCACTATGGCTCTTATAAATAGAGGGATATGTACACGACTGCTGGCCTGTTTTTTGCTGCTTGCCCTTATCCCTTTGTCTGTGGTCGGGTTTATGAGTTATCAATCGGGACGACAACGCATCATCTTTGATGTGGAATCTCATCTTGAGAGCATTGCTATCCTGAAAGAGCAGGAAATCGATAACTGGATTGATCACTTATCGCATACCCTGAAATGGCTGTCAGAAAATCCGGCTGTCAGAATCAATACTCAGACAATGACTCTTCGGGATGTATCCGATCCAGAATACCGCAAGTCTCATGAATTTCTGATGTCTGAATTCAGAAGAACGGCGAATCAGGAGCATTTTTCACGGATGTTTCTTCTTGACCGATCCGATGGCCGGATCGTTGCGGCATCGGATGCGGAGTGGGAAGGTAAATTCCGGAACAATGAGGAATACTTCGTTCATGGAAAGAAGAATCTTTATATATCGGATATATTCCTGAGCTTGCCCCTGGGTCAGCCGATAATGGCTGTTGCAGCGCCGATCAAAGACAGTAGCGGACATCTGGCAGGAGTCTTGGTTGCACACGCCGACCTGCAATATCTGGATGACATCATGCTTGCACACAACGGGCTGGGCAGGACTGCGGAAACCTTTCTTGTGAACAAATCGAATCTGCTCATTACCAATACTGTATTTAAGCCTGAAAGCGCTTTTCAAAAATGGATATTCGGTCAGGGGGCAAAGTGGGCATTGGAAGGAAAAAGCGGCATAGGACAATTTATTGACTACCGGGGAGTGGCTGTAATAGGAGCTTACAGATGGCTGGAACACAGAAAACTCGCCCTGATTTCCAAACAGGATGAATCAGAGGCATTTGCATCTGTAATCGGTCTGCGCGATGCCATACTTGGCGTTGCTGTCTTTGCCGCCCTGATTGCAATCATACTGGCTCTGTTTTTATCCCGGGCCATTACCATCCCCATACATCGGATGGTAGAGGGAGCCGGAGAAATCGGAAACGGTAATCTTGATCATAGGATAAATATAAAGTCAGGAGATGAAATCGGTGTACTTTCAAGGGCTTTTGATCTGATGGCAGAAAATCTAAGAGCCATAACGGTTTCCCGCAATGAACTGGCAAAGGAAATATTCGACAGAAAGAAGGTTGAGGATGCGCTTAGAAAAAATGAAAGGCAGTTGCAGACTATTTTAGATCACTCACCGGTTCTCATTTCAATTAAGAGTACGGACGGAACCGTCATTCTGGCCAATAAAAAATTCGAAATGCTGGATATGCCACCCATTGACGAGATCATAGGAAAAAATGTTTTTGATCTGTTTCCCGAAGATATTGCAGATGCATTGTGGAAAAATGATCTTGCCGCACTCAAGGCCGACAAACCCGTTGAATCTGAAGAAATAGTTCTTCATAAAGACGGAAGTTCACATACATACCTGACTGTCAAATTTCCGGTTTATGGAGATACTGAACGTCCTTTCGGTATCTGCGCCATCTCCAGTGATATTACTGAACGAAAGCGCATGGAAAAAGAGCGTATGGATACGAAAGCCAAGCTTCAACAGCAGCAGAAACTGGAATCAATCGGCATCCTGGCCGGAGGCGTGGCCCATGAGATCAACAATCCTATCAACGGGATCATGAACTACGCCCAGCTCATCAAAGACAGATTGAACCCTGAGAATGCCCTCATCGAATTTGCGGACGAAATCATCATAGAAACCAACCGGGTGGCCACCATTGTTCATAATCTGCTCGCATTTGCCAGATACGAAAAAGAGTTCCACAGCCCTGCGAGAATATCCGACATCGTGGAATCAGCACTCTCTTTGATCCGGACGGTGATACGTCATGACCAGGTCACCCTGAAAACGGATGTACCCGATGATCTGCCTGAAATCAGATGTCGGAGTCAGCAGATTCAGCAGGTACTCATGAATCTGATGACCAACGCCAGAGATGCACTCAATGAAAAATACCCGGGATACGATGAAAACAAAAAAATTATTCTTTCTGCCCATCTGCTGGAGAAAGAAGGAAAAAAATGGATACGCACTTCCGTAGTTGATCAAGGGCCAGGTATTGCCCCTGAAATACGGGAACGGATGTTCGATCCCTTTTTCACTACCAAGCCCAGGGATAGAGGGACCGGATTAGGACTTTCCATCAGCTACGGAATTGTTCAGGAACACAATGGCATACTGCATATGGAGAGTGTACAAGGGAAATATACACAGTTCAACCTTGATCTGCCTGTGGGAGGCGGATCGAATCCTGGTGAAACCTGAAACCGTTTAAAAAATCTCCCCAATTTTTATTCAGTGAATCACAAACGTGATTGATATGTCCTAATATTTTTTTTGTAAAACGATTTAACAAGACGTTTATTTCATAGCTACCGATCAACGATTTGGTTCAAATTATTTTTTTGCCGTTGTAAAGGTATGAAGTCTTGGTATATTATTATCCGGAAGATATCTAACCACAGAATGGAGGCGAACAATGAACCGAATACTGATAGTCGATGATGAAAAGAGCATCCGTCTCACTTTAAGGGAATTTCTTCGAGATGATGGATATGAGGTGCATGTGGCTGAGAATGCGGATGAGGCAATGTCGCTTTTACAGCAGACAGCTTTTGATGTTTTAGTCACGGACATCATACTTCCGAAGGTGACAGGCGTGGATCTTCTCAAAACCATACGTCAGACAGATCCCCATGTTCAGGTGGTCATGATGACAGGCGAACCTACTGCAGAGACAGCTTCGGAATCATGTCGGGCCGGAGCCTTCGATTATCTGTTCAAACCAATTTCCAAAGATGCCATTCTCAAAGTAGTCAGAAATGCGATGAGAATCAAATTGTTAGACGATGAGAAACGCCGTCTGGAAGAAGAGAACAGGAGGCACAGAGAAGAGCTTGAGCTGCTTGTGGAAGAACGAACCGCAAAATTGATAGAAACAGAAGAAACAGCCAGGGTACTTCTCAATTCAACATCAAATGCTGCTCTGCTGATGGATATGGACGGCAGAATATCTGTTTTAAATACCACCATGGCCGAATGGTTTACCAAAACACCGGAAGCACTTGTGGGCGAATGTTTCTATGCCTGCCTGCCTGCCTCCCAGGCTGAATTCAGAAGAAAAATGGCAGAAAAGGTGTTTCAGTCTAAAGAGCCTGTCTGTTTTCAGGATGAATGGAGCGGAAAAACGCTGGATAATCGGCTGTATCCGGTATTTGATCCAGATGGCAATGTAAGCCGGATTTCTTTTTTTTCCAGAGATATCACAGAACAGAAAAATCTGGAAAATCAGCTTCGGCAGGCTCAGAAAATGGAGGCAGTCGGAACGTTGGCAGGAGGTATCGCCCATGATTTTAACAACATTCTTTTTCCTATCATGGGATATACTGAGATGTGCATATCCGACGTAGAACCGGAAAGCCCTGTTGAAAGGCAACTGGAAGAAGTACTGCGAGCAGCCCACCGCGCCAAAGATCTTGTCAGGCAGATTCTTACCTTCAGCCGGCAGAGAGAACAGGAGCAGATACCGATTCAAATCAAGCAGATATTGAAAGAGGCCATGAAACTTATCAGATCTACTTTGCCGGCAACCATTGATATTCATCAGGATATCCATTCTGAAAGCTTTGTTTTTGCTGATCCTGTAGAAATACACCAGGTAATAATGAACCTTTGTACCAACGCCTATCATGCTATGCGGGACAAGGGCGGCATATTGGAGATAATTTTAGGTGATACAGAGTTAAGCAGAGATGATGATCTGTCTCGAATAGATCAACCGGAACCAGGTATTTACATATGCCTGACTGTCAAGGATACAGGGTGCGGTATGAATCAATTGGTGATGGAGAAAATTTTCGACCCCTACTTCACGACAAAAAAACAGGGAGAAGGTACGGGACTGGGGCTGGCTGTGATTCACGGTATTGTACGAAATATAGGCGGCCATATAGATGTTACGAGTAAATCGGGCGAGGGTACAGTATTTACCGTTTTTTTTCCTCAAGTCGAGAAAAGAATAATGATCCCGGAAGCTCAGGTTTCAAAAAACATACCCGCAGGAAATGATCGTATTCTGCTGGTTGACGATGAAAAGGCCATATGTAACATGATCCGGCAGTCACTGGAAAGACTGGGATACCAAGTTACGGCTTATAACAGCAGCTCCCAGGCCCTTTCTGAATTTAAAAATCACCCCGAAGATTTTGATATCCTTCTGACCGACATGACCATGCCGGAAATGACAGGACTAGATCTTTCCAGGGAAGTCATGCGTATCCGGCCGGATCTGCCGATTGTCCTTCTGACCGGTTACAGCCATCAAATTACAAAAGAAAAAGCAATGGAGCTGGGAATTCGTCACTTTATCATGAAACCAATACCCAGAAAAAAACTGGCAGAGGTCATCGAACAGACATTGAGAAAAAAACATTAATAAAATCGAGATATACGGAGGGTCTGTCATCTTCGCAGTCAAAATAAATCCATCCATAGAAAACAGGGACGTGAAACCTATCTAAATTTTAAGTACGAGGAAAAATTCGGAATGAGCTATTCTAAAAAAATACAAAAAAAACTACCGAATAGAATAATTTTGACTGCAATGATAATTTTGATGTGGACAGCAATGACAGGTTCATCAATGATCTGGAATATATTGCAGGTATGGCATAGGGCAGAACAACTGGCGTATAACGAAGCAAATTCTAATTTTAACAAAGATTTAGTTTATCGCAGATGGAACACCGAGCATGGAGGCTTATATGCCCCCATCACAGAAAAAACACCTTCAAATCCCTATCTTTCTCACATTAAGGAACATGACATCTTTACACCATCCGGGCGCGCCTTAACGCTGATAAATCCAGCTTATATGACTCGGCAGGTCCACGAACTTGGAACTCGCCAATATGGCATTCGTGGGCATATCACCAGTCTTGATCCTCTGCGTCCGGAAAATATGCCAGATGTCTGGGAAGTCGCTGCCCTCAGATCTTTTACGGATGGCAAAAGTGAAGTCAGTGAAGCTGTCATGCTTGATGATGAACGTTATTTTCGTCTGATGCGTCCGTTGATAACAGAAGAGAAATGTCTTTCATGCCACGGCACACAGGGCTATAAAGTGGGCGACCTGCGTGGCGGACTCAGTGTCTCTGTTCCTTTAAAGCCTTACATCACAGTAGCAGAAGCCAATATTTATTCTTTGACATTCGGTCATTTGCTGATCTGGGCGCTGGGTCTGGCAGGATTTGGAGTATCAACCTGGAGCATTAAACAACGAGCCACAGAGAGCAAGCGGTCGGAAGAGGCATTGATTGAAAGCGAGAAAAAATACCGCTCCATCATGGAATCCATGAAAGATGCCACATATATATGTTCACACAAATTTCGCATTGAATATATGAATCCAAGGATGATAGATAATGCTGGCAGCTATAAAACAGGAGAATTGTGTCATAAAGCAGTATATGATTTAGATGAAAAATGCCCGTGGTGTGCATTTGATCAAGTCAAACAGGGAAAACACGTCGAATATGAATTAGCAAATCCAAAAGATAATCGTTATTATTCAATTATGGATTCTCCTGTGTATCATTCTGATGGAAATATTTCCAAATTAACGATTTTACGGGATATTACAGAAACCAGGGCGATTGAAGCCCAGCTTCGTCAGCAGCAGAAACTGGAAGGAATCGGTGTGCTGGCAGGAGGCGTGGCTCATGAGATCAACAATCCCATAAATGGTATTATGAACTATGCCCAGCTAATTAAAGATAGATTGAACCAGGATAACCCGCTGATCGAATTTGCGGCTGAAATCATTATTGAAACCAACCGGATAGCCGCTATCGTCCGTAACCTGCTCGCTTTTGCCAGGTACGAACAAGAAACAAGCAGTCCGGCGAGAATGTCAGATATTGTCGAGTCCTCACTTTCTTTGATCCAGACAGTGATGCGCCGCGATCAGATCACGCTCAAGGCAGACGTTCCCGATGACCTGCCCGAAATCAGATGCCGCATTCAACAGATTCAGCAGGTACTCATGAATCTGATTATCAATGCCAGGGATGCGCTCAATGAAAAATACCCGAACTATGATGAAAACAAGATCATACGTCTGTCTGCCCGCCTGTTCGAAAAAGAAGGGAATAAATGGATACGCACAATTGTAGAGGATCATGGCTCCGGCATTATTCCGGAAGTCCGGGAACAGATTTTCGACCCTTTTTTCTCCACCAAATCCAGGGAAAAGGGAACCGGCCTGGGACTTTCCATCAGTTACGGTATCATAAAAGATCATCACGGTGTCCTGCATGTGGAGAGCGAACCGGGGCAATACACGCGGTTTCATGTCGATCTGCCTGTTGATAATGATGGAAAGCGAGCCAGATTGTGACCAACGATTTCATATGGGTCTGCCAGTACACGATAAGTTGGATTTAAAAACAAAAATAGCAGCAAAATCAGGTGATCACGGTATCCGTTCTGGTGTTCAATTCGGTTCCGATACTGAACTATAAAATTTACGGAGGATAAAACGATGAGCAGTATTTACAACATGCTGGATGTGACGTGATAGCGGTGTATGCAGGTAAGGCAGGTTTAGCCGTTCATCCTGTGGCTGAACAGGCGGGAGTTTATACCATCGGCTGGATTGAAGATCAATACGAGCTGGCACCTGGGGCTGTGATCACCAGTTTTGTACAAATGGAGGAATATTGCATGAATACAATACAGAAAAAATTCGGGTTTTTGATGATCTGTCTCATATTCATAATATCGGAAATCGTCTGTCTTCAGACCGCGTTTGCTGAAGATGGAGTTCTACAATCATTTAAAACGGCCATACTTCTTCCCAGAGAGGTGAATGCAGACGGTTGGACCCGGGCCGGATACGCCGGACTCTTGCTTATCAAAAAAAAGTTGCAGGCTGAAATTGCGTATTCGGAAAACATACCTGAATCTGAATTTGAACAGGTCTTCAGACGATATGCACAGGATGGATTTGATTTCATCATCGGACACGGCGGGCAATTTGTTCCGGCGGCAGAAGTCGTGGCTAAAGAATTCCCCCGCACCAAATTTGCAATTACCAGCAAATATCAAGGTAATAACAATAATTTAGGCGCATTATCGTTGCGGGAGGGGGAATTGGGTTTCCTGGCGGGAGTGATAGCTGCTGTGAAAACAAAAAAACAAAAGATCGGCTTTTTAGGGGGTGTATTATATAGGGGCTGCGCGGAAAAACCGTGTTAGGAAGCGCGTCCCTGATTGAGAGTGTATTCTGGCATGTGGTAGTCGAATTGCCTGTTGATGAAGCCCATGCCCCGCTCAAAAAAATGCTTTTTGCCATGACAGGAGTACTTTTTTTCACAGTCATTGCTGCTGTTGGCCTGGGCATATTTTTCTCCGTGCAATTTGCGCGTCCGCTCAATCAACTGATATCTGGAGCAGAACAGATCAGAACAGGCAATCTGGATGTCAAATTTACCGCCAGGGGCAGCCATGAAATACTGCTGTTGTCAGCAACTTTCAATACGATGACATCCCGCTTGCGAAAATTGTTCGACGGATTGGAGCAGAATGTGGATGAATTAAGGCATACTAAAAAAGAACTGAAGCAGCATCGTGATGATCTCGAAGATCGGATTAAAAATCGAACTGCCGAACTGTCAGCAGCCAAAGAGCAGGCAGAGGCAGCCAACCTGGCCAAGAGTATCTTTCTTGCCAATATGAGCCACGAGTTACGCACTCCATTGAACGCTATTTTAGGTTACTCGGAACTGATGTTAAGAGATGTTTCATTGGCACTGGAAAAACGAGAATACCTGAATATCATCAACAACAGCGGTGAACACCTTCTATCATTGATCAATGAAGTGCTGGAAATATCCAGGATCGAGGCAGGCCAGGAAAGTATAGATGCCACAACTTTCGATTTACAGTCTCTGTTTCGCGATATGGAAAAAATGTTTCGCATCAGAACGGGTGAGATGGATTTGTATTTTGAAATCATCGGAATTGACGATTTGCCTAAGTATGTTATAGCTGATGAGAACAAGCTGCGCCAGGTACTGATCAATCTTTTAGGCAATGCCGTCAAATTCACAGAACAAGGCGGTATAACTTTCCGGATAGCAGCAGAAGATGGCCAGATAGCAGCAGAAAATGGCCAGATAGCAGCAGAAAATGGCCAGACTGACGATATGCGTCTCATTGTCGAGATAGAAGATACCGGCTCTGGCATAGCCGAATATGAACTGGAAAAGGTTTTTGCATATTTCGAGCAAACTGAAAGTGGCAGAAAGAACAAAAGTGGAACGGGTCTGGGTCTGGCTATAAGCCGGGATTTTGTCCGAATGATGGGAGGCGATATTACTGTAAGCAGCCGGGAAGACAAAGGCAGTACTTTTAAATTTGAAATCTCATTGAAAAAGGGCAGCGAATCGGATATCAAAAAGAGGAGAAATCTGCGGCGTGTCATCGGTCTGGAAACAGGCCAGAAGATTCCTCGAATTCTGATCGCCGAAGATAAAAAGGAAAGCCGGGCTTTGCTGGAAAAAATTCTGGTAGCTGGATGTGATGATTTTGTACGCAAACCTTTTCGGGAGCATGAAATTTTCGAGGTTATGGGCAGACATCTGGGGCTGAATTATCTATTCGAATCGGATTCGGTGAAAGAAGCGGCATCTGTTGAACCCGTTTCAGAGCTTACGCCTGAGCAATTGTCAATACTGCCAGCAGACCTTCTCAATCGGTTTTATGAAGCCGCAGTGAGACTGGACACGGCCCTGACCCTGACTCTGATAGAAGAAATCAAAGAACAGGATGCTTTCATCGGCGACATGTTGGATCTGCTTGCAAAAAACCTCGAATACGGCCGCCTTGTAAAACTTTTAGAGCATAATAAAAATGATAATAAATACCATATCCATAACGGAGAAATATCATGACAGATTATGAAAAGTCAGAAAATAATGCACACGAAATTCTTGTTGTGGACGATACCCGGATCAGTCTCAGGCTTTTGACAAGAATTCTTACAAATCATGGATATCTGGTGCGCCCGGCCTCAGACGGCCCCCTGGCACTGAAATCCGTGGCTGTCAAGACACCGGATCTAATTCTGCTGGATGTTAAAATGCCGGGCATGGACGGCTATGAGGTGTGCCGACATCTGAAGGAGGATGCACATAGTCGGGAGATTCCGGTCATTTTCATCAGCGGCCTTGGTGATACATCTGAAAAGCTCAAAGGCTTTACGGTTGGAGGCGTTGATTATATTACCAAGCCCTTTGCGGCTGAAGAAGTGCTGGCAAGGATCGGAATGCATCTGCACCTGCGCGAACTGAATGAACGCCTGGAAGAAAAAGTGCGGGAACGGACAGAACGGCTGTCAACTGCCAATAATCTGCTCAAAAAAGAAATTGTCGAACGCAAACGCATGGAAAAGGAACGCCGGGATTCGGAAGCCAGGCTTCGCCAGCATCAGAAACTGGAATCAATCGGCTTACTGGCTGGAGGCGTAGCCCATGAGATCAACAACCCTATCAACGGAATCATGAATTACGCCCAGCTCATCAAAGACAGATTAAACCCGGATAATTCTCTGATCGAATTTGCGGATGAAATTATCATTGAAACCGACAGGGTAGCCGCCATAGTCCGGAATCTGCTCGCATTTGCCAGATATGAAAATAACGCCCAAAGTTCTGCGAGAATATCTAACATCGTGGAATCTTCACTCTCTCTGATCCAGACGGTAATACGTCATGACCAGATACTTCTTGAAACGGACGTACCTGATGACCTGCCCTGGATCAGATGCCGGAATCAACAGATTCGACAGGTATTGATGAATCTGATGACCAATGCCAGGGATGCACTCAATGAAAAATATCCAAAATACCATGAGAACAAAAAATTAAAGATTTTTTCCCATATATTCGTAAAACAAGGAAATAAATGGATACGCACAACCGTAGAAGATCATGGATCTGGCATCACTCCGGAGGTTCGGGATCGGATGTTCGACCCTTTTTTTTCCACCAAACCCAGAGAAAATGGAACAGGTCTGGGGCTTTCCATCAGTTACGGGATCGTAAAAGAGCATCACGGTTTATTGCATGTGGAAAGTGAACCCGGGCAATATACTCAGTTTCATATGGATTTGCCAGTTCTTGATGGATAGTGAACTGTAAACCGATCTGGAAAATATAGACAAGGCGTTATACGAATCACTGTCGAAGATAGCGAAAGCAGTATTCCGCCGGATATTCTGGATCGGCTGTTCGATCTTTTTTTCACGACCAAACCCGTGGAATCAGCATGGGGCTTTCCATCAGTTATGGGATCATTCGAGAGCATGAGAGGCGGTTATATCTGGAAAGCGAACAGAATTATTGTACGCGATTTAATGTTGACAGCCTGCAGCAGACGATGGCCTATAGCGATGACACATGAATCAAGACTTGTTGGGAAAAGTCGAGCTGATACTCGAACTTTAAATAAGGAGGAAACTTCATGTGGAGAGTGTTGCGGAAATCTGTATCAGTGTTCATATGAATTTATCTATTAACAATTCGGAATCTTTAATAGTCTGAAATTGCAATAAAAATATGGCTGACGATGGACAGATCATTATTGGGTGAAATAGAAGGAAAGTTTGGTGATGACATCCTGATCGCTTCAAATATTATGAGTAAATTTCTAATTTAAGCTGCTATGAAAAAATTCATGATTATCTTTGGCATAAAAGTTCACTTTCATGCCAATTTCAACTTTTTGTTTTGCATCTATTTTCTCAAATGATTCATTGTCAACCTCAATGCTTTCAATTTTACTATGCCGATATCTATTGTGAGATGACTTGGATATAATAGTATCCCCTACTGAAACAGTAATATTTTCCACTTCTGCACAAATGATATTATGATTGATTATTGTTATAATATTAGAAAGGTGTGATGCTTTATAAGCCACTATAAACGGTAGAATTTTCGCTATAACTGCATCGTGCATAGACTGGCAGTACACATCAATGAAGTCTATACGTTCTTCCAATAACTGAATCGATAAAATTTGACTTGGAGCGCCATGAGAAATTTCGTTTCGCCTATAAGCGAGATCATTTATCTGCTCAAATATAACATCGTTTTTTGTGCGATTTAAATCTAATGCCGGATCGAGTTTATTTATATAATTTTTAAATATTTTTTGCAATTTAATCATTTGCGATATTGAACCATCTATGACATGTGAAAAAATTTCATTGATTGAGTTTACCCGGAAATTTGAAGAATGATGTGCAAAAGCGAGAGTGTTCAATTTGTATCCTGACAAATTTTTGGTGCATGTATATAAATTGTGAATTATGTCATTTTCAGTCGTTATGCCGTGATATTTTTGTAAATGAAGATTTAATAACAGTTGAGCAGATAAATTGCTGTGAACTTTCTTGATATTATCGGGCAATTCATTAAATTTAGGGATAATATTGTTGATATGTGACAAGTAAGCCATTATCATGCCTTCTATAAATTGTTCAAATGAGCTGTATAAATTAACGGTGACAGTTGTATAATCCAAGAGTGCTTTTTCTGTTTTTATATTTAAATAGAATCTATTATGTTTTTCAAGATTTTTTTTGATCAATCTATCTTGAATTATATCCGTATCAATTTTCAGGAGATCATGATGAAGCTTTATCCCACGTAGAAAATCTCTTAATCTGTTTAAGTTTTGTTTTTGAGAAATTAATATTGCATCCATATTTATTCTACAAACTCTTTGATAAAATTTAAAAAAAGAACTCTTCGTTTTATAATATCTCTCTTATTTGTACTTCTTCCTGCAAATATGTCCTCATTTTTCATATAAAATGGAGTGAGAGATTTATTGATGGCATCTTTCTTTTCAATTAATTGCTCAGATTGTTCACAATATCTGCTAAACGCATACATAACAGGATCATAAAGAACTTTTGTGGGCCTTTTAAACCATTCCCACTTGTCCTTCTTACGTTTGCGGTATAAATAAAAAGCTCTTTCCCCTAATATATTGCAGACTAAATCCGATGTCATTAAAAACAGTTTTCCCAGTCGTTTCAATAATTCCGAAGTGAATAAATTTCCGTTTTTCAAATAAGCATCTAAAAAATCACGGAGTATTGCTTTATCAAATCGTTCTATTTGTCTGTATGCAAAAAATCGAAGTACTAATTCCACATCATTCATTTTTCTATAATGTATATCTCGGATAAGTTCTTCAGGTATCTCACCTCGTAATTCACTCTCTGTAGGCTCTGGAATTTGCCACATTTTGCAAAATGACTGGGTTCTCGCGAGTTTTATACAAAGTTGATTTAACGGGCCATTGTAGAGAGCATTTCTTGATTCTTGAGGTTCAAGTTTTTCTCCTCCACTATTGATTCGATCAAAGACTAACTGTTTTAACTTTTCCGCTTCTTGTTCGTTTTTTGCAGTTTCCCGGAGCAAAATAATAGAAGAAATAAAACGCCTGTCTATCCCTTTTTTGACTAATTCAGGTAGATTGTTATAATCATAACCATTTAGCTCTGGCCACTTAACCAATCCTGTCAGGCAATATTTTCCCTTATAAAATTCATATATAGCAGTAAGTCGTTGTAATCCATCCATCACTTCATAATAAGAATAAGACACTTCATATAAAAAGATGGGAGGAATCGGGACATTCATAATAAAAGACTCTATAAGGACGGATTGTTTTTCTTGAGACCATCTATGTCGTCTTTGAAACTCTGGGTTTAATTGATAATCACCACTATCAAGCATTGATACGATGGTATTTAATGGGTATCTGGCTTGTTCAGTGACAATACGAATTTCACCACGCGCATATTTATTATTAATTTCTTTCGAATTTTTTTTAACAGATTGTTCAGAAAAACCTTCAGAAAAATCAATTTGTTCATCTTGAAACAAATTCACCATGTTAGAATACTCCTTACGAAAAAAACGATTGATATTCAATCGTTGCAGCCATATTTTAGTATTTAGGGATGTCACAGAAAATAATATACCCGGATTACGCAGGATTTTAATCTGTATTCAAGGCGCTGTAAAGGGTGCATATTCTACATCTTCGCCCTTTTCAGCAACACAGAATACGGGTTAAAAGACATGTAAGACGAGTACATTTTTTTGTTTGACTTCCCTTATGTGTCTGACGTGTCGATATGTTGCAAATTTTTCCTACCCGTTACTATATTCATGGCAGAACATCCCTGAATTTTTCAGTGTTAAAAATATCATCTTGTATCATGGAAAGTCAAGAAAAAAAATCGGATGGAATAAATATAAAATTTGATGATGAGATCCCTCTCACTACGAATGTATTTGCGAAGTTTCTCTTCAAACGTCAAGACATCTTGTCTCTTGACAGCATGTATCCCAAAGCAGAGTGTTAGGGAAGTCAGAAAAAATAACTTACCCGTCTTACTTGTCTTTTTACCCGTATTCTGCGTTGCTGCAAAGGGTGAAGATATAGAATATGCACCCTTTACAGCGCCTTGAATACAAATAAAAACCCTGCGTAATCCTGGATGTTATTTCCTCTGATATCCTTTAAAAAAATCAAATGTTGTTTTTTGGCATAGCATTAATAAGTACCTGTGTATAAATTATGTTACATTTATTGCAGGGGCAAACCCTCGTGGTTGCCCTCCGTACAAGGGCAGGCACAAGGCATTCCCCTACATTAATGTTGAGAAATATTTGATCAGGTACTTAGCTCTGTCTTTTCGACAGTTATCAGTCAATAATTCACGAGTTCGCTCAAGTACTGTTGAATTTGGTTTGACAACTCAATAGTCATATTTTTCCCTGATAGCATCTTGCGAGATGAATATATACATATTCCTCCAATCACTCGTCACATGAAGTCGTAAAAGAGAAAAATAGGTAATCAAGCCCCTTACGAGCCTGCAAAATGACTTAAGAGATTGAATCTGGAAGTTAATCTGGTGAAATCATAACCGGACATATGCATTCTTTGTTTCATTTTCTGCAATGCCTGCTCGAATGCGCGACTGGTGCGGATATGATTCCCGATCAATGCTATTTTGGGCCAGGTTGCCCGTTCCCCTTTCAAGATAAACTGCCGGATATCTTTATATGACGGATTTGATACCAGCTTAAAATATGCGGTTGTCTTAAAATCGGGGCTTATCGTTATATCACCGGTATATTTCTGGTGTGCCACTGCATGGATCAAATCAAGCATGGGCCGGAAGGTGTCGGAGTGAACCCTGGTTCGAATTGCATCTGTGATTCCGGTAAATTGTGACAAGATCATGGATGAAACCATGTCCGCTGCAAACGCAAGGGAGCCATGCCGGGTCCTTGCTCTTACAAAGGGCAGCACATGAGGGTTTGTCTGACTGACTATATAATGACTTACATTGTGCAGCCTGCTCAATTCCATCATGGGAAGATCGTTGTAAATCGTGCCGTCAACCCATTTCTCGCGAGGCATGTATCTGACTGTGCTGCCCAGGCGGTTTTTAGCCAGAAGCGTTGCAGGCGGAAAAAGTCCAGGAACGGAACATGATGCCTGTACCGCACTGGATATAAGCACCTGGGGAGCTGTCAGATAATTGAGCGCTCTGGGTTTCTGCCTGGCACGGGCTGGAGAAACAGCTATGTTGAGAATTTTTCCTGTTCGGTCAAAGGCTTCCTCAAAAGTAAAATCGCCAATATTGGCTCTGATATTTTCGAGCAACTGGTCAGGATTCATGACAGCTTTGTTTTTTATGATATCGAACAGACCGAAACGTCTCCAGACTCGTGCATGCCCCCGGTATGGTTTTGAGAATACATCTACAAGCTCTTTGTCTGTCCGAGTGCATACTATGGCGGCTACGATAGAGCCAGTGGAAGATCCTGATATGATTCCAGGCAGGATTGAGCGTGATAGCAGGGCTTTTACAACGCCCAGATGAAATAGACCCAGAGTGGCTCCTCCGCTCAACATCAAGGCTGAACGCCCGAAATTGAGGCTTGCCTGCTCAAGAAATCTTATTTTTTCCATAAGAGGGAAATCATGCTTTTTTGTTTCACATATATATTCAAGGGATGCTTCGATTTCAGAAAAATAGGTTTCTGTCAGATCTTTGGTTCCTGTTCTGGATTTGATATAAAGCCTTGAATCCAGAATATCTCCGAGATAGCGGTGAAGGCTTCTGCTCATAAAATAAGCAAGGGTTTCGATCTCTCCTTTCTGCCTGTATTCGCGCAACTGCTTGATCTGAGACATTATCGGCTTCTGGTCATATCCGGGAGATGTACAATCTGCCTTCCACACATCATTTGATTTCAGATGATCCAGTTTTTTCGCTGTTTCAGACCACTCATCCCAGGTTGTAGCATTATCAAGCCCTGCTTCGAGTACTCGAATTTTTTTTCTGCGATATATCATTTAAAATACCTTTATTGAAAAATTTGTCCATGTTCATAGTTTCATACAATACACACAGCCCGAAGATGAATCTTGGGGCTGAATTTCTAATCGTTCTGCTCAATCGTTCACTCTATTGATTTTGTTACTCATCAAAGAAGCTTTTGTCAACTTCTGGAATGATATGTCATAGACAATTCAAAAAATATCATGTTGATTCACAGCTCCATATGACATATGAATTATTTCGACACATAAAAGATTTGACAGGAATAAAATGAAAAAAAAAGATTTTTTAAAAACCCTTCAGGCAGATATTGTGGAAATGGTGGCCGAATATCTGACTCCTGTGGCTATGGAATACGGATACAGTGATGTCCCGTTGGAAAACACCATTAAATGGAAGCCTATGGTTCTTGTTATCGGCAATTATTCATCAGGAAAATCGAGCCTGATAAATGAACTGATCGGTGGAGACATCCAGGCTACAGGTCAGGCTCCGACAGATGATTCATTTACCATTATAACTTATGATGAAGCAGGGCCTGCCACAACCCCTGTGCATGTTACAGAGGAACGTGACGGTAAATTTCTGCTCAATGATCCGGACTATCCTTTTGCCATGCTCAAAAAATACGGCCAGCGATTTTCCTCCCATATCTGCCTGAAAAAGGTGAACGCTCCTTTTTTAGAAAATATTGCAATAATAGATACTCCAGGCATGCATGACAGCATTTCAGAACATGACAGGGGGTATAATTATCAGGAGATTATCGGTGATCTTGCCCGGATTGCCGACATTGTGCTGGTATTTTTTGACCCGCACAAGGCAGGAACCGTGCGTGAGGCTCATACCAGTTTGAAGGAAACCCTTCCCAAAAGTACTTTTGAGGATAGAATTTTTTTCGTACTCAACAGAATCGATGAATGCGCGTCTTTAGTCGATCTTCTAAAGGTTTATGGTACCTTATGCTGGAATTTGTCACAAATTACGGGCCGCAAGGATATTCCCACCATTCACCTTACATATTCACCTGGAGCTGCCGCATCTTCCAGCAAAGATGTAAATCCGGAAACAGATTTTATGAAATATCTGGATAACGAGCGGGAGGCATTAAAACAGACTATCCTCAGTGTACCAAAGCGCAGACTTGATCATATGGCTTCTTTTGTAGAGACCCATTCTGAACGACTGGCACATTTTCTCGAAGCCCTGATTTCTTATCGGAAAAAGGCGGGCATACGTTCGTTGAAGCTTAGATCACTTGGAGTACTTGCCAGTATTTTTTGCAGCGGTCTCGGAGTGTTCATCCTGTTTCAATTAAGAGACAATTTACAGGATAACACCATAATTCTTTCCGGCGTTGGATGCGGCATGGCAATTGCTGTCTTCATGCTCTGGTCTGTTATTACAGCAAAATTTTTTACGCCCGAGTTTCATCGTGACATGCTGAAAAGAATTGATGAACTCACGCCATTAGACAGTCAGACAAGACAGGATAGCTGGCTTGCGATAAAAAGCCTTGTTCGCTCCTGCCTTAAAGACAAGAAGGGGCATTTTTCCTTAAAAAAGGTCAAGCAGGAATACGCTCTTGTCAAAGGAGTGCGTAAAAAAGGCTGCTCTGAAATTCGGGATGCTTTGAATCAGCAGCCTCTGAAATAAATCTTTTCAGACCATTTTTTTGTCCGCCACATGAAAAAAATTTAAAGTTTTGACCGTATCTGTCACAGACCCGTGTCAAGATAAAAGTAAATCTTTAAATTTTTTTTACGGTCAAAAAAATGCAGACACAAATTGCTTTATTTCAGCCAACAACTTTGGAATCCGTCTTTTTAAGAGCCAAAAGCCCGAAAAATGCTTTTTACAAGCTGTGGATCGAGCTTTTCAATGGTGTTTACACGATTCGTAAAGAGAGCGGATGCGGTAATACTGTATATGACAGACGGCAATGGGAGTTTTGCGATATAGAGACTGCCTTGAAATTTTATAAGCGGCGCATCAGGGATAAAACGAATCCAGATCGAAAATCGCCGCGAAAATATTATTTTTCTAAAAGACATCCCGGAAAGATTGGCAAACGAGGCGGACAAAGGCCGGCTGGCCTTCATCCGCCATAATTCAAAAAAAGACAGTAAGGTTCTTATCTGTCTCCAGATGCCAGAGTTTGAGCTTCTGTCAGCATCTCCTGTGATTTTATGGTAAATTTATCGAACTGCATGAAAACCTCCTGTCAAAAAGACAATGATTTGAATTTTTCTTTATTATAATCAAATAATAAACATTGGGATTTTGATGTCAAACGTCAAATAGTGTGCAAAATAAAAGAGTTATGACCTATGCTATTTTGAACCGGAGGGGTTGACAAAAAGGATTGGATGGCTTACTTTAGAAATTGACCTTTGTTCTTTCAGAATCACCTTGGGGGCGAAACGGCTTCGACGGGGATATGGAAGCGAGGGCTGCATACCGAGTCTTCCTTTCGGCTCGTTAACTCGAATGGAACTTAAATCTAATCGCAGATGATTACGATTACGCCGTAGCAGCCTAGAGCTGCTACCGTCCTGGCATTTTTTTCCTGCGGATTTGTCAAGGGCGTCGATTAGCGGGATAGCCAACCCTGAATGCCTGTATAAGGAGCGGCAAAATTTTTACAGGATAACACTCTAACGTATCCAGCTCGGAGGAGACTTAGAGGGTGAAAATTAAATTTCGGGATAAGTATGTAGATGCCTGAGTGGAATATTTTCGGACGCGGGTTCGACTCCCGCCGCCTCCACCATTTCTTATTTGTGAGATTCAAAAATTTTTATCAAACAGAAAAGTCAAAGAGAAAAATCAAAGGGAAGACCTGAAAATGTGGTGCGGCCTGCATCACTTTTTTATCGATTCAGAAAGTATTTTCGGTAATCTGACACAGAAATGAGAACCCATACCCGGTGTGGAATCTACCCGGATTGACCCTTCGTGCTGCTCTATTATTTTATTTGAAATAAACAGGCCAAGTCCTGTGCCTTTGCTTCCCTTTGATGAGAAAAAAAGAGTGAATATGGTTTCCATAGTCTCCCGGTTCATGCCGATGCCATTGTCGCGAATGTCAAATATAATATAATCTTTATCCTGTCTTACCCCAAAAATTACCTTGTGTGTTTTTTTCGACTTGTCTTCCAGGCAGGCTTCGATTCCGTTTTCCAGAATATTTACCAAAGCTGAACTGACAATTTCCGAATCTATTTCGAATTGGCCCAGTGAGGGGGCAAAATCATTTACTATTTCGATACTACGTCCGTAAGTTTTTGATTTAACGATTGATGCCACGCTTTTAGCAAATTCTGCCACATCTATCTGTTCCCATTGAAGATTTCGTTCCTTGGCATAATAAAGGATATCGAGTACCATCCTGTTAATGCGCCCTGCCATCAGTTTGACAACTTCCCAGCCTTCTTTTATCCGACTCTTATTTTCCTTTGCAAATCCTGAATCGACAAGATACATTCCTCCGTCCAGTCCGGTTAGCAGCCCTTTCATTCCGTGAGATACGGAACCTATCAGAAGCCCTAATGACGACAGATGATCCTGTAATTTTCGTATTTCGGTTATATTCGTCAGCATTTCCATCACATGGGTGATTTTTCCTGATGTGTCTTTTATGGGCGATGTATTTATGAGAACGTTATACCGTTCTCCTGATTTCGATGTCACGACTGATTCGAGCTGGTGTGACTGTCCGTCTTTGAAAGTTTGTTCAACCGGGCATTTGAGACAGGGTGTTTCTCTGTGTTTATAAACTCTGTAGCACTGTTTTGTTATATGTTCTCCAAAATCTTTTCTGAACATCTTGTTTATGGCAGTTATGGTAAAAGATCTGTCCTGGACGGAAATATAACATGGGGCCTGATCGAACAATTGTTGATATTTTTCACGCGTGTTTTGCAGTTCTGCCTGCACAAGTCTTTGAAGATTTTTGTTATATTCTCTTAGTTGCTGTCTTGTGCTTATTTTCTCATGAGCTCTTTTCAGAGCTATTTCAATAGCATCGTCATTTATTGGTTTTGTAATAAAATCAGTTGCTTCATATTTTAAACTCTGAACGGCAATATCCATATCACCATGACCGGTGATCATGATCACTTCTGTATCCGGGCTTTCCGCCTTGATTTTTTTAAGAAGCCCTATACCGCCTATTCCCGGCATTTTAATATCGGAAAGAACGATATAGGGCTTTTCTTTCCTGAAAATATCAAGAGCCTGTTCGCCGTTTTCAGCAGTAATGACATCGAACCCCATATCAGCCAGGTATATACCGAGAACTTCCCGGATATCTTCTTCGTCATCTACGAGTAATAATTTTTTTTTCAGATACAAGTCTTCCAAAAGAGCCTTTTCTTATCTTCATGAAATTTGGTCGCAAACAAAGAAACCGAGTTAAAAAAACTCGGTTTCTAAAAAACAAAAAAATTTATCGCAATCTGCCAGGAAAGCTGTTATCAATCAGACATTACACTTTATCCGGGTGATTCACACTTGCTACAGGGCATGAAGCTCTAAGCACGACTTGTTCGACTGTGCTTCCTAGAAGTGCCTTCTCAAGATCTATCTCTCTTGTATGGTGAGACATGACAATCAGATCGCCGTTTTTTTCTCTGGAATATTTCAATACTTCCACAAATGGCGTGCCTTCCCAGACTTCGATTTCGTAATTGTCATAGCCTTTCATCTTGGATACGTACTCGGTTTCTATTCTCTTTTTGGCTTTTTCGATCTCCTGTTCAATCTCTTTCTGTTCCAGGGTAGTACCACCTCTGGATGTCAGGTCAAGTGCATGGAACAGCCAGAGTTTGCTCCCTATCTCTTTTGCAAGCTTGTATGCAAAAAGAAATGCAGAATGAGAAGCCTTTGAAAAATCGGTTCCGAATATTATGTTGGAAAAATACCATAGACATGTGGTGCATGGCCTGCTCACGACAAGAACAGGACAACGCGCTCTTTTAGCAACCTGCTGCATGGTACTGCCCACTACCGCCCTGTAACGGGTGGCTCCCGGTTCTTCCTGTCTGGAATGGGCTCCCATCACGATAAGGTCAATATCGTTTTTACGTGCAAATCTCAATACTTCAGTATGCGGGACACCGACCAGTGTCTTGATTTCGCATTCCGGGACTTCTTTTATCTGGTTGGCGTAGGTATTTTTCAGCTCTTCTTCCACCCAGCTGACATAATCCTGATCGAAATTAGACTCTTCACCTGTCCTTGAGTCAGTAACGAGAGTGCTGAAACTTCTCGTAGGTCGGCCAAATACATGAAACACATAAATTTTCGATTTATATTTCTTGGCAAGATCGAACGCTACATGCGCTGCATGATCACATGTTGGTGTACCTGTCGTTGTAAACAAAATCTTTTCAAACATGGCTACCTCCCATCAGGATTGATGATTGATTTTTTCAACCGCCAAACCTTAATTCACATTGCATCAGTGTACCCTGGAAACTGAGTTCCCACAATATTCCGTCGATAAAGTCGAAAAGATTGAAAACCGTATCAAATTCGAGAATGTCCGCCTTATCTCCGAAAACGATATGTGCAAGCTTTCCGAGTGCAAGCGGCATATCCAGAAGATTTTTAAGCGAAACATTTCTTATGTCAAAAGTTTCAGATCCGTATACACCGCGCAGAGAATTGTAAATTTCCAGACGAGGCTCGCCCGGAAAGCCTATCATCTCAACTGTTTTTCCGAATTCAAGGTGCTTGAAACCATCGTAAACACAGCCTCTGGCCGGACTTTCGAGGTATTGTTTCATATAAGAAGGAAAAGATGAATTCAACTCGATAAACTTTGAATATCTTTCGACCATCTGAAAATAGCTTCTCAATGTAAAAGTGCTATCAAGTACCACTTCGCAAGCAAGAAACGACAATACCCCTTTTTCCACGGTTTTTTCATTATAGACTATGGAACCATCTGACTTCAAGACAATTTTGTTCATCCGGTATTATCCATTAGATTTATTCACCAGATTATTCTTCCGGCTTGAGATGATCCGGTATAATTACCATGCTCAGAAGAATTGGCTTTAAAAACCTCCATCTTATTCCGATATGATAAACTTCTTCCAGATCCCTTATGGCATCCCAGCAGTTATGGCATGGTGATATAACCAGTTTCGCACCGGTAGCAAGTATCTGATCCCGCTTGATTTTAAGGCCGATATTACGTTCCTCACGATAGCGTCCTATACCGTTGAGTCCTCCGCCTCCGCCACAGCAGAAGTTATGCTCCCGGCACGGTGTCATCTCTCTGAAATCTTCGGCAATATAGCTCATTATCTCACGAGCTGTGTCTCCGAGTCCCGCGTTTCTGATATAATTGCAGGAATCTTGATATGTAACAGGCTCTTTGATCTTTTTTGCCGGATCGATTTTGAGCTTTCCTGTTCTCAAGGCTTCTGCCACCCATTCCACATAATGAAGGCTTTCTACCGGTGGTTTCCCACTTTTCTGTCCTGTCCAGTAAGGCCCTTCAATAACCGTGGCCCTGTAGGCATGACCGCATTCGGTAACAACCATCCGTTTTGGTTTCAACCTGTCTATAGCATCATATACCGACTGTACCTGGAGCTTGCAGGCTTCCCAGTCACCTGCAAACATTGCAAGGCTTGTTTCTTCCCATCCTTCACTCGGTACTGTCCAGTCTTCGCCGGCAATATGAAAAAGAGCGGCAGCTTCACCGATATCCTCTGGATAATGCTTTGGTTCTCTTGCGTTTACGGTGTATATTGTATTGGCATTTTTCTTGTCGACTGGAATTTTCAAGCCGACATAATCTTCTTCATATTCTTCTGCCATCCATTCGCAGGTATCGACCCAGTCCTCAGTGCTTATATCCATCTGGGCCCGATAAACCCGGTGCATGCCCGATCCGATCTTCATCTCCCAGGGTACAAAACCCTGAGAAAAACAAAGCCCTCGTAAATACCCGAACATTACACCCATATCGATACCAAAGGGGCAGTACATTCCGCAGCGGTTGCAGCATGTGCATTTTGCCCATGCAGTATCCATAGTCATCCGCATGAAAGCATTGTCCACATTCCCTTTTTTTTTCACTATCTGCCCGAGAGTTGACTGTATCTTATATGACGGAACCTGTTTGGGGTCTTTATTGTTTGCAAGATAAATAAAGCAGCTATCAGCGCATAATCCGCAGTGAGCGCAAATCTCCAGCCAGGTTTTGAGACGGGATTTTAATGTTTTATCCAAAGTGGCTTTCAGTTTATCCCGATCTACATCCAGATCCATCATCTCACTGTAATACTGCTTCCCACTCGTGTCAGCCAGCAGGGTACGGAGTTCTTCTTCCGTATTGATCATATTCCTGTTACAAAGTTTTCCTTCAGCCATTGCTTTTATCCCTGATAAATTAAAGTTTTTTTTGGGTAAATCAGTTACCAGGCCAGCCCTTTTCCCTTCATACCGCCCCGTTTGATGCCGTAATCCATGCCTATCTGCGCTCTGGAGAGAAAGAAAAGGACGAAATGGGACAGTTTGGTAAATGGAATAGCGATCAGCATGACTTCTCCGCTGAGAATGTGAAGGATGAGCCAGAACTGATAATCTCCGATAAGATGGGACGCAAGAAAACCGGTAATGAACGGTATAACTGTAATGGCAAGAACCAGATAGTCATACCAGTCTGTCAGTATCCTGACCTCGGAAAGAGCTATGCGCCTGATGATTATAAAGGCTGCTGCTGTCAGCATGGCAATCGTCAGAAAATCTGCTGTACAGTCCGAGATTGTAAAAAGGCCAAATCCCAGCCTTTCTTTTAAAAGGATATTATGAGCCTGTAAAAATACGGGCGTTACCAGCAGGCCAATATGAAAAACGAAAAAAAGTATGGTAAATCCAGGGTTGACGCGCCAGCTCCTTGTTCCAAAAGGAATGAGCCAGACTATAATCGATCTGATTGCTCCCTTGATGCCATAGGAGGTATTGACCGAATATGTCACCCTGTCCGCCTGCCAGTCGAGTCCTCTTATATAAAGGACGATACGAACGATCAGGCCGATGAAGAAAATTCCGAATGACAGCCACGCTAAGGGGCCGGTTACGAATTGATACATCTCTCTCTCTCCTTATGTTACTTAATCTTCTTCCCTGCCTGTCAGAAAATGCCAGAAACCCACCATTCCCAAAAGAATAGCCACCATCAGAATATAAACAATACCTTTGGTGTGGAGCATAAATTCCTGAAGAACATAAAATTCGTGCATATCTTTTATCCCTTCTTACAAGAAACATCCATGCCCGTTTTGCCGGGCATGAACGAAGCCTGATATATTTTGTTTGCAAAATTGAGCCATGCCTGCTTTTTCGCTTTTTGCTTTCGGACAAACCAATCAATGCGAATCTTTATAATCAGGATGTTCGTACAAAATGGGCATTCTGGTCACAACGAATCTGAACACGAGAATGCCGACAGTGACTATAAAAACCGAGATTCCAATTTCCATCCAATGGGGAAAATATTTATCTTCCGATGGCAGATGCCAGTTGAATGCGATAAGACAGACGTTCAATCTGTTTATAATAATGCCTAAAACTGCCAGTCCTGATGTCCATTTTATCAAAGTCAGGTTTTTCTCTCTGACTCCGACTGCATAGAGAAGACAGGGAAGAGCGATAAAACCTATAAGCTCTACGAGAAACCAGGCTCCGTATCCAGTTGCAAGATAATGCCAGTTGTTATCCACGGCTATCCCGATTACTTTGATTGAAAAATAACCTGCCAGAACCAGTGAAGCAGCTTTACCGAATCCAAGAGCAACACCTTCTTTTTCGTTCATATGAGTCTCATCCATTTTATCAGCAAAATAATGGTGAGACAGGGTGCTTTCAAATATTACCATTGAAAGTCCTGCAATGATACTCGATACGAAAAAGAAGACTGGAAGATATCCCGAATACCAGAGCGGATGAAGTTTGGAAGGGGCTAATAGAAAAAGCGCTCCCAGAGATGACTGGTGCAGAGTAGAAAGTACTACACCAAAAATAGTCAGAAGCATGGTCAGTTTTACAGCGATATTTCTCGCTTTTTTGAATCCAAGCCATTCTAAAGGGGCAGGCGTGCATTCGATAAAAAGTACTGTAAGGTAAAGAGCCACACAGGCAGCGACCTCGAACAAAAGGGATGTAGTTCCCTGCTGCATTATAAAAGGATAGGGCAGACGCCAGGCCCGACCCACGTCATAATGGAGAGCAAACACGACAAGAGCATATCCTAAAAATCCAGTTAGGATGGCAGGTCTTACCGCTGAATGAAATCTTTTCATCCCGAAGATATAGACCGCAGCGGAAGTGACATATCCGCCCGCTGCCAGGGCAACACCTGCAAGCAGATCAAACCCGATCCATATTCCCCAGGGATAATTGTCATCAAGGTTGGTTACTGTACCCAATCCCTTGGTAAATCTCAAAACTGTAATGAAAAGCCCGACAATCACGATTATTCCCGCAATGATATTAAAGGGCGTCAAAAGAGATTTACCCGGCACAAAAGGTTTTTTACCGGTTACGACGGCTGATTCTTCTGACATCAGGCTTTCTCCTCCTTCTGCTCTTCTTGAGTTTCTTCCTGAGTTCTGGCTTCTTCAAAAGTTTTTTTCACTTCTTCAAGAGCTTTTTTCACTTCTTTTTGAATAGCCATATCTTTATCTTTTTCAGCTTTTTTCAGGGCAGCGGAAAGCTTTTCAGCCCCTTTCTCTTCGGTTTCAGCTATAGCTAATGAAACAGCTTCAGCCGTTTCTTCCTGTGAAATCTTTTCCTTACGCTTTGTCATAGCGTAAATACCGGTAAGAAGAACCGGCCACAGTCCGACAACGAGAGGAACACCAGACAAAGCTCCTGCCGTAAGCTGGGGTGCTGAGGTAACGCCTAAGTCTTCACGCATTCCAATATCGGCAAATGGAACATCGGAAAGATAGAGCCAACTGGTTCCGCCCATCTCTTTTTCCCCATAGATGTGGTCTATATATCTATCAGGATGTTTTTCAATGCGCTTGCGGGCAACTTTCAGCAAATCGTCCCGCTTTCCGAAGGTGAGAGCTTCTTTGGGGCAGACCTCAACGCATCCGGGCAGTTTGCCTTCCATAATTCTTGGATAACACATGGTGCATTTCATTACCCTGGGCGTAAATGCCTTGTTATATTCATAGGTTGGCACTTCAAACGGGCAGGCAACCATGCAGTATCGGCATCCTACACAAACAGAAGCATCATAGGAAACAGGCCCTTCCGCAGTCTTTTTGAACGCACTGACAAAACAGGCTGATGCACACGCTGGTTCGAGACAGTGGTTGCACTGAATTTTGTTGAACACAGGCGTTTTCGCCAGCTCATGCTTGTTGACCACTGTATGGGCTTCTGGCGTGGTTCTCCTCTTTGTATCCAGAACGCTCAGATCCGTAAAAGGCTGATCCGGCGGGGGCAGTTCATTCACCTTATTGCAGGCTGCCTCGCAGGATCGACATCCCACACAGCGGCTTATGTCGTGCAGAACTCCAACGCTGTCAGGATATCCTGAAAAATGTTTGTTTGACGCTGCATTGGCAGTACTGCCCAGGGCAGTACCCATACCTGCCGCTCCCAGCCATCCGAGAAATTTTCTTCTTGATATGGACATAATATTAAGACCTCAATTCAAAACTTTCTTTCCTTATGGCAATCAGTGCAACTGGCCGGTTTTTCCAATTCCATCTCTTCATGGCATCCCATGCACTGCATGTGATATGCTCCCATTATTCCCGGTTTGAACATATCTTCCTCGTCAAAGGGCTTTCCGTGGCAATTGATGCAACGGGGCGGCTTTTTCGATACCGGGCTGTTGTGATGGCATCCCTGACAGACAGTTCCTTTTTCGCTGTGAAAATAGCCTGCCAGACTGTTATCTTCCATATCTTTTACAAGCGTAGTTATTATCTTTCTGTGAGGAAGCTCCACAGGCCCGTATTTATTGACCATATCTTTTATGATCACTTTTTCAGGCACATCTTCGTCTTTGAATGTTTCTTTGACAGCCTTTCTCGATTTGAGCATGGAACCCGCTATCATGGCCAGTTCTTCTTCTGAAGGCTGTTTAGCCATTTTTATCTTGTCAGGATTCATATGACATTTGAGGCAGGATGACTCCGGCTGTTTGTGCATACGTTCCATAAAGACATGGCATCCTGCACATTTTTTGTCCTTCTGCTGCTTCTCGTGGCATCCCATACATGAATTTTCGTTGTCCATACGATGCATGGCCTGTTCGAGCTTAATATATTTTCCTTCTTTAGACCCTGCCACAGTATGACATTTACTGCATTTATCAAGATCCGCATGGTGACATGAGCGGCATGTGTCATTGTATGTTTCATGGGCTTTGTGATCAAAAGGCACAAAATTCATCCTTAAGGTCAGATCTTCTGCTCCTGTGCTTACCATGATCATATCAGGCTGTTTTCTTTCCATCCTGGGAATTTTTGCTACTCTCTTGATTTTTTTAATATTTTCCGCATCATGACATCCGCTGCACTTGACAGGGCCTGCCTCGATTTTTTTCGCAATTTTTTTCTTGTGGCAGTCTATACAGGAAAGATGGGAAGCCGTTTTCATGGATATCCGGTTTTCTTCGGTTTCCTGCAAATGACAGTACCGACAAGACCCTTCCTTTTCCTTGACATATACAAGCTTTTTCGATTTTTCATCATATTCATGATGGCAGGTTTCACACTTCTTTTCCTGAGCTTTGGAATGGCGGAAATGAAGGGATTGGTCAAGCCCGAAAGGCTGTCTTGATGATATGACATTCTCAGTCTCTTTTTTATGGCACTCTCCGCATGCAAGCGGACCTGTTTTATCTCCATCAGCAGTCATGTTTGTATGACACTCTATACAGTTCAGATGATAAGTGTCCATCACTTCTTTCCTGCTGGCATCCTGCAATCTCTTAAATTTCGGAGACATACGGTCGATATTCTCGACAGCGCTCTTGAGAGTGTCGGGTATTACCTCAAAGCTTTTTCCCGATATATGACATACGGAGCAGTCTTTTCCTTTTTTCTCAAGCGCTTCCGTATGAAGATCATGGAGAAAAACCACTTCAGGTCTTTCAAGATTCCCGAAAATTTTCATGGTGTCGATTGTAACGACATCCGCTCTTTTTTCAGAATCTTTCGACAGGCCGACAAGTCCGCCGGCTCCAATACAACAGATAGAAACAATGGTAACCGTGATCAGGATTACGGGCCATCGAAACAGCGATTTTCCTTCTTTCATTGTCAACATCCTCATTAAAGAAAAAAGATGGTAGGGAAAATTGCATCTCCCTTAATTATTTTCAGGCAAACCGGCCAAATTTGCATGTCAGTTTATATAATCAACAATCAATGGTAAATAAGGTTAAGGATGTATATGCTCCGCCAGAATACTGTATTTTTCAAGATAATCGTAAGGTAGGGTTTTTTACGGAGGAAGGCCATTTATCAGACCTTCTATCTTCGTCAGACTCAAGGCCCCTTTCGGGATAAAATCATCCGCACCTCCATCACTTGCAGCTTTTCTGTATTCCGGTAAATCGTAATTCGTAAGAATGATAACGATTATTTCAGGATTTTCCGCCTTGATTTTTTCTGTCAGTTCAAGCCCGCTTTCTCCTGCCAGCCGGATATCCATAAACACAAGGGCAGGATCAAAACTTTTTATCCTGTCAAGAGCTTCTCTGCCGTTTGACGCTTCCTTGATAATCAGGAAAGGAAACCGCCTGCTAAGTGCATCCCTGAAGGTTTTCCGGAATGTGGGGCTGTCTTCGACTATTAAAACCTTTGTCATGCAGATCCATCCGAACTGATGTCTGTCTCCAGATAAAAGCACCTGTATCCTGCCAGGCATATAGTTAAAATTTGTTTTAAAATAAAATGTTTATATATCAAAATATAAAGCACCTTGCATTCCCATGCGAAGCGTGGGAACAAAAAAAAAGACATAGTCGAGGAACAACTGAAGCATTAAAGAATGCGAAACCCTGCCCGTGTAAGTAACCGTGAAACAGCCATTTATCAAATGGTATGTTTCGTTTTTGGCCGATACTGTCTGTTTCTATCTTTAACAAGCTTGATTTGAAAAGGTAAATACAGTATAGGGTGTATATTGATTTGAGTTACACTGTATTTTTTTGATCAGGAACTTAATGGATCTACCATAATTTACTGGCAATATGGATTTTCGTACTCCCCAGGAGGATTTTTTTGTGAAGAAGCCATACAGGATTTTGATTGCGGAAGATCACAGGATTTTAAGAGAAGGACTCCGTTCCCTTTTATCATCCAATGCAGATTTCGAAATTGCGGGGGAGGCCGAAAATGGTATAGATGCCATCAGGTGCGTGGGAAAAATCATGCCTGACCTGGTACTCATAGATCTATCCATGCCCAAGATGGGAGGACTGGATGCCATTTCGGAAATCAAAAAATTGAGTCCAGATGTTAAAATACTGGTTTTGACAGTTCATAAGGCCGAAGAATATGTTTTCGAATCATTGAAGGCCGGAGCCGACGGATACCTTCTCAAAGACTCAACTCATACAGAATTAAAACTTGCCATAGAAAGCACCATGAACGGAAGGCCATATATAAGTCCGGGAATTTCTGAAACACTTGTTGCCGGCTACTTGAAAGCAAGAGAACATACGCCAAAAAACAAAAACATTCCGAAAGCCGGGCTCAAATCGACAAAATGGGAAAGCCTGACAAAACGCGAACGTCAGGTCATGAAACTGATTGCCGAAGGGAACAGAAACAAGGATATAGCCAACGATCTTTGTATCAGTGTGAAAACCGTAGAAAAACACAGATCCAATCTAATGAAAAAACTAGATATTCATAATATATCAGGATTGACAGCTCTTGCTATGGAAAAAGGCATTGTCGCAGTATGACTCATTTTTGTGCCTGCCAGGATGCCCTGACAATCGTTCCTTCTCCAGGAGAGGATTCTATAAGAAAAAAACCACCTGACAGCTCGGTTCTTTCTTTCATGCCGGAAATTCCAAACCCTTTTTCAGCTATGTTTCCCGATGATGATTTTGCCATATCGAATCCAAGGCCGTTATCTTCAATCGCCAGGTCTATTATACTCTCTCGTTTCTCCAGATAAAGGCACACGATATCGGCTTTGCTGTGCTTGGCTATATTATTCATGGCCTCCTGCATAACTCTGAAAATTATGGTTTTTAAGGCATCGGAAACATCTGCTTCTTTTATATTTATCTTTTCTTTGACACGTATATCCGAATAAACACCTTGAAATTGCCTGCAAAACCATCCGATAGTTGCTAAAATACCCAGATCGTCCAGAATTGAAGGCCGCAGATTCATAACAATTGTCCGAACTTCTTCGGATGTTTTCTGGAGCATGGGAACCAGTTTTCTCAATGAATCAATATCCGGGACAGTCTTTTGGGTATCGAATTGTTCAAAAGCTGTCTCAATAATAAATTTTGCAGCAGAAAGAGACTGGCCGATTTCATCATGAAGATCGGCTGCTATCCTTTTTCTTTCCTCTTCCTGGGCATTCAACAGCCGGGAAGACAGCAGTTCAAGTTCATTGGTTCGCTTTTTGACTCTCAGTTCCAGCTCATCCCTGGCTTTGACAAGCTCGTTTTCAGCTTCTTGCCGCTGTTTTTTCTTTTCTATATTGTGAAGCGCAAAAGCTATATCATTCGTAACATCTTTAAACAGAGCCTGCTCTTTCAGATCAGCACTGAAAGCAGCAGGAACGGAGGCCGTCAATACTCCATAAATTTTCTGGCTATGTTCCAGCCTGCCTGTCATAGCGCCCCTGCCCCTGTACATATGGGAAACAGGACACCCCGCGCAAGCTGACAGAGTATCTTCTATGGCAAGGATTTCCGATTGCGCCAATACATTTTTGCAGCAATATATCAATTCATCCCGTTCCATTTTCTCAAGAATCGACAAAAAGCTCTCTCCCAGGCCGGTAGCAGCGCTTCCAAGAACAATGTTATCTTCATCCGTAAGTATTATCCAAGCCCCAAAATATCCTCCATCATCAACAAGGCTCTTGCAGGCTTTTTCGATAAATTCTTTTGGATTGTCCACCCCGGATACAAGATGGTGAATATTTCTTATGGAATTCAAGACCGAATTTAAATGTTTTATCCTCTTTTCAGACTCATTACGCTCACAAGCCTCTTTTTCAAGTTCTTTTATATGCTGCTTGAGTTTTTCATGGTCTGACATTTTGTCCATTGCTCTCTGGATCTCCTCGTAAAATTTGTAAGGTGTTTTGTTATTTGTTACACATCCGTTATCATTTTTGGGATTTGTTTTCAATAGCTGCGTAAAGAGTCTTGTGAAAACCATAGTATTCCAAAAAGTATTTTATTTGCTGACCGGCAGGCTCATCCTGTTTGGAGCGTTATCAGAAGGATTTGTTTTTCCGGATGCGAAATAAAATCTTCATTTTTGCCCTTGCAGAAGGGAATGGGGAGGAACGTGCATTTTTTCATATCCATAGTTCAAAAATCTTCTTGACTTTTCAGATTCACTTGCGTTAAAGTTCGTATATTAAATTGTCATTATGGAGCTATCGGTTAGCCCAACAAGGCATTATATGGTAAGAAAAAAAATATTTACATTCTGAAGAGGTAATAATGACAACTAACTCACTAATAGGTGAATTAAAAAAATCCAGAAGAGAAATTAAAACTGATAACTATA
>JAUCGE010000172.1 GCA_030377965.1 Desulfobacterales bacterium HSG16
TCGGAAACGCTCCAAATTTTATGGTCAGATCCATAGCTGAGGAAGCAGGCACGCCTATGCCAAGCTTTTTCGGCTATATACTCAAATACTCTCTGGTTTTTTTGATCCCATGCTTTTTAATAGCAACTTTTGTTTTCTTTTAAATTGAAGAATTTTCTTTTAAATTGAGGATATAAAATAAAATGCTCGAATACCTTATTGAATCGAATATTGCTATCGTAGGGGGAGGAGGTTTCTGTAAAAATTTTATTGCGTATTTACTGAAAAGAAATCCTGAAGGCAGCAAACCTTCAATCCTGGGAGTGCTGGATAAAAATCTTGATGCTCCTGGAATCAAATTCGCAAACGACTCTGGAATATACACCACAGATGATTTTGCGGAGCTGTACCAGCTTGAAAATCTTCAGGTAATTTTGGAATTGACCAATGATCCTGCCCTCATAGAGGAAATAGGCAAGAACAAACCGTCTGAAGTGAAAATGATTGATCATTTTCAGGCAAGGGCTATCTGGGATTTTTTTCAAGTCGAGGATGTAAAAAAAAAAGGTAAGGCAAAACTAAGAAAAGTAAAAAATGATCCAGATGCAGTTGAAGGTATTTTCGACGAGTTAACAGAAAATCTGACATCCATTCTCAGACACAGAAATATCCGGGAGTACCGGACAGAAATGGAATTGCTCGAACATAAACGAGCAGAATCCCAAGTCGTCCAGGGAAGCACTATTCCGACCTTTGTAATCAACAGAGAACATATAGTAACCCACTGGAACAAGGCCATGGAAAGGTTTTCAGGCATTAAAGCTGAAGAGGTCGTGGGAACGAATAAACAATGGCTGCCGTTCTATGATGAAAAACGTCCTACAATGGCTGACATTATCCTGGATCGAATTGATGACAAGGGAATCAAAAAGTATTATGGAACAAAATGGCGCAAATCGACTTTGATTGACGGGGCCTGTGAATCAGAAGCTTTTTTTCCAAAATTGGGAGATGCTGGTAAATGGTGCTGGTTTACCGCAGTCCCGATCAAAGCTCCTGATGGAACCATTGTCGGGGCAATTGAGACATTGTGGGACAAAACCGAAGATAAAAGAGCCGAAGATTTTCGAGAAAAACGAACAAAAGAATTATCTGCTCTCTGTTCCATATACTCAGCATTGAGCGCACCCAAAAGTCTTGATGAAAGAATAATATCCGCTCTCCGTGAAATAAAAAAATTCCTTCCCTGTGAAAGTATCTGTGTATTTCTTCTTGATGAGAATGACAACCTTCGTTTTGAGTACAATTACGGCGATCCAGATAATTTTTGCGAAAAACGGAGCATCATCTGTGAAAACAGCATCATCTATCAGGTCGCTGAATCCGGTGACCTCACTATTTATGAAAACCTGTCTGATGAAACCGGTGAAGAATGTGAAGAAGAACAGGAAAAAAACCTGAAATCCTGGACATATATACCCATCAGCGCAAAAGAAAAGAAGGCATTTGGCGTGATCAGAATCGCCAGCAAGAATTCATACAAGTTCAAGCAGGGGGAAAAAAATGTCCTGGAACTGATCGGAAACAGGATAGGCGTTGCCATAGAAAATTACAAACTCCAGGAACAATATATAAAATCTGAAGAACAATACAGATCTCTTTTCGACAATGACCCTAATCCAATTTTTATAATCAACAGCGAAAACTTTACGATTATGGACTCCAATAAAAGAGCGCTGGACTGTTACGGATATCTGCGACAGGAAATGATCGGATTGTCGTTTATTGATCTTAGTGATGACGACGACAATGAAGTCGAAAACGGGCTGAAGGACATTTTTCATGACCAGTCGGTTTTTTTTCCTAAAAAACGGCATTGCAAAAAAGGAGGCAAGCCTTTTTTTGTCAATATAAATGTCAGCAGCGCAAGTTATGGAGAACATGATGTGCTGATAGCCACAACCACTGATATCACAGAAACAGTTGAAAAAGAAACACAGCTTATTCAAGCTGGCAAAATGACTACTCTTGGTGTAATGGCCGCTGGCATGGCTCATGAGATCAACCAGCCTCTGAATGTCATCCAGATATGTGCCGATTATTTTTTAAAAATGCTCAAACGCGGCAAATCTGTCAGCGACGATGATTTAAAAACAATGGCAACAGATATCGTGACCAATGTGGAGCGGGCTACGGGTGTTATCAAACATGTGAGAAATTTTGCAAGACAATCCGAGGTTGTCCATAAAAAAATCAATATCAACGATCCCATCAACGATATCTTCAAAGTTATGGGGCATCAGTTAAAAGTTCATCAAGTCGAAGTAGAACTCGATCTTGCTTCTGATCTGCCTTTTATCAAGGCTGAACATAACAGGCTGGAACAGGTTTTTATCAATCTGGTGACAAACGCCATTGACGCTATGGATGAAAAATGCAGCAAGCTGGAAAAAAAGAAAGCGAAAAAACTTTTGACTATAAAATCTTTTGTCGAAGACGATCATTACGTCGCTGTAAATGTATCTGACACTGGAACCGGTATGCCGAAAGAAGTAATCGACAAGATAATCGAACCTTTTTATACAACCAAGGAGGTTGGCAAAGGCACAGGACTGGGTGTCAGTATCAGTTACGGTATCGTAAAGGATTACCACGGCAAAATTGAAATTCAAAGTGAGGTTGGGAAAGGAACAGTGTTCATGGTAAGATTTCCTGCCCTGACACAGGATAAGGGAAGCCAAAAAAAATAATACACCCGTCCTGCTTGTCTTTTGCTCCGTATTCTGCGTTGCTGTAAAGGGTGAAGATATAGAATATGCACCCTTTACAGCGCCTTGAATACAGACCAAAATTCTGTGCAATCCAGGTATATTATTTTCTCTGACATCCCTAAATAAAAAAGGACACGGGAATATGAGCAAACTTCTGGTAGTAGATGACGAGGAAGCAATTTTAAGAGTGTTGTCCTTTTCATTGAAAAGTGACGGCTATGATGTTGTCACGGCCTGTGACGGTGAAAAGGCCCTTGCGGTGTTTAAAGAAGAGTCGCCTGATATCGTTCTCACGGATATCAAAATGCCGGTCATGGACGGCATTGAGCTTTTAAAGGAAATCAAAGCCCTCGATACTGAGGCTGAAGTCATCATAGTCACGGGACATGGAGATATTGAAAATGCTATTGAAGCATTGCAGCTTGGGGCATCCGATTTTATCAATAAACCGGTAAAAGATGAAGCCCTGAGTATAGCCCTTGAAAGAGCTTTGGAGAAAATCGAACTCAGGAAAAAGCTTGCGGCATATACAAAAAATCTGGAAAAAGAGGTTCAAGCCGCCACAGCAGAAATCATGCGAAAATCGAATTTCATGGCCAAACTGATAACAAGCTCCAATGAAGGCATTATTGCAACTGACCAGAAATCCAATATCGTGCTTTTCAATCCTGGAGCAGGCAAAATATCCGGGTATGAAAAATCAGAGGTCATGGGTAAACTCAAAGTAAGTGATATTCTCCCGGATTCAATCAACAAGACTCTGGAAGAAAGAGACGCTCAAGGTAAAAAAGGAACCTGGCAAAGATTACCCTGGACAGAAATTACGATCACCTCAAAAAACGGTACAGATATTCCAGTCAAATTTTCAGGAACCCTGCTGCATGAGAAAAAAAATGTGGTTGGCAGCGTGGTTTTTTTGCAGGATTTAAGGGAGATAAAGCGTCTTGAGGCCGAACTCGTCAGTTCGGAAAGACTTGCGGCAATCGGCCAGACCGTGGCCGGCATGGCGCACGGAATAAAAAACATTCTCCATGGCTTCAAAGGAGGCAAATACTTAGTCGATTCGGGTCTTTCCAGAAATAATACCGAAAAGCTTGAAAAAGGCTGGGATATGGTGAAGCGGAACATCAGCCGAACCTCCGATCTTGTTATGGATCTGCTTTCCTATTCCAAGGAAAGAGAGCCGGAATATGAAAAATGTTACCCAAATGAAGTAGCAGGTGAAGTCTGTGATTTCATGGAAGAGACCGCAGCTGAAAACAAGGTACGGATCAAGAGGGATTTCGACCCGGACATCGGCGAGGTACTTATGGACCCAAGAAATGTTCATACTTCCCTGATGAATCTTATGTCAAACGCCGTAGATGCCTGTATTTTCGATGAAGACATAAGCAAAGACTGGGAAATTTGCTTAAAAACTTCTCTTGACGAGGGTGGAACTGTCAAATTCGAAGTCGCAGACAATGGCGCTGGCATGAGCGAAGAGGTCAGGGATAAACTTTTCGCATCTTTTTTCAGCACCAAGGGCCACAGAGGAACAGGACTTGGACTGCTCGTCACCAGAAAACTGGTGGAAGAACATAACGGCAATATCGAAGTAAATTCCAGGGTAGGCAAGGGCAGCGAGTTTGCAATTCGACTTCCCTGTCAGACCCCTGATGCATGATAAGGGCCGTGGATGAAATAACTTCCACAACCTTGCTTGCCTTTGAACCTGTTTTCTGCGTTGCCTTGATGGGTACAGACAATAAGTATTCACCCATCAATCCGCCGTAAAACAGATCCAAATTCGGCGCAATCTTATGGAATTAATTTCATCCATGACCCTAAATTGTGCCAGTAATTGTGAAATGACAGAATATGGGTGACAAAACTAGAATTTTATGCCATATTGAGTTAAAGAACAAACCGTTTCAAGGAGGATTGAATGAGTAAAAAAGTACTTGTCGTAGATGATGATCCCGATGTCAGGCTTTTCAGCGTATCGGTTATTGAAGATAACGGCTACACACCCATAGAGGCAGAAGATGGTGTGGAAGGAAAGGATAAAATCACAAAGGATATGCCGGACCTGGTTGTCCTTGATGTCTTGATGCCCAGAGCAAGCGGTATCAGCCTGTATCGAGAGCTGAAAACCAATAAGGCTTTTAAAAAAATTCCCGTGATCATTCAATCCGGGATAGCCGAAAAATCTTTTCTTCGTTCCCAGAAGGCTTTGACCGAATTCGGCGGCGCAAAAGTTCCGGAACCCGATGCTTATCTGGAAAAACCGGTTGAACCAGAAGAACTGGCTGATACGATCAAAAAATTTATCGGCTGATTTTGAAAAACATCAATTTTTACGCAGGGGATGAATCATGGAAATCAAAAAACTGCTGTTTGTAACCAAGTTCAAGGAACTGCGTTTCGATGCCCTGCAATCGTTGCTGCCCCTTAAAGACGCGGCATTGAAACATGTGGTGTTTTTGAATGTGATTGAGCGGAACAAGCTTGCTATGTCCCGGACAGGATATAAAAAGGACGAAGTGACCAGACAAAGGGAAATGGCCAATATTCGTTTTATAGACTGGGCCGAAAATCTTTTCGAGCAGGGTTTAGAAGTTGGACTCTATATCGTTGTGGGAAGCCTGGTCTCCCAGGTAATCAAAGCCGCTAAAAAAGAGGACGCAGATCTCATAGTCATTGGACGCTCAAGCAAAGGTGTTTTAGAGCAATTCTACTCAGGATCGGATGTTGTGGAGCTTCTCAGAAGGGCATCCACTCCTGTCCTGGTCTATAAACAGATTGCAGAAAACGCCAGGCAGATCGACCTTCCTTTTGAAAGGCCACTGCTTGCAATAGACTGGTCACCGGCCAGTCTGAATGCTGTCGAGTATCTGAAGGCCATGAAGAATATCATCAAAAAAATAGATGTAATTCATGTTGCCAGTGAAAAAGAATTTAAAGATTCTTCGGCAATGGGGATTCAAAAAACCAGGAAGCAATACAGGAAAAAGCTGGACGCGATATGCGAAGGTTTCGAGTCTCTGGGCATGGAGGCCGAACCTCATGTCTATGTCGGTGATGCAAATGAGGAAATAGAGATTGCAGCGAGGGAATGTCAATCTACAATGATTGTGTCAGGATCTTCCTCCAAGACTGCCTGGGTGGAAAAATGGCTGGGAAGCACTCCACAGACGATTGCTGAAAAATCTGTCTTCCCCACCTTGCTGATTCCACCCGGAAAAAGTGGAGCGTGAAGAGACTGAAATTGCCAGAAACAGTGCAACAGCTTATACGGATGCATCTAAAAGACTTTGTAGTTTATGCCATCCTTTTTTAAAAATGGTCTTTTAAGATAGCAAAAAGATAAACAGGAGGATTCGATGGCGGTAATCACCATTTCCAGACAATTTGGCGCAGGGGGAAGAACCCTGGGTAAAATGCTCGCTGAGAAATTTGGATACACCTTTGCAGATCAGAATATCATACAGATGATAGCGGAACATGCCAATGTGTCGCCCCACTGGGTGGAGAATATAGAAAACGAGGCAGGGACCAGACTTTCCAAGGTTATCAGCAGAATGGTTTCCAAGAACCTGGTGCATAAAATTCTGGCCGACGACAGCGGCTATATTGATGAACAATTATATCTGGATTATCTTGTCGTGATGATTGCCCAGCTGGCCGAAGAAGGAAACGTGGTGATCATAGGCAGAGGCAGCCAGTATATATTAAACGACCATCCAGACGCATTTCACATCCTCATGGTGGATGATTTTGAAAACCGTGTGAAATTCATGGAAAAAAATTATAACCTTTCCAATGAAAACGCTGTCAGCACCGTAAAAAGAGAGGACAGACGCCGCACGAATCTCTACCGAAAGATAAGAAAAACCGATTATGATGATCCTGTCCTATACCATATGACGCTGAACATGGGCAGAGTCGATATGCAAAAGGCGATGGAGCTTATATGTGATTTGATGGGGGAGTAATGAATGATGTACCCCAAAACCTGGACAGTGTGTTAAGGCGGATCTCTGTTTAAATTGAGTTTATCGCTTGATTTACCCAAATATATTAAAAAAGAACAGAGATAGAAGCACTGCTCTGATCCAGCCTCTTGCCTCGCTTCCAGATTTTGCCTGTCCACCTGGGACAGGCAAACTTTTAATGGAATATGAGTTTGTATGAACCCACGAAAGCATCCTTTTTGTCTTGGCAATGGGTTACGCCTTATGGAGTATCTATGAAAAATTTTCGGTCCGAAGAAGATTTCAAACAAAAGTATAAAGACAAAGGTGGATTTATAGCTGCTGTCAACGATGTCAAGAAAACGCTCATTCTCGAAAATGATAGCTTTTCGAATTGGAAAAATCTTTTTGCTCTTGTAAGAAGGCTTGACAATAAGGATATAACCGGTGCTGATCAGCAGGCAGAAGGTAATTTTTTCTTGTCAGAAGAAGCAAAAATAATTTTTGCATTGACTAAACTCGAAGGAAAGATCCGAGCTGATATGCTCAAAATAACGCCAGCATTGTACTCCTCATTATCTGAAGCTAAAAAATGGCATGATGAAATAATAAAAGTGATTCATCCCGACAAATGTAAACATCCATTGGCAAATGCTGCCGCTGCCCAGTTGAATGATATTTATATGAGAATGAAAAAGTATGGGGAGTAAATCAAAACTTCCCATCATTTTGGAAGATGTAAAGCCCAATTATGAAAAACCGGAACGAAAAAATAACCTTGTTTCATCAAACAGCTACAACAGTGTAGATA
>JAUCGE010000173.1 GCA_030377965.1 Desulfobacterales bacterium HSG16
TGCCACAAGCGCATCCCTTCAGCATCGCCTCGGACTTTCGAAAAACATTGTGAGCTTCGATCTCGGAATCGGTTGTCCTGGTTATATTTATGGCCTGTACCAGGCCGCACTTCTGGTCAGTTCAGGCAGTTGTGACGCAGTTCTCGTCTGTGCAGGAGATGTAATCACAAGATATGTCAATCCTCTGGATAAATCCAACAGAACAGTTTTAGGTGATGCAGGCAGTGCTACCATTGTTGAAAAGGGTAAAGGCAATATGGCTTTCAGCTTTACGACAGATGGGGCGGGCAGCCAGCATCTGATCATTCCATCAGGCGGAGCCAGATATCCTGTGGATGAAAATTCGGAAATGGTAAGCGCAAAAGAAGACGGGAACATGCGTTCGGATGAAGATATTTTCATGCATGGCATGGAAATCATGAATTTTTCCATACGCGAAGTTCCCAGGGCAATAGATACGGTACTGGCTGAAAAAGGCTGGAAGAAATCGGACGTGACTCTTTTCGGTTTTCATCAGGCCAATAAATTCATGCTTGATTACCTGAGAAAAATTATCAAAGTTCCGGCTGAAAGCGTCCCTGTTGCAATGGGAGAAACCGGCAACACTGGCCCTGCCTCAATTCCTTTGATGCTCGCACTGGAACATGAACACCTGTCAGAAGAAAACCGGCTTAACAAAGCTGTTCTGTGCGGTTTTGGTGTGGGACTGTCGTGTGCTGCTGTGGCACTGGATCTGTCTGAAACAAAAATAAAAAAACCTGCGGAAGTGGGTGGACAATAGTTAAACAGGAAGTTTAAAATGCATGACAAAATAGTGGAAATAATTGTTGCAGAAGCGGAAGAACTCAATGAGGATAGAGAAGATCGAATACCAGTGGAGTCCGGAATCGACACGCCTCTTTTCGGAGGAGATAACGCCGTTTTGAATTCTATGGGGCTTATCACACTGATCGTTGCAGTGGAACAATCTGTGGAAGACGAATTTGACACAGCTCTGGTTCTGGCAAACGAAAAAGCCATGTCCATGAAAAACAGCCCGTTTCAAACCATCGGAACTCTGGCCGATTATATAGTATCTCTGTTAAAGGAGGATGGAAATGGATAACAGGCAGGTAATGTTGATTACAGGTACTAGAAAAGGGATTGGTGAATTTCTTGCCCGTTATTATGTACAAAAAGGTTTTTTTGTAATTGGATGCAGCCGGGGCAAAGCCGAGTATGAACTTGCGGATTATCGGCATTTCAGCGTTGATATAACAGATGGTAAAGCTGTGAAAGATATGTTTTTTGAAATTCGCAAAACCCACAAACGTCTTGATGTCCTTATAAACAACGCTGGTATTGCTTCGATGAATCATATTCTCTTGACACCTTTGAAAACAGTCTGTAATGTACTTAACACAAATGTTTCGGGGACTTTTCTGTTTTGCAGAGAAGCAGCTAAAATGATGCAGAAACACAAGTTTGGGAGGATTGTCAATTTTTCCACAGTTGCTACCCCCTTGAAACTTGAGGGAGAAGCAGTATATGCAGCTTCAAAGGCGGCTGTGGTCTCGTTGACACAGATCCTTGCCAGGGAGCTGGCAGAGTTCGGCATCACGATAAACGCTGTCGGTCCGACACCTGTCAAGACAGACCTGATACGCTCTGTTCCCAAAGAAAAAATGGAGCGTCTTCTGGCCAGACAGGCAATTCCGAGATTCGGCACATTTGAAGATATAGCAAATGTAATAGATTTTTTTATCAAAAAGGAGAGTGAGTTTGTGACAGGCCAAAATATTTACCTCGGCGGAGTATGAAACTGTAAGAGAAAGAATAATTCATCAGATGTCCTGTCTTTTGGCCAGGATTCTGAATTTCACAGAAAGGAGAATAAAACTAATTGATTCAAATGTGTAAGCTATGACATTTTTTTAACCTATTTTCCAAAGGAGAGACAAAAAATGGGGCAAATATCCAAATGGGTACTGTTTGTCTTTTTGAGTATCGTAATGCTCATCCCTGTGCAGTCGATAGCGGAAGAGCAGGCAGTTCCTGAAGAACAGGCAGTTCCTGAAGAGCAGGCAGTTCCTGAAGAACAGGCAGTTCCTGAAGAGCAGGCAGTTCCTGAAGAACAGGTTGGTAAAAAGCAGAATTTGGGCATGTGGTGGAAAAAAAGCCCTTTATCGTATGATCCAGTACCTTCACAATTTCTATATCACTTTGAAGCAAGCTATTTTTATTCCCAGTCAGAAGGCAATTTCACCAAAGATAATCATTTGATCAATACCACAGCTTTTCTTAGAAAGCAGCGGCTTAGCAATGTTTTTAATTATAGTTTCGATAAAAAACATTCAAGCAAACCCAATACCGACCCGTCGGTGGATGGAAATGGCAATGTTACTATGGGAGAGGCGAGTATGACACTCAGAGATTCAAAAAGCACAAATATCTCCAACCAGCTCTCATTCGCCATGACTAAGCGTTTTTATCTGGGGGCTGGTGTAGAGTGGACAAAAGATGATCTCGAAAGTATTGAGAGCAGGTATCTCTATTTTTTTGGAGCAGGCTGCCGGATCATCGATAAACCCAAATATTTCGCTGGTGTATTTGCAGCATACGGCCGCCAGGAATTGGAATATACTGGTGATTACAATAATCTGGTAGGCGGCCTGGCTTTGAAAGTATAAAACCATTGCCTGAAGCCGAACACTATGTTTTGTCCCACGCGCAAAAGCGTTTATGGTTATCTGATCAAAAAGAGGCAAACCTTTCTATTTACAATATTCATGGGGCGGTAATGCTGGAAGGAAATCTCGATATCCTGGCATTCAATGAGGCGATTAAAACCGTTGTCAACCGCCACGAATCTCTCCGCACAACATTTATCGTTGTGGATGGAGAGCCTATGCAAAAAATTTGTCAAGATATCGGGTTTAAACTCGACATCCTGGATTTGAGCGAAATGGCTGATACTGAAAGCATAGTTAAAGAGCATATAAAAAAAGAAGGAGATACACCTTTTGACCTTGCCAAAGGGCCTTTGATTCGCGCAAAACTTTTAAAAAATGAAGAGAACAGATATTCTTTGATAATCGGGATACACCATATCATAAGTGATGGCTGGTCATTGGAAATCCTGATGAAAGAAATTTTTTGCATCTATGATAAGTATACGGAAGGTAAAAAAGAAGAATTTCTGCCAAAATTAAAAATTCAGTACAAAGATTATGCAGCCTGGCATAATGAATTATTGACTGATGCGGATAAACTGAAAAAATACTGGCACAATGTTTTGTCAGGTACTCTGCCGGTTTTAAACACTTTTTCAGATTATCCCCGCCCGGCAGTTAAGACTTACAATGCGGATGTCGTTGTCTTTGATATAAATAAGGATTTGACAATTGGATTGAACAAACTCGGGAAAGATAACAATGCAAGCCTCTTTATGGTTCTGCTGGCACTGTCAAAAGCTTTATTTCATCGTTATACTGCACAGGAAGATATCATAGTCGGCACTGCTCTGGCTGGCCGGAAACCTGCGACTTCATTATCGACATCCAGGGGCCGGAAAGCGATGGAGCTATCAGCTTCAGAATAATCTACAATGCAGATATGTTTGATGAAATTTTCATTCTCAATCTTACCGAACATTATAAAAATATCATTGCAGGTTTTAAAGATGTTCAAACACCAGTCAGAAATCTGGATATGCTGAGTACACAGGAAAGACATAAAGTACTGGTAGAGTTTAATGATACCCGGACAGATTATCCAAGGGATGCAACCATTATAGAATTGTTTGAAAAGCAAGTGGAAAAAACGCCTGATGCGCCTGCACTGATTTTTCAAGGTCAAAAACTCACTTATTCACAACTCAACGCCCGCGCTAATCAGGTAGCCAATTTTCTTACTAAAAAAGGGGCAGATCAAAAATCGATAATCGCTGTTATGGAGGATCGAAATCCTTGGATGATTATCGATATTTTTGGAATTTTGAAAACCGGAGGAGCATACCTGCCTCTTGATATCGAAAGCCCTGTGGAACGTATAAACACAATGTTAAATGACAGCAGAGCTTCGATATTGCTGTGCAGGGAAGAAAATTCAGAAAATATCGATTTTACGGGAGTAACATTTTCACCAGATCAAATTGCAAAAGAAATCGGCAAGGAGATCTTTTTAAATCCAAAAAGAGTGAACAATGCTTCTGATCCGGCTTATGTCATGTATACTTCAGGATCGACTGGAAAACCCAAAGGAGTAATAGCGCAGCACAGAGGTGTCATCAGACTGGTGACAAATACCAATTATACGAATATCAAACAATCGGATCATATTTTACAATTATCCAACTATGCTTTTGACGGATCTACATATGACATCTTCGGAGCGCTTTTAAACGGAGCGTCATTATATATCTTTCCCACGGAACTGCTTTATTCAGTAAGCGGTTTATGCAGATTCATTGCGGAAAACAAAATCAACATCACATTTATCACGACTGCCCTTTTCAACAAGCTCATAGATACGGAACCCGAAGTCATAACAAACTTCGATAAAATATACTTCGGAGGTCAGGACGCTTCATTGAAACATGTCCGAAAGAGCCTTCAATACCGTAAAAATGAGGATTCCATCGTTCATGTTTACGGACCAACGGAAAATACGACCTTTTCGACATATTATGTCATTGATGAGATCAAAGAAAGCGATAGCTCCATTCCCATAGGAGCGCCCATATCCAACAGCCAGGCTTATATTCTGGATAATGACCTCAATCCCCTCCCTGTGGGTATTCAGGGCGAACTTTATGTGAGTGGAGATGGCATTTCAAAAGGATATTTGAACAAAGAAGCCATGACTTCAGAAAAATTTCTGGATCATCCGTTTAGTTCCGGCAATTCCCGCAATCCCGGAGAAAAATTATATAAAACCGGTGATATTGCAAAATGGCTGCCTGACGGCAATATCGATTTTCTGGGAAGAAAAGACAATCAGGTCAAGATACGGGGATTTCGTATTGAGATGGGTGAGATCGAGAACAATTTATTGAAATATCCTTTTATAAGACAGTGTTTTGTAATGGCAAGAATGAACCAGGATGGAAATAAAAGCCTGATCGCTTATATTGTCGGCAGCAGAGACTTGAGCGTATCCGAACTCAGGGAACACATGCTTTCCAGCCTGCCTGATTACATGGTTCCTGCCCATTTTGTCCAGCTTTCCAGCCTGCCCTTGAATTCAACTACAGGCAAGGTGGACAAAAACCTGCTCCCTGATCCTGACTCTCACGGTCTGAGCCAGGGTACGGCATACGAGGCTCCGAGTACTGAAATCGAAGGTAAACTTACCCAGATCTGGCAGGAACTGCTTGGGAAACAGCGCATAGGAATACATGATAATTTCTTTTCATTAGGCGGTGATTCAATAAAAGCCATCCAGGTAGCATCCCGCCTCGGGCAGGATGGACTTAAGCTGGACATCCGGACTCTTTATCTTCATCCGACCATTTCCGAAGCAGCAGACAAGGTTATAAAAACAGATCAAGTAATTGAGCAGGGTGAGATAACAGGCAATGTCCCCATGACACCTGTTCAATCATGGTTTTTTGATACTTTCAAGCCCATGTATAGAAATCATTTTAACCAGTCCGTGATGCTTTTATCAGAAGAAAGGCTTGAGCTGGAAGCTTTAAAAAAATTGTTTGAAAAAATTCAGGAACACCATGACGTTCTCAGAATGAGATATGACATGGACGGAGATGGGGATGGGGATGAAATTATTCAAAGCATTGCAAGTACGAACTATCCGCAGGACTTTGAAACCGTAGATCTGACAGGTTCGACAACGCCTGCAAACGAACTGGAATTTTATGTAAATAAGACCCAGGCAGACATTGATATTGGTATCGGCCCTTTAATGAAAGTAGTTCTGTTTCGATTGAACGACGGAGACCGCGTACTTATCGTAATCCATCACCTGGCGATTGACGGTGTTTCATGGCGTATCCTGTCAGAAGACATTACAGAGGGTTATCGGCAAGTTGTATCTGGTGAGCAGATACACCTGCCTTCAAAGACGGATTCATATAAACGCTGGGCGGAGTATCTTCAAGAGTACAGCAATAGTGAAATCTTGTTAAAGGAGAAAGAATATTGGAAAACTATAGAATCTGTTTCCGTCAAATCACTGCCAATAGGTGATGAGACTAAGGCAAAAGTCTGTTTCAAGGATACAGAAATATCGAGCGTTATCTTTGATGAAGAAGATACGAATGCATTGTTGACAAAGGTAAATGATGCATACAACACCGAGATTAACGATATTTTATTGACAGCCCTGGCCCGGGCCATGAAAATATGGCATGGAGAAAACAAGACTCTGATTGCATTGGAAGGGCATGGAAGAGAGCAGCTTCCTGGTATTGACATCACCAGGACAGTTGGCTGGCTTACAAGCATCTTTCCTGTAATTCTTACGCTTCCCGACTCGGACGATACAGGGTATCAGATAAAGCATATAAAGGAATCTTTGAGAAAAATCCCCAATAAAGGAATGGGTTATGGAATATTGAAATATCTCACTCCTGAAATACAAAAAAAAGATATCTCTTTTGATATCGATCCTCGGATCAGCTTCAATTACCTGGGAGAATTTTATGAAAATGATGGCCAATCTGGCAGTCAATCTAATGGCCAATCTAATGGCCAATCTAATGGCCAATCTAATGGCCAATCTAATGGCCAATCTAATGGTCAGGCATACAACCAGTTATTTCGTATGGCCGAAGAATCATCAGGAAACGAAATAAGCCCGGAGGCTCCGATTATTCATGATCTTGAAATTACAGGCATCATAATCCGAAAGCGACTGCAAATATCCGTGCGCTGCGACCGGAAAAATTTAAGAGAAGCTGAAGAAATAACGAAGCATTTCAAACAGGAGCTGTCTGTAATCGTGAATCATTGTTCAGACAGGCAGGAAGCTGAAATAACTCCCAGCGATATCGATTATGACGGGCTTGATATTGATGAGCTGGATGCGGTTTTGAATAATCTCGACAATTGAATTCAAAGGCAGAAACATGCACGTAAAACTTGATGGAGTTACAATACGTTCGATTGCAACGGCTATCCCGGACGAGGTGTTCGACCTTACCGATTTATATGATTTCTTGGACAAGACAGAGATTGAGCATATAATAAAAATGAATGGAATTACAAAGGTCAGGATCGCTCCTGAAGGCTTGTGTGCATCCGATCTTTGCGAAAAAGCCGCAGGTTTGATACTGGAGGAAGAGGATAAAAAAAACATTTCCGGCCTTGTTTTCGTTTCCCAGACACCGGATTATATTCTTCCTGCCACAAGCGCATCCCTTCAGCATCGCCTCGGACTTTCGAAAAACATTGTGAGCTTCGATCTCGGAATCGGTTGTCCTGGTTATATTTATGGCCTGTACCAGGCCGCACTTCTGGTCAGTTCAGGC
>JAUCGE010000174.1 GCA_030377965.1 Desulfobacterales bacterium HSG16
GGATTTTCTTAACCGTAAAGCCTATGATACACTTTTCTGTATCCGCTCAAAAATTGAAACCATCGAACAACCCGAAGCGCCAGTGGTCATGGTGGATGTCGATGATACGACTCTTGAAGAAATGGATTTCCAGATACCAATTGCACTATGGCACGAATATTTCGGTGTAGTGATCGAAGCACTGGCGGAAAGCCAGGCAAAGGTTATCGGGCTGGACTATCTATTGCCGGGCGTATTGTTCGATGATAAAATCAAAGATTACAGCCAGGTGTGGCGGAGGGCATTTATACTTGCTCAGAGTTACGGTACGCGGGTTGTGACCGGTTTTATCCAGAAAGAAGACCGACAGATTATCCCCCATAAGAAATATGTGCTTGCCATTGACGCTCAAAATCTCGGTTTTTTCAATTTGACACTCGACGGAGATGATGATGTCGTCCGGCAACAACGTCTGGTCGTTCCCACCAAAAACGGGAAATCATTGCACAGTTTCGGATACCGCCTGTTTCATGCCTTCGATCCTGATTATCGACTATCCTCTGAAGAAATTTATATTGATTTTCTTCCGCAAAACAATTTCTTTCCCAGGTACAGCTTTTCAGATGTCTACCGTAAAGTAAAAGAGGGGGATGTATTCTTTTTAAAGCAACATTTCAAAAACAAAATTGTCATCATCGGGACCGTCGATTCTCTAAGTCACGACCGATATCTCACACCTCTGCAATATTTGAGTGACGGATACAATAAAAGAATGCCCGGACCGGATATTCATGCAAGCATTGTTCATACACTTTATGGCAACCGGTTTTTTCATGAAATATCCGGTACTGCCCGATTCGGTATTTACCTCTTTTTGACTCTGATTACCGGATTTGTTGCAGGCTTTTTACGTTTTCGGCATATTACATACAGCTTGATTACTCTGGTTTTGATAGCTTTTTCGGTTTCAGTTTTCAGTTTTCTGAATTTTCTCATACTGCCGATAGCGCCGTGTATGGCCGCAATCGGGTTGAACCTGATGTTTTCGTTATCTTACCGAAATGTTGTGCTGGACAGGGAAAAAAGGCGCATATACCGTCTGTTTGAAACCTTTTTGACCCCACAGGTTGCTCATGGTGTTCTGAAATTGAAAAATACGGAACTGCTCAAGGGAAAGAAAATGCGGTTGTGTATTTTATTCTCTGATATCCGAGGCTTCACGACTTTTTCGAAGGCAAGCGATGATCTGGAAGTTGTCGAACGTCTGAATGAATATTACGCTCCCATGTCGGATGCCGTATCCGATGAAGGGGGCGTTGTCAGCAGATTTTTCGGGGATGGCATGCTGGCATTTTTCGGTGCATTCGAAGAAACTGAAAATCCCAGTCTGGCAGGCATCAAGTCTGCGTTAAACATGGTGAAGCAGCTGAAGGGACTGAACCATGACTGGCAAATGGCAGGAAAAGAGCCATTTAAAATCGGGATCGGTCTTCACACCGGTGAGGTGGCGCTGGGTGGAATCGGTTCTGCTAAAAGAATAGAATTTACCCTGACCGGTGATGCTGCCAATCTGGCATCACGGGTCGAAAGCAAAACCAAGGAACTGAAGGAAACCATCCTGATCAGTGAAGACTTGTATATGGATGTGTATGACCAATTGCCGGATACAGTCAGATTCGAGGATAAGGGAGTTCAAGCCGTCAAGGGGCGTCCGCCGGTAAGATTATACGCATTGAAGATAAATGAATGAAATGAAAGGTGCATAGTTATGAAAAAATTCAGTTTTGTATTGATGATCGGTGTTTTGGCTCTATGGGGGGATATCCCGTCTTGTTTTGCTCAAAAGGATGATGTGGCGATGGTCATGAACCTGAGCGGACAGGCTATTTACAAGACTGGGAAAAAAGAAAAACAACCTGTCGAGATTGCGGATTTTTTTTACCAAGGTGACCGGATTTACCTGGGCAGAGGCGCTAAAATTGTGTTGATTTATTCTGCCGGAGGAACCAGAGAAGAACTTGTCGGACATGGAATCATCAAGGTCGGAAAGACGGGAAGTGAAATCGAAGATAAAACGGTTCGGGTGAAAAAGGCCGATATCAACTACCTGCCGGATAAAGCCATCATCAAAATGGGTACGAAATACGCAGCAATGCCATTGAGAGGGGAAACTGAAACAGATCATAAAATAGATTCGGATAAAATGAAGATCCTCAGCTTATGTGATACAAATATCCGCTCTCTCAACCCAAAATTTCGGTGGCAGCAGGTTGAAGGCGCTAAAAAATATAAGCTAAGAATTTCGGACGAAGAAGACGAACAGATTTTCGAAACCATCACAGAAGGAGCCGGTTTTGTATACGGCAAGAGCGGGCTTTATCATGGTAAAGATTATCAATGGACGGTTTTAGCCCTTGCCGGAGGTAAAGCCATTGCCAGGGCTGAAGGGTGGTTTTCCATATTGAAAGAAGCGCAGATTCGACAACTGGAAAAAACTGAGAGCGAGATCAATGTAAAATTTCCTGGGAAAAATCCAGAAAGGTTGATCAATCTGGCACTGGTTTTTCAGGAATATGCACTGTTTGATGCAACCACAACTATACTCAAGCAACTGTCTGTGCATTTTCCTGAAAACAGGAATATTAAAAACTGGACTAATCAGATAACTTGTGAATAAATATTGAATTCTCACAATAACCAAGCAAAAAAATACTGAAAGGAATTCCCATGTTTAAACGAGTTCAGGCATTTTTCATGATTTTGTTCATTCTCTTTGTCCAGATAAGCTTTGCAGGTACTCAGGAGTCACCTTTCTCGGAATTTGTTCGCTTGTTAGAAGAAGGTATGCAAGCCTATCTTTCAGCCGACTACCCCAGAGCACTCGTTAAATACGAAAAAGCATATAAAATTGCCGAAGAAATGGAAACTATGATGGGATCCAAGGAAGGAACCGGAGATATTTTATTAATCATCGGCTCAATATATGGCTATTTAGGGCAATATGAAAAGGCGTTTTCATTCTATGAGAAGGCACTGGCGATATATCAGGAAATTGGGAATCAAATGGGTGAAGGTACAGTTTTGATGGGCATAGGCGATAATTATTTTTATATGAATCAATATAAGAAGTCACTTGAATTCTTCGAAAGGGCATTGGCGATATATCAGAAAATCGGGAATCGAGATAGCGAAGGCAAGTGTCTTGGGAATATCGGTCTTATATACAGTTGTTGGGAACAGCATGATAAAGCGTTATCTTATCAAAAGAAGGCATTGACCTTACTCCAGGAAACAGGAGAAGATCGAATAGCTGAAAGTTCGATTTTGGGGAATATTGGAGTGATATACGACAAGCAGGGGCAGTATAAGAATGCTCTGTCGTTCTATGAAAAGGCTCTGACAATCAAGAGGGAAGTCGGAGACCGAAATGGTGAATGCAAAAATTTGGCTAACATCGGCTCACTATATGCTGGTCTGGGGCGGTATGATAAGGGGCTGGTTTATTCTAAAAAAGCACTGACGATATCCCGAGAATCCGGGAATCGGAGGTTGGAAAGTTTAACTCTGGGGAACATCGGGGTGATATACCTCTTCTTGAGACAGTATGAGAAGGCCTTGGCATTCTACGAGAAAGCCCTGGTGATTGATCGGGAAATGGAGAATCTAAAAGGAGAAGGGAACGAGTTGACAAATATTGGCATTGTATATATGGAGATGGACAAGTATGATAAAGCACTGACGTTTTTCGAGAAGGCACTGGCTATCGAAAGAGAAATCGGGGATCGAAGAGGGGAAGGTAATGACCTGAGCAACATAGGCGTAGTATATCACTCGCTGAAACAATTCGAGAAAGCACTGGCGTTTTATGAAAAGGCGCTGGCTGTCGAAAGAGAAATCGGGGATCGAAGCGATGAAGGTAAAAACCTGGCTAACATCGGCGCTGTATATATGGATATGGGGCAATATGAAAAAGCTGTCGAATTTTTAAAGCAAGGTATCATAATCAACGGAGAAACCGGAATGCTATTGACGCTCTGGGAAGCGCAACGTAATCTGGCAAAAGTGGAAACGAAACTGGAAAATTACGACAATGCTGTCCTCCATTATGAACAGGCGTTAAAAAACATAGAGGTCATGCGGGAAGGATTGAGTGAAAAAGAAGTTAAAATTTCTTTTATGCATAACAAGCTGGATGTTTATGACGAACTGATCACACTTCTCCAATCCCTGCATAAAAAGCACCCTGACAAAGGCTACGACAAAAAATCAATCGAAATCTTCGAACGAAAACAGGGACGTAGCTTTCTGGAGGAAATGGGCAAGAGCGTTGCTATAAATTTTGCAGGTATTCCCGATATTGTTATTGAGAAGGAAAATGAACTTATATTCAGATACTCGAAATTACAGGCAAACCGAATCGAAGAAGGATCAAAAGAAAAAGACCGGGATATGAAACGAATTCGGAGCCTGGAGCAGCAAATGGAAGCAGTGAAAGTCAAAGAACAGAAACTTCAGGAAAAAATAAAAAACGAATACCCGGATTATTATGCCTTAAAATATCCAAAACCGGCCACATTGCAAGAGCTTCAGGAAAAAGTGCTTCAACCCGGCGAGATGATGTTGGTTTACAGTGTGATGGAAGAGGTCACCTGCCTGTGGGTGATCGGCAAAGACAAAAAAGACTTCGCCCTTTACCCCATTGCAATCTCCGAAACAGAACTTGCCAAGAAAATCAGAAAATTCGGAAAAGGTACAGATGATCTAATAAATGCGATAAAGAGAAAAAGCAGCAAAATTCAAAGAATTGCCAACCGATCCCTGAAACAGATGACAAAAACCGGTAATAATCTTTATAACCTGCTCATCCCGGAAAAAGTCCGGCCCACCCTCGCCAAAGCAAAAACAATCTATGTGGTCCCCAGCAGCGATCTTTACAGCCTGCCTTTTGAAGCCTTGGTGGCTCAGATCGATGAAAACGATAAAGGACGCTATCTGATAGAAATGAACAACGATCTTTCTGTCGCATATCTTTCATCCGCATCTCTGTTAAAAATTATCCGGGACGCACAGGGAAGAAAAAAAGAAGCCGCAAAATACCCTCTGCTTGCATTTGCCAACCCGGTCTATGGAAACGTTGGTACACCGCCTGATGACACAAATTCATTGAAAAGCATTCAGACCCGCTCCTACCTCAATCTGATGGGATCGGGAACGTTCCCGGCGCTCCCCGATACAGAAGAAGAGGTTCGGGAAATAATGAAGGCTCTGAAAGCACCTGAGACTCCGCAGCCGCTTCAACTCCTCGAAGCCGCATCCCGAAGCAATTTGTTTGATTTTCATAAAAAGGGTACTCTGGATGATTTTCGGTATCTGGTTTTTGCTTGCCACGGCGTTCTGCCGGGAGATACGGATCGGATCACGCAGCCTGCACTGGTGCTATCCAATCCTGACCCTCTGAGCAAAGAAGAAGGATATCTGACAATGGGAGATGTCTTCGGTCTGAAGCTGAACGCCGATCTGGTCACATTGTCTGCATGCAACACCGGGAAAGGCGAAAATCAGAAAGGTGAAGGAGTGAGGGGACTTACCCGTGCTTTCATGTTTGCCGGTACACCGACTGTCTCGGTAACGTTGTGGTCAGTGGAATCAAAGTCAGCCAAAGAACTAAGCGTCGGAATGTATAAAAACATTCAAGCCGGTAAAAGCGCGGCGGAAGCACTGAAGGACATCAAACTCAAGATGATCCGAGGGGAGATGACCCCGCTTTACCGCCACCCTTTTTTCTGGGCATCGGTGGTCATTTTCGGAGATGGGAGATAAAACGATAATTTACACTTGTGCAGCCCCCGAAGTTGGATGTATTATTTGGAAATGATGGCCGAATATAAATCCAAAGCCGGAAGCGATCATACGGGAGCATTCCCAATTTCCTGGTCAAGCAACTTAATTGGGAAATCCTTTATAAAAACTGAATTTTTCAATTCAGAGCCTGCTGGCTGCAGCAGGCTCCGCTGCATCGATAAGTACCTCATCAAAAATTTTTTTACATCCGCATAAGGAAAAAACAACAGCGTCCGGCGGTCAAATAGCTGGTGGTCAACGCTTCGTTTTTGTCCACTCTACGGAAAAATGTCATAGAATTTCTGCACAGGTACTTAGCCGTAATAGTGTCTGATTTAGTATTGCCGCTAAATGCTGGATCAGTCTTTCAATGGCCACTGCTCTTCTGAACGTTCTTCGGCAAAATAGCAAAAACGGCTCCACTCAAACTCGCGTTTTGAAACAGGGCAGCGGAGCTTTACCTTATAATCACTTACTCCAATGACTTCCCAGTCTCCGTTGCGTTTTCCGCCTTCTATCCGTATTTTCTGACCTGTTTCAAAAGAATATGGCTTAAATATAGCGACATTATGTTTTTCCATGTTTTTTTCTCCTGTTTTTTTAGTTACACAGATTTTCTGGCCAGTTGTCCTGTAGTAAATTCGACAAAATCCATGTCGATAAAAATTCTGATTTTTGTTTTATCGTCGATCAGTTGTTTTATGACAGGCTTTATGGTATCCGACTTTATTGGAATAGCCGCCCAGGCTGCCAGTCCTCGGAGTATGGGGTCCTGGTTTTTCAGAAAGGGGGGCAGATATTCAGCTGCGTCTTTTGCATGATCAGGCCGGGCATGGGCAAGTCTTCCCACTCCCCACAGAGAGCCTCTTTGAAGAAGTTCGTGTTCAAGATAATTACCGTCAGGGTTTATATATGAGATGAGCATCCGGGAATATTCGTCTGCCAGCTTTTCGCTGTGAGCCATAATTTCGCCCATTGCTTCGGGTGAACCCCATCCGATACCGCCTGATTCATCGTTGAGATTCCAGAGGAGGCGACGCATAATTAAACGGGCGGATTCCATATCCTGGCAGGCAAGGCCTGAAACTACTTGGCCCATAGCTGCTATGGCCCGCCATTTTAAGCGCTCATCGCCGCTGTAAAAAAAAGAAATAAGGGGATTGACGGCCTGTCTGGCCGGAATGCGGCAAATCTCTTCAAGATTTTTTTCAAAGTCTCTGCCGGATAAAAGTTCGAGGATTTTCTTTTTCAGTTTTCGCCAGTTCATTTATGCAGATCATTCCCAGTAGATACAGTCTTTAGGGCAATTTTTGATAGCCAAATTCACTTCTTCTTTCGGATATTTGTCAAGATTTGCAACTTCGATAAAGCCCGCATCATTGAGCCTGAATACCAATGGACATTCCTCCAGGCATATTTCGCACAGGATACAATCGCTTAGTTCTATAACAGGTGTTTTCATATGTTCGTTATTTTTCCTTGCCGGTCTGCGGGAATCTAAGTGCCTGACCAATAATTTTTTAATATTTTCGTAGGGGCAATCCCTTGTGGTTGCCCTGCTTGAAAACGGAACATTTTGTATTTTCAGCAAAGGGCAACCACAAGGGATTGCCCCTACGGATTGTTACATAA
>JAUCGE010000175.1 GCA_030377965.1 Desulfobacterales bacterium HSG16
GTTAATATCATCGTTAATATCATAACAAATATAGAAATTCCAATGTATTTATCACGATTTTTATTTGATAAAAATATTGCCTGTAAAATGAAATAAGCATAAAAAATACAGAATATGAATGTGCTGTATTTTGCAGCAAAAATAAGATAAGGCGGGGTCACATGTTAAAATTTATAATAAAACAAGTAGATTACTAAAGAATGCCGCTATATGAAGCATATGCTGCAAAAAGCGACGTTTTACTCATGTAAGTACCTACCCAATAATTGTGCCATGATATGAAATTTTGCAGTTTCCATCAGAGTGAATCAAACATTTCCTGATTGTCTTTCCTGCCTTCCCACTTGGCGCAGAACGTATTCTTCCGCCGTCATGCTTGTTGGGTATCGAAATTGCGTGTATGGATTGTATCACACTTCAACATGATGAAAACTTATTGACAATCTGAGGGAGTTCTGCTACTAATGTGAAGTTTAATCTTGATTTTCAGCAATCAGTAGCGGCGGGGTATTTTTTATTTGCGGGGTACGCTGGGTAACTGGCAGCATAACACCGCTGACTTTTGTGTTATTTTTTCTACGAGCGTGTGGGCGAATAAATGACGAGATGCCCGAATTTTAACGAAGATACCGACCGAAGGAATTATCATGTCGTATGGAAAATTTGGATCAGTTGCTCAGGTGGCAACTATTTTTGATGTGGAGGTAAAGGTTGCTCCACTGCTTCATGAAGTCGGAAAATCTGGTCGCGGTATTGAGGTGCCTGATTACAAAATTGATGAAATTAAGGAATTTTTGTCGGATGACATAAGTTTCAGAAATGAGTACGCAATACGCCAACAAATAATTACTCCCATATTAAATGTGGTTGTCCGGCATTACAAACCTTTGAAACTTTGGATTGAGGAACCTTTTAATGTCGATGAGGACAAGGGGCTGACAGGCACACCTGACTATCTGATTGCATCCAGAAAAAAAACAGGTGAGATGTCCCTGCCTCCACTCTGTGTCATTGAAGCCAAGAAGGCTGATTTTGATGAGGGCTGGACTCAGGCATTGGCCGAAATGGTTGCCGCCGCGATCAGAGGTGTCAGGGTTTGTTACGGTGTTGTCACCACTGGGAAGATATGGGAGTTTGGCAAGTTTGAGAGCAGTATATTTGAACGAGACCCCGATCCTGTGTCCACTCAGGATTTGCAAAAGGTGTTTGACACCTTGTATTGGCTATTCGGTCTCGCTTATGCGGAGATGACATCAAATGAGAAAAAATGACCTGTCGCTGCACCGGATGCAAAAAGCTTGCGCCAGTGAGCTTTTTTGTCATGCGGTTTTGATGTGAAAAAGGAAAAGGGAACAGGCGAATTATGTCTCTAAACATCGAAGGTGACAACTATGTGGTATATTACAGACGATAACAATATTCCTTTTGGGCATGGTGAAATCAATCTGGAAAATACCACTTGATGGAACAATACGAATGGATTATTAACCTTCTTCCGATCCACATCATGGTTTCCGGGTACGATAAAATCCCTGGATTTTGGTATTTCACTGGAAAAAGCACATATGACCTTATCAAGAAGATTGCTGACTTCCGCATATTGATCTTTTAAATTCCAGCCATTTTCGTTTTTTACATTACCAAAAGCCAGATCGCCTGAAAAAAATATCAAATCAGGTAAAAGACCATGCGTATTTTCCATATTCTTTAAATCTACAAGCAGTTCCTTTAAAATAATGCTTACGTCCCAGCCTGATTTTTGCTTCGCTCAACCCAACCAGCAAAACTTAGGTTATTTCAACAATTCATACCATTTATCTTTTATGGCATCTTCGGACAGACTGCTTTTTAACATCCACCCCAGAACAGCAGCGCAGTCTTCGGAAAATTTTTTGCTATCTGTTTTATCAATATCCAGAGGCAGTTGCCACAAGGGAGCAGATGTTATTTCTATGGGAGCCATTACCAGTATTGCGTCATGTTTCAATGACTTCAATTTTGCGATATGAACAGAAACCGGGTTTTCCGAGTGTACCACATAACGGTTTACAAGATAAAAACCCGCTCGTTTTAAGGATATGGCCAAAGCTGCCCAGCCTTTTGGATTCCAGTGATGAAATGTGAAAATCAGTCGTCCCGTATCTTTTTTCAATACCCTGTGGCACTCTTTGAGTATGCCAGTGAGCAGAGTTGCATAATTTCCTTCTTTGCCGTTTCCGTTTTCCACTGCTGATCCTGCAACATCATATGTCCAGTCGGCAAAGTCCGGCAAAAGTTTATGAAGCCAGACCCTGAAAAAAGCGGCCAGGTCGCTGTATTGAACGCTGTCGAAATATGGCGGATCTGTTACCACGTAATCCACGCAATCCGAACCGATGCCGATGGAGACTGAAGAACCCTGGATTAGAAAAAAATTCTGCGTACTCTTTTTAAGTTCGTCAAACCGGTAAACCTCGGTTCCGGAATCTGTCTCTCCGTTTATCGTAACAGTTCGCTGTTTTGAACTTCCAAGCACTCGCTCTTTTGGTTGAACAGCCCATAGCCTGCCGCGACGGATACGGGAATTGAAAAGATTGTTTAAGGTTCCAGATGATTTTTTCGGATACAACATATTGTTTTCAAGGGCAGTGTAAGGGAATGAATAGGCATGATGTGAGAAAGTGTGCCTTACTGCTCCGGGGCGTTTTTTGCTGCCGCCTTTATATCCGCATAACATTGAATTGAATTCCAATGACGTGGAAACAAGAAGTGCCAGATTCAGCCGGATCAACGGATCGATATCTTGCAGCAATTCAATAGAATGGTGAAGGTATAGCAACTGACGGCTTGAAAACAGATCCGAATATGAATTTATCCCTCTTTTAATCAAATCTCCCGACTTTGGACCTGATTTTATCTTCAAGATATCGTTGTCTGATCCGAAATTTAAATCCGGTCTTTTCATATCAGCAATACGAATTTTTTCAAGTTCATTTTCAGATGGTTTTTTAAAAAAGAGACCGTGATCCGGGCATTTTCCAATGATTGCCAATGGGGCATATCTCGTAAAAAAAGGAATCGATTTATCTTCTTTAAAGGTTTTGTTACAATCCGGGCATGATTTTATTCCTTTTTCGAGAATTATGGTTTTTGAATCGTCATGCCTGCAATTGCAGAGGCGATTTTTACTTATTTCATGGCAGAATGGACAAATTTCAATTGTCGAACCATCTTGCTCATATCTCAAAATAGTTGAATCAACAAAAATTGCCGACTTGCACGAGCATGACCGTTTTGCACCGTAAAGCGTGAATTGGATTTCTGATACATCGCTGCATTTAGGACATTTTGCCAAAAACATTCCCGAAAGCCGTTCGCAAAGAGAATTATAAAAAGAATCAAATGCGTTTTCAATAGATTTCAAAGGTATTGAAGACATTGTTGCCCGTGCTTGTAGTACAGGAATTGGATCTATATCTGCACCGATGACGCTTGCGCCAAGCCGGATAGCTTCATGAAGAGTGGTGCCACCGCCTGCCATAGGATCAAGGATTATTTTACCTTCGAGTCCGCCAGGCAGATAATAATCTCTGCGGGCAGAGTCTGGAACCAGATGTTTTAAAATAAGCCGAAATGTCGAACCACAGCGCCTTGCCCACCATTTATGCAGATAAGTGTTCGGACGATATAAATGTTTGTTATAAGATTCAAGCTTTGCAATCTGGTCGGCAAACTCGACATCGAATTTGTTGTCTATAGCCAAAGCCCCATCGCTCATTTCTTTAGATGGAAAAATAAGAGGAAGCGCATTCTGGGTGTGAAGATGCATGAATATCCTTTAGGTGTTTGTGATATCATTCAGCGCTGGAGCATCAGGACGACTGATATGCTTGTCATCCAGTTTTTTCTGCAGCAGTTCAACGAAATTATTCACAGGGCCTGGAGAAGGCATTACAATTTTTTCCAGAGCCGGTTCAAAACAGGTATAAACTGTCTGAACATTTTTGAGTTCAAACTGATTTACATCCTGATTCAGGTCAAGATCGTAGATCAACCATGCGATATCTGCCTGTTTCGGATCTACTGTCGGAAGTTTTGGAAGCCTGTCAAAAAATGCCCTATGAACAGCCACCGCCTGTTTTTTCTTCCATGCTTTGAGTATCGCTCCTTTGTAAATCATTTGTGGTAAAAGACGCTTTCTGGAAGATGAGAGATAATCAGGATGTGCATTTACAGTTTTTAAAACCATATCATGGTTTTCTAATTTTCTGTTTTCCATATATTCAATGAATGGTTTTCTGATGTTACCTGAAATATAAACGGCCTGAATTTCGAGGGAACCAAAATCTGTGATTCGACCTTTATCGTCATAAGCAACCAGCACAAAATCTATATTGCCGGCTGATGTGCCATTATCATCTGTAACCCGAACTTCCTGAAGAGATGTCCACGAAGTGTCTGTACCGAAAAAGAACCTTGCAGCATCTTCTATCACAAGCCAGTTTTGCCTGAAGCGAATCGGGCAGGTAATGGCTGTTGTATTTCCGGAAAAGATACTGCAAACCCCGAGTGGATCTCGGGCCTTATCTTTTGTACATGACGGAACTTTGTTATTATAAGGGCAAAGCTTGTTCTTTCGATATCGTTCTGCCGCGTTTGAAAAATTGTGTGCCGGGAATCCAAAGATTTCCGCTAATTGATTTTCAGGCATAGTCTCCTCTTTTTATACAAATATTTTGCACCCAGATCATCTGGCTGCCTCCGATATGGTATCAGGCGGTTCATAGTCAAAGCGCTTCATCTGTGAACCCACTTGTAAAAAAAATGCCGGAAGTACCTCCTTTTCCAGATGCTGCGCCGCAAACACAGTGAGTTTTTTAATATAATTTATTATCAGTGTCAAACTGATCGAAGCGTTGGTCTTTTTGACCTCGACTGCCAGCACTCTGCTGCTTCAAAATACGAGCATGATATTTTGTTGCCTCTGTTCCGATCTTTTCCCTTTCAAGCGTTCCTGACAAACTCATTCTTCGACCTGAAAAATTCACTCCTGATAAAATAGCCAGAGTACCTTAAATCATCAATGCGTTTGAAAGTAAAGTCCAGGATGCCAGTACAATGGAGTGCGGAAATAGAGCGAAGCGGTTTTTCGCAGATATAAGTGGGCAAAAAACCGCTCCGCTCCATTTTTGCACTCCTTTAGATAGGGTTAAAAAAATATTGGTTAGATACTTATGATTTATCCGGCCACTGCAAATGTCCACCATAAAGCTCGTTCTGGCTCCATCTGAATTGCATGACCGGATCGATTTAATAATAGGCCAAGGTCTTCTCTCATATCCATTAAGGCTGTTGATGACGGGATTACTTCAATTCAGTGTAAGCCTTTTCCATTCTACGCATCAACTCGCTGGCATTGGGAGTTTTCTTGGAAATAATGATATAAACATCTATTCTCATTATTGAATGTTCCTGAATATCAGATTTGGAAAAAGTCTGTAACACATTATCCGCAGGTCCTTTATAATCAAGAAGATAATCAGCTCTTTTGTGTTGTAATTTTCTAAAAGCCAGTATATGTTTACTCGTTGGATCAAGAGTTATTTCATTGGCCGGGTCTTTTAGAAAAGTTATAATACCACCATATGAATATCCTCTGATCGTGATTATTGTCTTTCCTTTCAATCCATTTATATCCTGCGGCATAGGGACATCTCCCCGTGTAAAAACCCGCACATCAATCTGCTCGGTCGCCATATCGCTGTAAAGCACATCTTTATCATAGGCTTCAATACCTTTGATTCCCATAAAAATATTGGTATCTCCATTTTTTAAATTATTGAAGAGCCTTGGTGGAGGATAACCTGCAATTTTATACTGAACACCGATATGATCCAGAATCTTTTTCAGTAATTCAAACATGCTGCCGCCTATTTCTTTTCCTTTTTCATACATATAAAAAGGAGGAAAATTGAGAACACCAACCTTTAACTCATCCGCTTTCGCTGTGCTAAAAGAAAAAACAACGAAGTAAATTACCAATGCCAGACCTGCCGTTTTCTTTTTCATGAAGCTCTCCTTTAAATGTGTTTCTGTTATTGATACGTTATCGACATTTCAGATTCTTTTAATTGATACTTTCCAAAAAATCGATCACCTCCCTCCATATCCAGTAAATATTTTCCAACTATTTCCGCAGAACAATCCACAGGCAGTGCCTGTTGAAATTTGCTCAGGCGATGGAAAGCCCGGGCAGATTCAGCAAACCGCTCTTCGGTTTCCTGCCTTTCTTCGTGTGAAACCGAGCTGTGATGGACAAAAACGTCTGTTTCTGCACAGGACGCAGGGACGACCAGTTGAGCCGGTTGACAATTGCCTCCTGCAGCCGCCTGGGATATCTGGAAAATGCGCTCATGTTCAAAATTCCACTTCATATCCGTCATTATCTTCCGGTTCTTCGTCAAAGGAAGCCCTGCCGTCCATCAGGCGTTTTTCATCTTCATTTGTGTTTTCGGGCTTAAATCCTTCTGCCGCCATCGGGTCAAAATCTTCATGTTCGGCAGCAAGATCCATGACATCCACAAACTGTCTTAGAAACTGTCTCGGAACCACTCCCACATCACCTTTGAAACCCTCGGTCACTTTGTCTATGAGAAGATCGATATATTCCAGGGTCATTTTATTGAAAAATCTGGTTTTATCCGCGACAGGATATATTTCCCGCAATTTCAGGGCAACTTCCTTGAGCCGTATCCTGTCAAATGGTTTCAATTCGAGCTGGGGCTGTCTCGGATTTGCAAAGCCTCCGTGTGAAAGAAATTGAATTCTGTCATGAAGCGGCGGCAGGCCCGCTATTCCCCGCTTTGTATCGAAAAATTCGGGGGTTCCGGTAAATACCCATAAAAGCCCCCGATACTGGTTGGCAGCATCACAGATCTGGCGAATGCCGTTTAAAGATTTTCCCCGGACATCACGCCGCATCCGTAAAATCGTTTCCACTTCATCTATGACAATGACCAGCCCCTTGAACCCTGCTGCCTTGATGATCTCAAGAATGCCCTGCAGGTAGTTCATGGCATCCTTACTGCTGATATCACCTTTTACTCCAGCAACTTTTTTTACACTCGCTGCAACATTCTCACTTGCCGAAAGCCAGGATATCAGGCCCCCCGCATCTGCCACCCTGCCCTCCTGCTTCAAGGTAAAAATACTCCGCAGCACCCTGCCCATGTCCTCCGGCGCTTTTCCCCTGGTAAGAGAGACAAGATCTTCTGGGTGTGTCCCACCTACACCACAGGGTTTGTCGCTAGTTCGGGTGGTGGTTTGTATACGTCCCAATCAAGATATTTGATCGCCTGATAAATACGTAAAAAGTCCTCCCTACCTTTTTCCGAACGGA
>JAUCGE010000002.1:0-23464 GCA_030377965.1 Desulfobacterales bacterium HSG16
TTACACTTTCCGTATGTCTGAATCAGGATTCTCAGGATTAAAGGATGAACAGGATTAGCATTTGAAAATCTTGAAAATCCTTTAATCCTGAGAATCCTGATTCAGACAAAATGAGGCAATAAAAAAACAAGCCAGAATAAGAAAAAGTGTAAACTACTTTTGGACGAATATGATGCCAATTTTTCATTTCACGGCCACTCCCATATTCATAAATTCATATTTTTTTGTCTGGCGAGTGTAAGAAAAATTAATTTCAGAATATTGTTATATTGAAGATCGTCAGTGGTGGTGGTCTGCAAATGTATTATTGACATAAAAATGATTATTTAAATGGAGGTATTATGAAACAACGTTTTTACAGCCGGGTTTTGTCATCGATACTGATTTTTACAGCCTTGTTTTTTTCAACCGCTTTCGCTGATCAACTAACCATAGACCTGCCGAACTTGGATGTGAGCGTTATCCGGGATGCAGATGGATTTGCAGAGTTTTCCGGAGAAGATATCCAGTTTATCAGCAGAACCGGAGAACCGGCGCTGCCGTATCGGGTCGTAAAAGCACTTCTTCCTCCCGGAGCCGACCTTTCCACCATCAATGTCGAAATGGAAAGAGAAAATATAGAGGAAGTAATGGAAGACGGAGAATGGGAAGTCCGATCCATGCCTGCTCCCGCAACTTGGGACGGGGAAAAAGTCATTGTCGAAGAAGTTACAAACGATGATGTTTACAACACCAATGCTCGGTTTCCCTATGATCTCATCAGTAACATTTCCACGGGTGCGATCTGGGACTGGCAGTTGGTGGATATTCCCATCGTCCTTTTCAGGTACAATCCCATAACAAAAAGGCTCTACAAGCTGAACACAAAACAGGCGCTCATCACTTTCGACCATCGCAGCACATTGAGAAGGTCCGCACAGAGATCCTACAGCAGAATCGGGGAAGATCGGATCAAAAAAATGGTCGTGAATTTCGACAAGATATCTTCCGAGTATCCGAGACCTATGGCAAGGCGAAGCTCGTCAGCCGATAAAAACAGTTACGTCATTCTCACGACAAGCTCCATTGTATCAGGTTCCAACGCCTTGGACGATTTTGTACAAAGCAAGGAGGCAAGAGGATATACGGTTCATGTAATGACCGAAGATATATGGGGAGGCGGAACCGGTGACGCTGCGGCTGAAAATATTCGGAACTGGCTGAAAAATAACTACATGGACTTAAAAATCGAGTATGTCCTGTTAATTGGCGATCCTCATCCGAATACAGGTGATGTGCCTATGAAAATGCTTTGGCCGAGAAACAATACAATGCGGTATCCTCAATATAAAGAGTCCCCATCGGATTATTATTATGCAGACCTCACGGGGGACTGGGATCTGGACGGAGACGGGAAGTATGGAGAATGGGGTGATGATTTCGGAGCTGGCGGTGTAGATCGAAACTATGAAGTTGTAGTTGGCAGAATACCCTTTTATGGAAGTATCAATGATCTTGACAGTATTTTGACAAAAACTATTTCTTATCAGAATGAAACAGATGTATCATGGAGAAAAAATGTTCTTCTGCCGATGGAACCGAGTGATCATAGAACGCCAGGTTTTCATCTCGGAGAAGCGATCAAGGATAATATAATTGAACCAAAAAACTGGAATTACCACAGGGTATATGACAGCACATATGGTCTGATTCCGTCACCGGAAACAGTCCCCTGTAATACGAACAATGTATCATCCGCGTGGAACAACTCCAGATTCGGAGCTATTTTCTGGTGGACTCACGGAAGTGTGGTATCGGCATCAGATGTTATGAATATATTCCATGTGCCAACGTTAAATAATAGTTTTCCCGGCTTTACTTTTCAATGTTCTTGCAATAATTCTTATCCTGAAGAAAAAAAGAATCTTTCATATACTCTCCTCAAAAATGGAGCGATAGCAACAGTAGGGGCGACTCGTGTATCATGGTATGGGCCGGGGCAGACAAGATATGACGGAACCACCACAAATTCCGGAATGACTTATCAATATGCCAAGATGCTTATTGCAGACAATAAAAAATGTGGCTATGCATTGCAGGATTTAAAACAGAATTTGACACCAGGAATTTGGATGAATTTTACCGTGTTCTGCCTTTATGGTGATCCTGAACTGAGTTTACTACCGGATACCAATGATGAACCACCGATAATTTCTAATATTCCCAACCAATACACTATACAGGATACTGAAATATCGATACCCTTTACGATTGAAGATGATTTGACTTCTTCTTCCGATTTGATAGTTTCCACATATTCGTCAGACAAAGAAGTGGTTCCTGACGAAAACATTTCACATGAAGGGAACGGTGAAAATCGAACAATCACTATAACGCCAGATAAAAATCAAACAGGACAAACAACGATAACTGTTGAGGTAATTGATGGAAAAAATAAAGCAACTCGTTCATTTGTTTTGAAAATAAATAAAATGGGCGGTTGGCAGATTATTCATCCAACTCCCAACAGCAACACTTATAAGGCGATTTGGGGAAGTTCGGATAACGACATTTTTGTTGTCGGGGATAGCGGTACGATTATGCATTATAACGAAATCGAATGGCAGGAAATGAATACTGGTACACTATCCAATTTTAACGATGTATGGGGAACGTCAGGGGATAATGTCTTCGCAGTGGGAGAGAAAGGTATTATTTTTCATTATGATGGACAAGACTGGACAGAAATGAACAGCGGGGTATATTGCGATCTTAATGGAATATGGGGCCGCACCGGAACCGATATTTATGTTGTAGGCGATGAAGGGACGGTATTGAACTATAATGGCAATGAATGGATGGAAATTGCGAATGATACATCCATGCATCTAATGGATGTGTGGGGAACTATAGATACTGGTGTTTATGCAGTAGGCACAACTCGGATCGGCAATGATACCCATAGTGCCGTGTTTTATTATAATGGAAATTCATGGTCGGAACTTAAACATGATACATCATGTCAATATCAGGCTATTTGGGGAACATCGGAAAATAACATTTTTGTTGTCGGTTTAGGAGGTAAAATACTGCATTTTGATGGCACAACATGGGATGTGGCTTCGTTTGGAACTGCACATCATTTTCATGATATCTGGGGAAAATCCAAAAACGATGTATATACTACTTGTTATTATACTGAAAAAATAGATAGTGTTTTTAAATATTATTATGCCATTTTTCATTACAATGGTATTGAATGGAATGAATCAGCAAGAATTGAAGTCAATCGTATGTACCAAGGTGATTATTCTGACGAACTTTTCGGCATATGGGGCAATCCAAATACTATTTATACCGCAGGTACCGGAGGGACTGTTTTATCATACACCGGGAGCGATTTGATAAAGCTGTTACCGATTAATTCATTGAGTAATTTAAAAGGAATTTGGCGTGATCCAAATTCAAATAATTTGTATGCTGTAGGACTTGAAGGAATAATTCTCCATTTTGATGGGACTAATTGGATAAAAATGGAAAGTGGTACGCAAAATGGATTGATGGATATCTGGGGGACTTCACCTGATAATATTTATGTCGTCGGTATGACACCTGAAGAGAACGGATTTATACTCCATTACGATGGAAATGAATGGTCTAAAACTTTATCTTATGATGAACGGATTTTTGATATTTGGGGCAGGTCAAAGGATGATATTTTTGCAGGTTCTGAAACAAAAATGATTCATTTTGACGGTTATCAATGGTCTGATCTTTCAGTCTGTTATGGTGCGTTTAGATTTTGGGTTTCGCCTCAAAATGATTTATTCATATCAATGCTTAGAAATATATATAAAATTACTGATATGGAATGTATAGAGATCGGTTATATACACGTGGCGCCAACTTTTTCAATTTGGGGATCCAGTAGTGATAGTTTTTACACTGTTGGCCGGAATAGCAGTGTAATTCATTTTGATGGTAATCCATCTAATCAGTATCAATGGGAAAAAGTATCTCTACCAATTGAATATAATACTGATTTTTTTGGGATTTGGGGGAGTTCTGCAAATGATATCCATGTTGTTGGCTTCAAGGGAAAAATTCTTCATTTTGATGGAACAGAATGGATAGATGTGAATAGCCCGACTAATAATGATCTATTCAATGTATGGGGAATATCTGAAAATGATATTTATGCCGTAGGTGATTATGGAACAGTCCTTCATTATTCACCTCCATCTAACCATCCTGTTTTATCGGTATCACCGGCCTATCATAATGTATCGTCACAAAATGGAGCAATTCATCTAAATGTAGAAAATAGAGGTACCAGTAATTTGAACTGGCAAGCTGTGGAAAACTCCGATTGGTTCTCCATCTCTCCCACATCCGGCACAAATGACGGAAAGATAACGGTGACTTATGAAGCCAATCCAGGAGATGCCAGAATCGGAAAAATCACCATTACCGCACCCGGTGCAGAAAACAGCCCGAAAACCGTCGAAATAAGACAAATTTCCAAACAGGCCCATTTCACTCCCATCTGGACAGGAAACCCATACAATGGAATGCGATTCTGGACAGTCGGCGCGTCTATTGCAGGGGAGAAACTGACCAAAGGAGATGAAATCGGCATTTTCGACGGCAATAAATGCGTGGGAGCCGCTATCGTAGGTCAGGAGATTTCCAATCAAAACCTCCTTATCATCAAAACTTCCCAGGACGACGGCTCAGGAAACGGATTTATCGAAGGCAATGACATCTCCTTCCGGTTCTGGGATGCGGACAAAGGTATCGAGTATCCAGGAGTGAAAGCGGAGTTCAAGGATGTCACTTACGGTAATCCCATTGATCCACCGAAATTCGAGGGCAATGCTGATTATGGCGTCAACCTGGGTATCTGGGACCCGCAACAAATTCAACTGAGCGCGGGCTGGAATATTATTTCATCCTATGTACTCCCTGAAAACACGAACATGATGGATATCGTGCAGACTTTGATCGATTCCGGATCATTGGAAAAAGTGATCAGTGCTACCGGTGACACTGTTTTGCAGGTTTTCGGAAACTGGGTCAACACCATAGGAGATTTTAAATCTGACCAGGGGTATAAAATCAAAGTCAAAACGAACACCGCACTTTCTCTCCAGGGTTCGCCTGCATTGGCGCAGGTCAACATGTACGCACCACTACAGATCGGTATTGATCTTGCGGAAGGGTGGAATATCATCAGTTATCCTTTCCCATCCTCTCAGAATGCAATGCAGGCGCTCCGGTCTCTGATTGATTCGGGGAACCTGATCAAGATGATCGATGAAAAGGGCAATACCATACTTCAGGTGTTCGGCAACTGGGTGGATCAAATCCAGACCCTGACACCAGGTGAAGGGTATATGGTCAAAGTGAATGCGGATTCCCGGATCATTCTGGAAGATTCGGAATCATCGACCCGGTCGCGGAGCAATGCGGGTACTGTTTCCGGACTCTCTCAAGGAACTCATTTTGTACCTGTATGGTCAGGCAATCCTTATAACCGGATGAATTACTGGATAATAAACGACACCGGTTTCAAACCCGGTGATGAAATCGGGGTGTTTGACGGAGATACCTGCGTGGGAAGCGGGCTGATCGAAGATAATACGCCGGTCCTCTTTTCCGTGACCGCATCACAGAATGACGGTTCTGGAAATGGTTTTTCCCAGGGTAACGAAATCCGGATTCGATACTGGAATGATATCGAACAGGTGGAACAACATGTGACTCCCACCTATACCAGCCTTACAACCAATGATCAAATCGACCCGCCTGCATTTGAAGGAAACGGGGATTGCGGAGTGAGCCTTGAAATCGAACCTGTTCAAACCGGTGATCTTGAAAAAGTGATTCTGTATCTGCAGGTGCTGGCCGGGATAAGTCCAGGTGGAGTTTCTGCTGATGAAGATATCAGCGGAGACAAGAAAATCGGGCTGGCAGAAGTGATTCATGAATTGCGGGCTGTTGCGGGATTGTCGCAATAAAACGGATACGATTTGCATTTGAAAGTGGCATGTGCTATTTTTTTGTAAATGCCACTTTCATTTTTTAAACTGAAAATTAAAACAGGTGGCTGCAATATGATATAAAAAATGATTGACAGTTGTTTTTTTAATTCCAAGCTCGCAGTTTTGCCATCAGGCAGGTTATGCGGAAACCGTCTGATGGTAAAACTTTTAAAGCCAGCGTTTCACAAACTGTCAATCGACAAACGAAAGAAGCCAAAGCAGAGGTTTTATGCTCATAAAGACTCGATATTTATCAAGCCTGTTGATAGCAGCGTTTTTTTTGACATGTACAGGTGAAAAATCCGCAATAGCCTCCCCTGTTGTAAGCCTGCCACAATACCTTGAAGTGACTGCCGGTAGTCCCGTTGAAGTTCCGATAACCCTGTCAGGTACAAGCGATGTTACCATTGCCGGATTTTTCTTCCGGCTTGATTATGATCAAAAAATCCTATTAAATCCTGAAATTGTAAAGGATGGCACAATATCGAAAGATTTGAATCCTGAGTATCGGATAAATCCCGCTGATCTGATCGGAAAGCTTTCGGCAGGAGTGATAAGCGGGCTTTCCATGACACTTACAGGTGAAAATGTCACCTTGATAAAAATAAAATTTGAAGTTTCGAACGATTTCACTTCAGAAAACACGGAAATAACTTTTGCTCGTCCGAACGATAAATCGGTTTTGTTTACGTCCAGTTATGATCTTGTCGAAGCCAGTTTCATCAATGGAAAAATTCAAGCTGTCGATATTTCACCAACTTTGCCTGAAATCCCTGAACCTCAGCCAATTCCTCAGCCAGTTCCAACTCCTCCCCCAACACCACCTCCAACTCCTGAACCTCCTGCCGTGATTGAAAACAACCCTGATTTCAATCAGGATGGAAGCATTGATATCTTCGATCTTCAGGCATTTGGAGATCACTGGCTTTTAAAGTGCGGAGATGTCGGATGGGACTCGAAATTCGACCTGGTTTTAGATTGTAAAATCAATGCGGCAGACCGTGACAAATTTGCCGAACACTGGGTCGATGGTGCAGGAAAGTGAAAGACAGTTCAATGAAAAATATATTATTGCAGCTTCTTATCCGGATTCTGGCTTTGCTGTTTGCTGTTCCTTATATTTCTTTTGCAGCATCATCTCCCAGAGTGAGCCTTTCCCAGGATCTTGGCAATATTGCAGATGATGATGTACTTCAAATAAATGTAAAAATATCGAACACAGCCGGGTTTGGTATAGCAGGCTATTCCCTGCGACTTGATTATGATGATAAAGTGCTGACAAATCCGAGGGCTGTAATAGACGATACCTTGTCAATCGATAACGCCGATCTTTTTCAATCGTCATCTTTACATCCTCCGCCTGACGGCATAGGGAAATATTCCATTGGTATCAGGCTGGCAAATGTCTTGAACCAGGCTGGTACAAATATTTTGATCAAGATCAAATTTGAGGTTTCCCCTGCATTTACCTGTGAGCGAACATCTTATGTCAGGTTTATGAATACGGAATTTCCCGATCCCAAGACGAATCTTTTCGATCATGAATATAACGAAATCGATACAGAATTTACCGATTGTGTAATCTATCCGGTCAATCCGTTTTCAGGAGATGTCGATGGCAATAAAACCGTGGATCTGGCTGATGCCATGATTATCTTACAGATACTGGCAGGAAAGAACCCGGCGAACATTCAAGATTTAAGCGATTATAACTGCAATGACCGAATCGGAATGAAAAATGTGCTTTATATTATGCGATATTTTTCTGAAAATTGACAATATATTTGCATCCCAAATATAGTCGTATGAGCGAAAACTTTGTCAGAGGAAATCTGTCAATTGCTGACGTATGGAAATGGTTTGAAATTACGAAAAAGTCATTGGAAGAATACAAAAAGAAAATAAAAAGTTTGGTTCATGATAGTCAAAGAAGGTTACAATTGTCATACTTACATTGTCTTGAACTGGGATTATGGGGGATTTCCGGGATTTAGGGGATTGAAAAAATTCGGACAATCCCTAAAATCCCCCATAATCCCAGTTCAGACAGTCAGAAGGAGCAGCCATGATGTTTAATTCAAAACCGAAGACTCTCATCTCTCAACCCGCGACACTGTCTCACAATCTGACATTGTCGATATCATATCGTGTGTGGTTCCGATTAGCCCTCGGTTTTGTATTGATGACAAACCCTGGGATCGCTGTGGCAAAGGTCGGCTGCGCTATTGATCTCTATTATATCACCCATGAATATGACCAGATGACATCGTTGAAAGATATCGATTCGATAAAAAGGGCGAAAGCCGGGGATGAAATAGAGCTTGCGGTTGTGGCTCGAAATGTCACAGATCTCGATACATACCAGTTCGATATCGAATTTGACGCAGATCATATGATCTTCATCGAAAAATATGAGAAAGTGGCTGATGTTCAGGGCTTTTTTGAAAAAAACGGAGGTAGGATGATAAGAATGCCTGTCATCGATGACGTTCCGGGCGTTGTCTCAATTGCTGGCACACTTGCTGGAAACAGCGAAGAAGAAGCTCCTGACGGTTCGGGTATTATTTCTTTTTTGAAATTCAAAATCATAAATGACGATATCGATAAAAAAATATCCCTTGCTAATGTCGTTTTTCTCGACTATCGGGGTAAAAAAGAGCTTGTCACAAATCTTACGGACGCGACAATCCAGGCTGCCGATAAAACTCGTCCGGAAGTAAAAATCGAGTCCGCAATTTCCGATTTAACAAATATTTCTCCCATACCTGTAACAGTGAAATTCAGTGAGTCCGTAACAGGATTTGAAATTTTCGATATTATCGTATCCAATGGCTCGATAATCGAATTTACAGGCTCCGACCAGGAATATTCCTTTTTTTTGACACCAGCGGAACAAGGGAGGGTGACAATCGATATCCCTTCCGATGCAGCAAAAGACAACAGCGGTAACAAAAACTTTGCATCGCACCGTTTCAGCAGGAAATATGATTCCATTCCCCCCTTCCTGGAAATAAATCCGGTATCCCATGTTTTTTCAGATGAATCCTCTGTTCAGGTTGAAATCGATTTCAGTGAACCAATAACAGAATTCGACATTTCCGATATTGCGGTATCCAATGGAACAGTGATCGGTTTCAGCGGCTCTGGTGCGGAGTATAGCTTTAATATTGCAGCTTCCGGTCAGGGTAATATCAAAATAGATATTCCGCAAAATATTGTCAAAGATGCAGCAGATAATGGCAACATCGGAGAAAGCCGGATTTATTTTTTTAATCACAGCCCTGAAATTTTCGGTTCTCCAGCGCTGTCTGCGGAAGCAGGAAAGATGTATGAATTTTTACCCCAGGCTAATGAGAGTGATGAGGAAGATTTTATAAGTTTCAGCATAGAAAATAAGCCGGAATGGGCTGTTTTTAATGAGATGACAGGAAAGCTTGCGGGGATGCCGGACAAAGAGCATATCGGAAAATATGAGAAAATATTGATCATTGCGACGGACAAATATGGCGCAGAAAGCGTTCTGCCTTCTTTCGATATTATGGTAAAGGCAGTTGAAGATCCTCCATTGCAGGAATCGGATGATAATGATCTTGATATGGATTCCGGCAACAAAGATGAAAAGACAAAAGGAGGAAGCAGCGGCTGTTTTATAAAAAGTTTGTTTGATTGATTTTTATTTCAAAAAGAGGATCGACATGACCATCCTTACTATCCATCCTACTTACGCTTCGATATTATGGGAATCAGAGTACTTGTCCTTCTGACTCCTGGAATCCTCCTGATTTTTTTATACACCAGAGCGCCTATCACCTCAGAATCAGAACTAAGCCAGTCCCGTTCCATCACGATCTTTACGAACAGATCAAAATCTCCCGGCACATCGTAGATTTCCCGTACTTCATCAATGGCAAAAAGTTTGTCCATTATCTTATATTCTTCCCCGACTTTTACGCTGATCATAACAAATGCGGTTATAAGCCGCTTCATTTCAGGAAAATCAAAACCTTTTTTTTCTGCCATTTTAGCACGAAACTCTTCCATGTTTTTGGGTATGATCTGGTCAAGTCCAATGCCAAATTCCCGTTTTCGTCCTTTTTTCCATTGATGAAGGGAAACATAAACATAAAGATCGGCAAGGGTTCGCTTTGGAAAGGCTTCTGACAGATGACTTCTTTCGAGAATATCTCTAAACGGCAGGTAAATGGTTTCGTTCCAGTCGGTTGCAGCATCTTTAAAGGAAGTCTCTGTACCGCTGACAGCCGCAAGGGATTTTTCATGTTCTTCTATCTGTTCGATAAGACAGGAATACTGGCCTACTTCCGTCAGTTCTATGGGATCGGTCAAGCCTGTTTTTTCTACAAATTCGATCTGTTCTCTATAAAGAACATTTTTTATGGTTTTGTTTGATGGTAAAAATTCTATAATACGGGCATTTATGCTCTCGCGCCGGAGTTGTTTTGCGACTGAAACCCGGTGATTGCCGTCCAGGATATAATATTCGTCTTTGATCCTGTAGAGCAGAATCGGCGGAAGGGATGTGCCTTCAAGCATGGCTTTCCTGATACGAGTCATCCTTTCCGGGGGAAGGCCGGTTCTCGGCCTGAACCGGCTGTCGAAATCCAGGTATCGGCCCACGCTCCCCACTATTTTGTTAAGCTCTACATCCTTCAAGCCGATTTCCCTGGTATCAAATGCTTCTTCAGTTTTCTGATGTTCGGAAAAACTTTTGAGCCTCTTGTTTTCCTGCTTTTTTTTCCAATAGTCTTTGCTGAACAAATTCATGATTTAAGATCCTGTAAAGATAGTTCGATATTGAGAATATACCAGCCAAAAGTGTTGATTACCTCTGTCCGGTCGATAATGGTCGTTCGCTGTGACTCATGGGTAAAATTCGTATGAATATGACCATGAATAAAACATGCGGGTTTGTACCTGTCAATTAAATCACGGAAACATTTAAATCCTCTGTGACACAAATCATCAGCGTCATGTATGAATCGAGGCGAGGCATGGGTGATTACTATATCCACTCCTCCAGATCGCCACAGCCCGTATCTGATTCGCCTTATTTTCGAACGCATAGCAGCTTCTGTATACTGATTCTGATTGCCGTTATACCATCGCGATCCTTCCAGGCCGATGATTCGCAGCCATTTGAATTTTACAAGTTTTTCATCTATATTCTGGCATCCGGCAGGAGGTTTTGTTTCATAGCGTATGTCATGGTTCCCTTTAACATAATAAAGAGGAGCGTTTATTTTTGCGGCCAGAAACGACAGATACTCTGGAGGCAGATCGCCGCAGGACAGGATCAGATCCACATCCATGAATTTTTCCTCTTCAAAATCGTTATAAAGAGCAGGTACGACTATATCGGAAACCGTCAGAATTTTCATAAAAACATATTCTCTCCAGGCTGAGTGTCAAACACTTTCAATATACCAATATCGGGGTAAACGCAATCGTTTTTGCTTTTGAACCTGAATTCGACAAAGTTATGTTAAAATGGCTGGCTTTGATGTTCAATCCCCATCAAAATGTCTGAATCAGAGAGTTCTTACAAAATAATATACCCATTTTTCAAAAAATATGATATACCCTTTATTACGAGCTTCAAAGCCTGAAATTATTATTGGAGAATGGAATGAAAATGAAAAAAATGTGTGATGAAAAAAAAGCATTGGTCAAGGATGCGGCAAAAAGGCTTACAGGTTTTAAAAGACGTGAATACCAAGCCCGGATAACACTGGATTATTTTGGAGGAAATGCTCGGAAAGCTGAACGTGAGTTGGGGTGGAGCAGAACAACCGTCGATAAAGCTTTGAAAGAATCTGAGAGCGGAATCAGATGTATAGACAATTTTCAGGCTCGAGGACGAAAGAAAACAGAAGTAATTTTTCCAGATATTGAAAAAGATATACGTTATCTTGCCGAGCCTCAAATTCAGGCTGATCCAGCTATGAAGAATGCCTTTACATATATAAACACCACTGCCAAAGCCGTCAGGCAAGCTTTGATTGATGAAAAAGGATACCATGACGATGATCTTCCAACAGAAGATACCATAGGCAATATGCTCAATCGGATGGGGTATAATTTGAAACGTGTTCTGAAAGCCAAACCTTAAAAAAACTAAACAAGTTGATGAAATAGTTGACAACGTAATGGAAGAAAAAATCAAACATACCGACAAAATGCTCGGCAGAAGCATTCGTCTGAAAAACGGCAAGAAAGCTGATAGAAAATTGATAATGGAAATGCCTGTGAGCAGCGATCCTTATTATGGATTATTTTACCCTCTTCCGATTATTTTTGTATTCCTTCTTTCCGGCATAGGAGGTATAGCGATCAGCGTTATTTCCAATTTTTATTTTCATGATATAATGTCCTGGCAGGTATTGTGTTTTATCGTGATATTCATGTCTTTTGCCGTCTGGTTGTTGAGAACACTTTTTAGAGAAATCCTGATCGTTGAGGAGGAAAGGATTGTTCATAAAGGGCCTAAAGTAGACGGGTCCAAAGAAAAAATTTTCAAGATAAGCAGATTTGAGTCTATTTTGTGGAAATACAAAAAAAATCCGGATTCTCCAGTATCCTATGAACTGCATTTTATCGATAAAACAGGACTACCACAGGTTTTATTCGATAAACACGGTATCTGTCTTATGTCTTTGTATGAATGGGATTTTTTTCTAAGACGGCTGTCAAAAGCCGCAGACCTGCCTGTTAATATGGAATTTTATGCAAGTGATGGCAGCCTGGAACTTAAGAAAAATATGAAATCTGTCGCAGACGAAAAATGGAAATTTTTGCCAAGAACTGCAAAAATGATTTTTAGAAACAAAAAATGAGATAACAGCTCAATGCCTGTTACTACTTTCCAAAAAGTTCACTTCCTTATCATAATATTTTTCTCGACAGTTTCCGCCTTTTTTCCCGGAACAAAAGTTCGTTCGACAAACTGGATTTGCCGGTTTTTTGTAACCAGCAGCACAGATGATGATCGGGTTCCGTAAATCTCGCTTTTTATAAAAACCGGGGAAAGCATTTTTTCCCATTCATATCCCACACCAGTATCCGGCAACTGATCGTCAGGAGCAAATGCCTGGTCTGCCAGCATTGTAAAAATTGCCTCAATATCGATTTTTTTTGATTTGATGATTTTACCAAATCGCTCTTTTGACTGCTCAACTTTGGGCCAGGGCGTGTTGAGCAGGTGATTGCTCACGCCATAAATACCGGGTTTCAATTTTTGTATCACTTCGGATTTTGTCTCTGATTTTGATCCTGCCTCCTGCACCGCTGCTCTGTTGGAACAATGTCTGTTGGAACAATAAAAAAGACCGGAACGATCTCCTGCTATCAGATTGAATCCGTTATGTTCTTTTCCGAGTCCTTTTTCGCCTGGTCCTTCCTTGAATTGTTCAAGGTATGAAACAGGGCTTTTTGACCCTTTTATGAAATCACTTACCAGATCTCCCCTTGAAAGTGCATTGGTTTTCAAGGATTGGAAAGGCTCTCTGAAATTGGTGACTGCCGCGATTTTCCCGGAAGTTGAGGCCCCCATCCAGGTTCCGCCGCGTTCAAGATCCCGGCCAGCATATACATGTGGGGCATCCTTCCATGAATCGAGAGGTGCGGTTGGGCGTTGATAGAATTCATCCCGGTTTGCGGCTATGATCAGCTCGAAAACCGGATGCACATCATATGAAAAAATTATCAGACACATTTTAATCTCCTGTAAGCTTGAATCGATATTAGCCCAACTCTTCATTGACCGAACATTTTTTTCCATGTTACTATGATCGGGTTTATTTGTTAAGGCATTTTGCCATCAAATGTGTTGTTTGGGGATAACAACTTGAAAAAAATAAAAAATTATTTTAAGGAGGCAGTTCAAATGGAAGATGTTGTCATTGTAAGTGGATCAAGAACCGCTGTCGGAACCTTTGGCGGCGGATTTAAGAATTTTTCCGCCATTGATCTGGGAGCTACTGTGTTGAAGCAGACTCTGAAAAAAGTGGGATTAAAGCCTGTTCAAAACGATCAGATGAAAAAAATATGTCCTGACAAATTGAAAGACCAGGGGCTTGTCGAAATCGAAGAAAAAGCCCAGGACTGGGATGAATCTGCAGCTCCCATCACTATTGATGAAGTGATCATGGGCCATGTGCTTACCGCCGGGTTGGGGCAGAATCCGATCAGGCAGACCATGATACGGGCCGGAATACCCAAGGAAACTCCTGCACTTACCATAAATAAAGTCTGCGGCTCCGGGTTGAAAGCCATAGCAATGGCAGCAGCTTCGATAATGTCAGGCCAGGCCGATGTAGTTCTGGCCGGTGGACAGGAGAACATGAGCCAGGTTCCCCTTGCACTGCCAAAGGCCCGCTGGGGACACAGGATGGAGTTGACCGGTGTGGGCGATATTTATGATTTGATGGTATTTGACGGCCTTTATGAGATATTTTACGGCTATCACATGGGTGTTACAGCCGAAAATATAGCCGCTATGTATGATATAAGCAGGCAGGAACAGGACGAATTGAGCGTATTAAGCCACAGCCGGGCAAGATCCGCCATAACCGAAGGTCTTTTTGCTCAGGAGATCGTTCCGGTAACCATCAAGAACCGCAAAGGCGATATTGTGGTGGATACAGACGAACGCCCCTTGGAAACGAACATGGAAAAAATGGCAAAACTTCGACCTGCTTTTAAAAAAGACGGAAGCGTGACTGCCGGAAATGCATCTGGAATAAATGACGGTGCTGCTGCTGTATTGATGATGACCGCTGAAAAAGCATCCGAACTCGGACTTGAGCCGTTAGTCAGAATCAAAGGCTTTGCATCAGGCGGACTTGATCCGGCATATATGGGGCTTGGCCCGGTTCCGGCCATTCGCAAGGTATTGAAAACATGTGACATGGCAATTGGTGATATCGACATGATCGAATTGAATGAAGCATTTGCTGCCCAGGCAATTGGGTGTATGCGGGAACTCGGTATTGAAAATGACAAGCCCAACGAACTTGGATCAGGAATATCCCTGGGCCATCCCATTGGATGCACCGGAGCGCGGCAGATGGTCAGCGGAATGTATCAGATGCAAAGAAAAGGATACAGCACAGGTCTTGTCTCAATGTGTATAGGCGGCGGTATGGGAATGGCCATGATAGTGGAAAGATAGTATATTTTTTCCTTTACTTGGCAGTTACTTGCTGATATAGGCAATCAAATATGGGCAGGTGATGAATTGATCAAATCAAACCAATTACAGGAGTAAATTGAATGAGCATCAGCCAAAAACTGGGAACCCTGATAGTATTCGCCGTACCGGCAATCGTCGGTGGTGGTATCGTTTATGCCACACTCGGTCATAATTACATGTCGGTGGCTGTTTTCGAAATTCTTCTGGCAACCCTGGCCGGAGGTATGATCAGCCGATAACATTTTGGTTCGGACATCAATATGTCTGAATAGAACGATTGAAAAGGATTCAGAACCTTGAGACACCCCTGAAAGACATCCACGGTTTTTCACGGGGTGTCTGTTTTTTTGCAATCTTTTACCACCCCCTTCAGTACAAACTGCCGCAAGATGTACAGCCAGCTCAAAAAATAATTTGTATCATCTCAATCCCAGATTTTTTCCAATATCCTTGGGATTATGATTGAATTTCAGCCGCACGAGAGAACCTTCTTCCGGAGCTTCCGGCTGTGATCTTCCGATTACCTGGGCCTTCATTTCTCTGTTTTTCAGGATAACCTTAACCACATCGCCATTTTTAGGTGTGCGAGCAGGGTCATGATACTTTACGCAGGCCCCGCCACGGCTGATATCCACTGTAGTGAATTCCTGTCGATCATCAATCAGCCCCCTCCATCGTTTCTTGTGTCGTTTGAAGGTTCGACGTTCTATATACCCCACAAGATCAATGGCCACTTCTTTTGTAGCTTCGGCCTGTGAGTTCATCTCTTCTGACGCGGCAGCAGATTCTTCCGAATTTACCGCATTCTGCTGTGTCACCTTGTTGATATCCTGAACTGCCGTGTTTATATGTTCTATGGCATGAACCTGTTCATTCGATCCTGATGCAATACCTTCGACAATCAGGCTGGCATCAGCAATATTTTCTGCTACCTCATCAAAAGCTTCCTTGGCCTTTGTTACAAGGCTTGCGCTTTCATTGACTTTTGTGACTGTTCCTTTGATTATCACTGCCGTATTTTTTGCAGCCTGGGCAGATCTCATGGCCAGATTTCTGACTTCATCTGCAACCACTGCAAAGCCTGCACCTGCCTCTCCTGAACGGGCAGCTTCGACCGCAGCGTTCAAGGCCAGAAGATTTGTCTGAAACGCTATGTCATCAATGGTTTTTATGATTCGAGATGTTTCATCAATAGACCGGGTGGCTTCATCTGTTTTTTCCATCATCCCGGTCATGATGGAGCTGGCTTTGCTTACAGTCTGGCTCGTCTTCTGCATCAGCATATCAGCATTGCCTGCATCACCTGCGCTATTTTTCACCTTACCTGATATCTCTTCAAGGGAAACAGAAACCTCCTCTGCGGCAGAAGCCTGTTCAAAAGCTCCTTCAGCCAGAGATCGACTGGTAAAGGCTATCTCACCAGCCACCAACACCATCTGACCTGCACGGGTTGTCAAATCGACCCCGATTTTTTTGACCGGATTGATGACAGTCTGAATGATAATATACGAAAGTCCTATAATATTAAGGATTATACACCCTATCATGATCAGAATAAGATTGTGTCTGAGCCGGTAAAGATCCTTGTATTTGGTTGTCAAGGGAACCGTATATCCGAGAATCCAGCCCCAGTTATCGAAATCTTTGCATATAATCCATTTTTTTTCGCCCCCTTCACTATACTCCAGTTCACCTGACTTCATACTTTGAATTTTTGCAATAATATCTGATGATCTGGATAAACCAGACTCATTATCAGGGAGATACAGCAGAATATCATTTTTTTTGTTTATGATAAAAAAAGGATAATCCTGTTCGGCTGACAGAAAATATTTGGATCGTATTTCAATAAGGATTTCTTTTTGAGCATCCAACTTATATTCTTCGATACCTTTTGACCCAATGGTCTTTTCCAGGTCAGCCACTTCTCCATATATTTTATGAAGTGTTACCAGAAAAGAGTCAAGTTTGCTGGAAAGGAGAACCTCCTGGCTTTGATCTATGGTTTTTTTAAACTCATAATCGGTAAGACTCATAACGATCAAGATCATGATAACAAACCCTAAAACCACCATTGATAAAATTTTTAAACTGATTGTCTTGAGCATGGCACAGTGTCCTTATTGAATTATTGCAAAGAATCTGTTTTCTTTAAAAACCAATAGACATTTGTTTCTGCAAGCTTATTTTAATTTTTTCAACAGGCATTGCCAACATAATTTTTGTTGACAATACATGGTTTTTTCTATGATCATCTCAATGAATACCTTGTTGTTTAAACTGTTTTCTGCAATAACCTTCAAAAATACGATTGTGACCGTAACATATTACATAACATGATACCATACATGGAAACCACAAAAAAAAATGTAGTAATCGGCCTGCTTGGCCCGACTCTGGATAAAAGCTATGACGCAACAAGATGGAACCGCTGGCGGCCCACAGTAGCGCTGTGCCAGCAGGAAGATTTTTTAGTTGATCGCTTAGATATCCTGTATCAGAAAAAATTCTCGACTCTTCTCAATCAGATTTCCAGTGATATCAAAAGTGTTGCACCCGAAACCAGGGTGGCTCCCCACCAGGTGGAATTTGAAAATCCCTGGGATTTTGAAAATGTGTACTCAGCACTTTTTTCCTTTGCCCGGTCATATCCATTTGATACGGATAAAAATAATTATTTCATACATATCACCACCGGAACCCATGTGGCTCAGATCTGCCTGTTCCTCTTGACCGAAGCCCGATATTTTCCGGCAAAACTGATCCAGACAAGTCCGCCGTTAAGAAAAAAGGACATGAAAACTGCGGGAAGTTTAATCATCATAGATCTGGATCTTTCCAGATACGATCTGATTGCTTCCCGATTCATGCAGCAGACTCAGGATGATATATCATTTTTAAAATCAGGCATCAAAACCCTCAACCACAAATTCAATGCGATTATCGAACGAATCGAACAGGTCGCTATGGTATCCCAGGACCCCATACTGCTCATGGGGCCTACAGGTGCTGGCAAATCCCACATAGCAAGAAAGATTTACGAGTTGAAGAAAGTCCGATACAAACTGTCGGGAACCTTCATGGAAATCAATTGTGCAACCATCCACGGTGACGGAGCCATGTCCGCTCTGTTCGGCCATGTAAAAGGTGCTTTTACCGGTGCAGAACGTAACCGAAAAGGACTTTTGATATCAGCAGACCAGGGAATTCTCTTTCTGGACGAGATTGGGGAACTCGGCCTTGATGAACAATCCATGCTGCTTCGAGCCATTGAGGAAAAGCGTTTTTTCCCAGTGGGTTCAGATCACGAAGTTGAAAGCGATTTCCAACTGATCTGTGCCACAAACCGGGATCTCGGACAGGATGTTTCCGCAGGAAGGTTCAGAGAAGATCTGTTTGCGCGTATCAACCTCTGGACTTTTTACCTCCCGGGTTTAAAAGACCGGTCAGAAGACATTGCACCGAATCTCGAATACGAGCTTGACCGATTTTCCGGAAAAACGGGCAATAACGTGACATTCAACAAAGAGGCAAAAAAATCTTTCCTGCGCTTTGCCACCTCAGGTCAGGCCATATGGTCAGCCAATTTCAGGGATTTGAACGCGGCAGTCACTCGAATGGCGACAATAGCCCCTGGTGGCAGAATAAACACCGAAGTGGTAAGCGAGGAATTATCCCGCCTTAAACGATCCTGGCAGCCTGTAAACAAAAATACGGACAGTCAAAATATAGACCGGGTTCTGGGAGAAAACAGCACGGAACAAATGGATCTTTTCGACCGCGTACAATTAGCCGAAGTCATCCGTGTCTGCCGAAAATCTTCAAGCCTGTCAGAAGCAGGCAGAAAATTGTTCGCAGCTTCCAGGCAAAACAAGAAAACATCAAACGATACTGACAGGCTGCGAAAATATCTGTCGAAATTCAGGATCGATTGGAGACTGATCATAAAATCTTGATTTCCCCCTTCAATTTTTCAAAAATTTCAGAATCATAAATATCTTTAACTTTCATGATAAAAAACAGTTCGTTTGCCCTCACACTTCGTCTGAAGTAACTACGATCTCTATTCAGCGTGTTGTTTAGCACTTGCAGTATCGCTCTTTTGAAAAGGCTGAAACCAAACCTCCATTCGGTATCCATTCTCAAATCGTTCATTGCATCCAGTGCGAACAGTTTGTCCTTTTGTTTTGAAACAGGCAGGTTATAAGAATAAATACTTTGAAAAAATACGGGCGATTCATCAAAAAACGGTGGGAGCGATATCAGGCTCCCGGTTTTACCTGCCGGATAGTTGGCGCTCAACGGATAATGATTCGTATAAAGATACAGAGAACCTTTTTTTGAATTATTTTTTACTATTGCTTCGAACAAGGCGAGAGTGGACAATTTATGATCGTTATGCTTATCTATGGCAGGATATGGAGTTACTATTATATCTGGATCAATTACCTCTAAAAGATGCCTGAAATCTTCCACCAGGGAATTCCAGATTGCAGGCACTTTGACTGAAGGTATCAAGTCTGACACATTTTTTTCCCGGTAATGGCCCATGTCCGAAACTCCGGAAAATTTTGCCCGTACAGGGGTTGATTTATCTTTATGCATAAATTTTAATGTTCCATCGAAATAGCCAAGATTTATTGCCTTATGCGGGCTGACTCCCCCTAACATGGGAATCGTTATGCTGTTCCAGACTCTCAATTCGCCTTTTTTTAAGTAATGTTCAGCGTGGTTTTCATATACCTCATCATATTGTTTTCCTCCTGCGTCACCAGCAGTCACCGTGACGATATAAGAATTTTTGTCGCTGTACAGGCCGAAAGCAGCTATTTCAGCATCGTCTGGATGGGGAGCAATCACTAATATTTTTGATTTATTTATTTCAGGATTGGCAAAAAGAATCAATCGGACATTTTTATCAGCAAGGGAAACATGATACCTGTCAAGACGTATCTGCGGAGCAGGAGATCCGAATTCATCAAAATGGCTTATATTTATATACCTGAGTCCGGAAGCTCCGACTTCGAAATACTGCTTTACGCTCAAATTCTCCGAACTCAATTTTATATAAGGGTTAAAAAACTTTCCTGACCAGCTTGCCTTTACATTGACTTCCAGAAACCCGGTATCCCATTTTTTTTCTGTTTCAGGCAGGTTTATATGCCCGTCTATCAGATCCGGGAAGAAAATTTCGCATTTATTTTTATCGAAGTTGTAGTTGTAATCCTGTGTGACATTATATTTATAAGATTTTATGCGTTGATTATAAATATAAGCGGTCAGTATACACGATACTGCTAATGTCATAAAAAATATGGAAGAAGTTCTTTTTTTTAAATCCATGTTGCCGTCCTGTAACCTCTGTTTGATGTTAGTTAGCCGTATCCTTATTGTTCTTTTTGCCCGAAAATGCAGCGTGCAATTAAACCATTACATTAAAAATGCATGATACGTTCCGCTGTTCCGATTTCCATCTTTTTACAAAACTGTATAGCTTCATCCGTAAATCCGCCCAGAGACAGAAAAACTGGCAAGATCATCTTTCCTGAAATATTTTCATTTTTCGCGTAAATCTCTATTTTTTCAGCAAAGTCTTCCACAATATTTTTGCCGATTTTTGTTTTCCATTTTTTGATTTCAACAACGATTATGCGCCCGCAATCCGATTCTGCAATCACATCCAGCTCCATGTTTTTTCCGTCTTTGCGTTGAACGGGCAATCGCTGTTTCACATTGATGATATTGAGCCTGGTCGTATCCTTCACATCACTGAAATATTCTGACAGTACAAAACGTTTCTTTGTGCGAAACGCTGTCGCCAATTGGTATTCGGCAAACTGACCGGAAAGAGTGTTCAGCATTCCCTGAAGGCTTTTTTTCTCTTTTTGCAGTTTTCGTACCTGTTCATGGGCTTCCTGTTTCAGGTCAGGGATAAAACCGCTGATTTCCTCTTCAAATCGATTCCGTAAAATCAGGTTAAACGTCCCGTCCTGCAAACCTCTGAACCGGATGTCGGAGCTTCCCCACTCAATGACATCTGCTTCTACCAGAAGGATCAGTTTTTTCTTGATTTCATCAAGATCAAGATCAATTTGCAGCTCATCTTTGAGTTCTTTATGAGTCCAGTATCTGTCGGAATGCCTGCTGAGGTGCAGGAGCATACTTTTTGCATAACGGTCGTTGACTTTATGCATGGTCAGTTGAATATATTCGCTCCATGTTTTGGACATGTGAGAACGCCTGTTGGTGATTTCATGATTGAATGTGTCAATCGCTCCTTCTTCACTGCTCAGATCCCTGTTCTCATAATTGCTCTGTATCACACAGGAGATGAAAAACGGATCGGACATGCACAGGCGGTTGATCAAAAAAGCTGTTTCATTTGTTACAGGCTCGTTATAAACTTCGGCATATTTATATACAGCCTGCAAGCCTTTTTCGTTTGTCAAACAGGGTTTCATGTAATATTCAGCCAACCGACCCGCCTGGATGTATTTCCCGCTGATTTCAATCAGCCAGCTAACATATGAACCGGTAACGAGCATGGGAGCAATTTTTGATTCTGATAGAGAGTGAAAACTTCCGGGAAGGGTTTTGTCGGGCTTCCCTGCACATTTTTCATCCCGATATACATAACCCGCGATATTCTGAAATTCATCCAGCATTACCAGAAAGCGCCGATCATAAAGATCGGCAAACCGATGTGGTGCGGAATATGCTGTCTGCCACATTGAATCATGCAGGCCGCCCACTTTTTTCTCCGCTATAAGCAGATTGACATCCCTGACAAAGGATTTTATCGAATGTGAAATACCATACTCTTTGATTTCTCCCAGAGGCAGGGATTCTCTGACTAATTTTTCATCCCGTTCAAGGAAAGAAATGACTTGTGACGCAAAAGTTCTGTAGTAATCGATTGCAAAATCCGGATACCAGATATTCTTTTCGGCAATATCCAGATAAAAAGGAATCACTTCTCCATTTTCGCTCCAGAGTTTATTGAATATACGTTGTACAAGTGCGGTTTTTCCGCTTTTCCTGCGAGCGAGAATGACCCTGGATTTGGAAAGACATTTTGGAATATTGGCAATCCATTTCCCAAAGCTCGTAAATTCTTTTTCCCGTCCGACAAGCAAGTCGGGATTACCGATTTTTTCCCGTAGAGGATATTGCATTGTTTTTTCCTTATTACCTGGCCTTGATCTGTATTGCCTGCTTTTTGTTATCCGCTAAAGCTGTGAATCAAGGTTGAAATTCTGGCAAAGTTCTGTTTGTATCTCATAAAAATAGCCGAAGAACTCGCTTTATTCTTTGAATAATTCTGATAGCGATGATTCAAGTTTTTTAATCTTTATATCACCTGCGCGTTTTGTTGATTCTAATATGCCAATTACATAGAGCATAAATCGTCTGTCAGTTTTTGTTATTTTATTATAACCCTCTACAAACATCTTTATATCGATATAACGGCATACCCTGGAATACTCTTTCATAATTAACTTGTAATATTCAATGAACTCTTTCATTGCAATAGATGCCTCGGATCGTTTCCCCTGACAGAGTAATGAGTAAACTATGATAAATTTCATTGCCAATATTTCATCAATGGAATTATCTTTTTCACTGAGCATTTCGTTTGCAATTTTAAAAGCCTCATCGAAGTCTTCGATCAGTAGGCAAAGCGCTGCAAAATTAACTTTTGCTATGCTATAAGCAGGATCAATCTCAATTGCTTTACGGTACTGATTGATCGCTTCTTCATAATTCTTCTGTGCAGAAAATGCAGTTCCCAGGTTGTAGTATGCAGTGGCATAATCAGGATCAATCTCAATTGCTTTACGGTACTGATTGATCGCTTCTTCATAATTCTTTTGTTTATAAAATGCAAGTCCTAACATCGTGTAAGTATAGGTATTATCAGGATCAATCTCAATTGCTTTACGGTACTGATTGATCGCTTCTTCATAATTCTTTTGTTTATAAAATGCAAGTCCTAACATCGTGTAAGCATAGGTATTATCAGGATCAATCTCAATTGCTTTACGGTACTGATTGATCGCTTCTTCATAATTCTTTTGTTTTTCGAATACACGGCCTAACTTGTTGTAAGCATAGGTATTATCAGGATCAATCTCAATTGCTTTACGGTACTGATTGATCGCTTCTTCATAATTCTTTTGTTTTTCGAATACACGGCCTAACTTGTTGTAAGCATAGGTATTATCAGGATCGT